>JALHRH010000129.1 GCA_022841565.1 Mycobacterium sp. | reverse complement strand
CTGCGGGCGGTGCGGCGTGGACGTTCACCGCCCTGTTCGACGGCGTCGTCGGGGCGAGCATGCCGGGAGCGGGACCGAACCGGCCGCTGCGCCGTCCGGCTGGTGCTTCGGGCGGTCCCGCTGGTGCGGGCCGCCCGGCCTTTCGAGTGAGCGGGCGGCGCGATGTTGGCCGCGTCCGCGTCATCATCAGAACTGCCGACCAGCAGCGAGCTCAGTTTCGCCACCAAGCCGCCGAGCATGGGTGAGCGCTCCGCCGTGGGCCCTTGGGTGGCCGAGTCGCCGGTTGCCGTGGCAGTCCGGCTGCTCTTGCCGAAGAACCACCTGATCAGACCGATCAGCAGGATGACCCCCGCGGTGCCCAACATCAGCGGGAACCGCTCGATGAGCGGATAACCGCAGTTGATCAGCAGGTCCTTGAACTTGTCGACCTTGCCGCCGTGAAACAGCCAGTAGGCTCCGGGCACGGCGCAGAACAGGATCAGCGGCGGCTGGATGACCGCGGTGAACACGGCCGCCTGGCGTACCGCCAGGACGGCCACGACGCAGCCGGCGATATAAAGGCTCGCGAAGGTGTGGGTCAACTCCTTGTGACCGGCGTCGAACACATACCCCAGGGCCGTTGCTCCGACGGCGATGAGCACCGCCGCCCACCACGGCACACCTGGGATGGTAGGGACAATGGAGCGGTGACTCGCCTCCACCGCCGCTCTCTCCCGCTGCGCTGACACACGTTGACCGTACCGGCAATGAGCCCGAAGGCCCGTATATCACTGAACAGAAATCGCTGGCGTGCCCCCTAAACTTGGTTTCCCGTGAGCCTAAGCCTGGGAATCGTGGGTCTGCCTAATGTCGGCAAGTCGACCCTCTTCAACGCGCTGACCCGCAACAACGTGTTGGCCGCCAACTATCCGTTTGCCACGATCGAACCGAACGAGGGTGTGGTCTCGCTGCCTGATCCTCGGCTGGACAAGCTGGCGGAGCTTTTCGGATCAGCTCGCGTCGTGCCCGCGCCGGTGACCTTCACCGACATCGCCGGACTGGTCAAAGGCGCCTCGGAGGGGGCAGGACTGGGCAACAAGTTCCTGGCCCATATCCGCGAGTGTGACGCCATCTGTCAGGTGGTGCGGGTGTTCGCCGACGACGATGTGACGCATGTCTCGGGGAAGGTCGACCCCCGCTCCGACATCGAGATCGTGGAGACCGAGCTGATCCTCGCGGACCTGCAGACCCTCGAGCGCGCACTGCCCAGACTGGAGAAAGAAGCTCGCACCAACAAAGAACGCAAACCGGCGCACGAGGCCGCTGTGGCCGCCCAACAGATCCTCGACAGTGGCAAGACGTTGTTTGCTGCGCGAGTGGACACGTCTTTGCTGCGGGAGCTGAATCTGTTGACCACCAAACCGTTCTTGTACGTGTTCAACGCCGACGAATCGGTGCTCACCGACGCAGAGCGGATCGCCGAGTTGCGTGAGCTCGTCGCTCCGGCCGACGCAGTATTCCTCGATGCCGCAATCGAATCCGAACTGATCGAGCTCGACGAGGAGTCCGCGGCGGAGCTGTTGGAGTCCATTGGCCAGGCCGAGCGTGGCCTGGATGCGTTGGCGCGCGCGGGTTTTCACACCTTGAAGCTGCAGACTTATCTGACTGCGGGTCCAAAAGAGGCGCGGGCCTGGACGATTCACCAAGGCGACACCGCGCCCAAGGCGGCGGGTGTGATCCACACCGATTTCGAGAAAGGCTTCATCAAGGCCGAGATCGTGTCGTATGACGACCTGATCGCCGCCGGCTCCATGGCGGCGGCCAAGGCGGCCGGCAAGGTCCGGATGGAAGGAAAGGACTACGTGATGGCCGACGGGGACGTGGTGGAGTTCCGGTTTCAAGCAACGTCTGGTCAGCAGAAGAAGGCATGACCGGCGCGAGCGAAAACAGCGTCACCATAACCCTTTCCGGCGACGAAGCGCTTGTGCTCTTCGACTGGCTGGCGCGCACGTCGGATCGCGGTGCGCCAGCGCCGTTCGTCGACCAAGCTGAGCAGCGTGTCCTGTTGGACTTAGAGGCGGTGCTCGAGCGCTCGCTGGTTGCCGTTCTGCGCCCGGACTACAGTTTCCTCCTCAGCGAGGCTCGCCGGGCTGTTCGCGAAGACAGCGCCAGCGCGGGTGGTCGACGATAACGAGTCGAGCTCCGACATGGACGCTCAAGCTCGGCTGGAGTAACCCGCACTTCGAGCCCGGTGGAAGCCGCGACGGCGTATCCACGGCGGTTGGGCGGAAGGGCATCTACGAGTGGGTGATCAACGACGGCCTGCACGCGGACTACTCGCCGTTGGCAGTCGCTTCAATCCAGTCGATGGCCCCATCCGTCAACTCGGACACTCCGTCACTCGATTCTCCCGCCCACCAAGACGGGTCCATGTCGCCGTTGTTGACGGCGACGACCTCACGCCTCACGGCGGAGTCCAGCGGTTCGCCGTTGTGCTCGATTAGCCACCTACGCGTCTCCTCCGCCAAACGCGGCCACCAAGCATCGATCTCCATGAGTTGCGATCATCGTCGCAAAAGCGAGCTCGCGCATCGCAACCCTCATCTGGCCCGACCCGACGTGGTGGAGTTCCGGTTCAACGTGTAGCTGGCCAGCGGGTTGGGCGGCAAGACTTTAGCGCCGTCAGCCTCAACATCGAGATCGGCACGGCTTCCGGATTCCGGCTGCAGCATGGACGAAGCGTCCTGCGGAGATTGGCCGGGCCCAATGGCGCACTCGGCATCGGCGAGTAGGGGTATCATCAGAATCGTCATAAAATGAAGCTAGATTCGATGCGGGGGTCAGGGTGAGAACAACGATCACAGTCGACGATGCACTCGTCGATCGAGCGTCTGACCTGACCGGCATTCGGGAGAAGTCTGCGCTCGTGCGGGAGGGTCTCGAAACATTGATCCGAGTTGAGAGCGCGCGCCGGCTGGCCGCGCTCGGAGGTTCGGATCCGTCTGCGACGGCAGCGCCGCGACGGCGCAGTCACAGCGCATGATTTTGGTCGACACATCGGTATGGATTGATCACCTTCATGCGGCGGAACCCGGGCTTGTCGACTTGCTTGGGCGGGACGAGATCGGTTGCCATCCGTTCGTCGTCGAGGAGTTGGCCTTGGGGTCAATCAAGAAGCGTGCCGAGGTGCTTGAACTCCTCGGCCAGCTCCGGGCGTTCCCGATCCTGACTCACGAGGAAATTCTGAACCTTGTCGCCAGAAGGCGCCTTTGGGGCAGGGGGTTGAGCGCCGTGGACGTGCATCTCCTCGGTTCGGTCGCGTTACTACCGGGAGCGAAACTGTGGACGCGCGACAAGCGCCTCAACTCGGTCAGCCGGGAGACTGGTATCGACGTCGTCGGTCACCAATGACGACGGAGACGTGGTCGAGTTCCGGTTCAACGTCTACAGGTGCAGTTGAACTGGCTATTCGCTCTGGCTGGATCACATGGGACCACAGCGTCAGACACAATGTCGGCAAACATCGCCTCAGCAGCCTTGCGGGTCCGGTCCTCAGCCTCGGGCCACAAGTTCCGGCGTGGTCACCTGAGTCGAAGAGGCATAGGAGAAAGGGACTTCGGGAGATACCAGATTGCCCGTCACTCTCACCTTGTCCAGGCGTTCTGCAATTGCCGTTCGTCACCACCTTCCTAAGGCTGTGGCGCCGGCGGGCATCGACAAGGTGGTGGTTTCGTCGACGCTGACGCGCGAGATCGCTGCGCTACGTGCCTCGCTGAGGCGATCGGTCGCCCGCGGGGCGCACTCTACTTCTCGCAAGGGGGCAGCCGTGACGCGAAAGCCGTGCCAAGGGACCCGATGGCTCCAGACGCCGGGGAATCACTCCTTGCTTAGACCCCGGTGGAGGGAAATTCTTAGGAGATGGCGACTGAAAAGCTCACGCGACCCTGGGTTCGACGTTCCACCGGCGTGCTGGTGGGCCTCGTGGTGGCGTCGTCCGCCGTGGGAATGGCCGGCGGGGCCACCCCGCGGGCCCAGGCGGCTCCGGCCTATCACTGGTGTCCGGGTGATCCATGGGATCCGGGCTGGAGTGACGTCTACAACTGGGATTGGAATCACTGCCACGATTGGCAACGTCCGGGGGGCCCGTACGCTCCGGTTGGTTGGGGACCCTGGGGTCCGCCGCCGGGGTGGGCGCCCCCGCGGCCACCGCAGCCGGCATGGGCGCCTGGAGCCCAGTTGATGTGGAACCCCACTGCCAACAGCTGGGGATTCTGGAACAACGGAATCTGGACTCCGGTGTGATCAAACGGCGGTAATCGGGTCAACGAACCCCGGCAGCGGCGGGCCACCGCTTGGTGTGCGTTGAGCACGCTGGTGACGATCCCTGCGCGGACGGTCCGGATGCGGCGGAAGACGGCGTTCATGAGCGAGCCCGGAGATTCGTTCAAGGCATCCCGAGAACCCAACAGCCACAAGGGGATTGCGAGGCAACAGCCGAGCCGATGAATGGCGAAGCCAAGGTTGTACGCGGTTGGATCGGTTGCCCAGCGACGCAGCCCAGCGACTACCACCGCCATCGCGAACGACCCCGTGACGGGGAATAACGTCACGACGGCGCGCGGTGCCACCGGTCCGGCGATCGACCGACGCGTTTTTGTCGATCCGTCGTCGTTGCCGGGTCTCGCTGCATGCCTTGAGATTTGACGGTGACGTGCTTACGCAGGCTGAAGTGTCGGCGTCGACGGAGACGGAGCCGTGCTGGGCGCAGTGGGGACCTTGCTGGGAACACTGGGTGGGGTCAGGGAGCCGTACTGCGGGCAGTAGGCCTGAATCGCAGCACCGGTGAAGTAGGCAGCGTTGAGAGCCGGCCAGTTCGTCGCAGTGGCGACCTTCGTGGTCAGCTCTGCATTGGTGGTGCTGGGGTTGTCCTTGAGCGAGCCGCAGACAACCGTTTTCGCGACCTGAATCGCTTTGTCGGGAGCTCCGAAATTCATGCCGGAGGTGCTGAGGTTCGTGATGAATGCGTCGTCGGTCGCATCCGCGTAGGCCGGCGCAGCCAATCCCACAGACAGGACTGTCAACGCTATGGCTCTCGCCAACACCATGGCGTACGCCTCCTTGAGCGATTTCCGCGCGTGTGACCACCTAGGCAGTCGCGACGCGATTACCCAGGCAGTTTAACGAAGAACCCGGCGATATTCCGGACACATCAGCCAGTCGCTCCATGGGTGGAGTGCGGACCTCTGGTCGCCAGGCGGGGGTCGGCGCGTGACACAACGTCGCCTGCACGCTTCGCGCGGCGCCCGCACCGCTTCGCGCGGTGCCTGCACCGCTTCGCGCGGCGCCTGCGATTGACGTCGGTGGATACCATGGTCGAGTGCACCAAACCGTCGAGCGCTGGCTAATGTCGGTGCGCTTGATGGCACGGCCTTGAGCCGGCGCCGCTTAACGGGTTGTCGCAGATGAGCGCCGTGTTGTTCGGCACCAGCGAATTCGGCGAACTGGAACGCGCGGTAACGGCCAGCTATTCGCTGTGCGGCTGGCCCGCCCTCTCGATGAGACCTGTTTGAATACGCCGATAGCGTGATCGCAGCTGGTTCGGCCCACGGCAACGTCCTCAACATCGTCTGGCACCGCGACTTGAGGCATCCGTAGTTCGCGCGCTGACACGATTGTGGTCTGGGCCACGCCTGTGACCGCAATGTCACCGGCGAGGCAGCCATTATCGGCGGTTTCGGCGTGCTGGATGTTCAATGCTGACGTTGCTGTAACAATGCTCTGAGAGATGTTCACCCAGTTAGAAACGCCCAGAAGGACCGGTATCGTAATTTGCTGAATGATATTCACATTCACAGTGATCACTTCTGTGTCACTTTATAGATTATTGCGTGACATAGCTGCGGTATATGCAGGTCAGCGGCTTATTCGAATTCAGTGATTAGCAACACAAATTTTGATTTCCTATGCATATGGTCGGTAGGTTTCTGGCCATGATTGCTCTAGCAACGCTGTTGGCGCTCGTTAATCAGGTCTCCGGCACCCCCTACATTCCGGGTGGCGATTCTCCTGCTGGGACCGACTGTTCAGGGCTCGCGTCGTGGGTCGCAAATGCCGCTGCCGACCGGCCGGTTTTCGGAAGCCGGTTCAATACCGGCAACGAGGAGTCCGCGTTGGCGGCCCGCGGCTTTCAGCACGGCACCGCTCCCAACGCTGTGGTGATCGGCTGGAACGGCGGCCACACTGCTGTGACCCTGCCGGACGGTACCCCCGTATCCAGCGGTGAGGGTGGCGGTGTCCGCATCGGCGGCGGTGGCGCCTTCCAGCCACAATTCACCCATCACATGTTCCTCACGGTCGAGGACATCGACCTCCCGGATGGTCCGCCCGCTCCGGACGGACCGGTGGAACTGGTCGCTGCCGTCGCTCCTGACCCGGGCCCGGAAGTGCTCCCGCCGGCGCCTGACACGGCTCCGCCGGCACCCGATGCGGCTCCTGAGCCCGGTCCGGCCGGCGATCCGGGAATGGCAGATTCATAACCCTTCAGAAATCCGTAGTGCGATTCAGATCACAAATCACTGAACTCCGCGGCCACATCCGTTGTGCGCATTTGTGTAGCAGATCACAATGCGCCACGGATGTGGCTTGCGCCATTACTCCGGCAATTTCGCACCGATGATTGCCTGACCCACTGAATACCGCAGTCCGGCCGAAAGTATGCGGCGCAATTTGGATGTTCGATTCACGATGCGCCGGACGGTCGATCCGCGCGCCGGTATTCCGTAGGTTTGCAGAGACGGAAGGATTGCTCCTGTGACAACCTCGGTTACCCATCTGGGCGGCATCATCTCGGCCACCGCAAGTGCGGTCGGTGCGGACCCCGCCAAAGCCCGCGTCGTCTTCGAGGCGTCGGCGGACGCGCACGACGCGGTGGCCAGCACTGTCGGGCTCGGCCAGTATCGCGTGGAGGTCGACGAGCCGCCACCGCTGGGCGGGGAAGGTAAAGCGCCCAACCCCGTCGAGTACTACCTCGCCTCATTGCTGTCCTGCCAGATCGTGACGTGGCGGTTCTGGGCGGAGCGGCTGGGCATCGCGGTCGACGAGATCACGGCGCACGCTGAGGGCGACCTCGACGTACGGGGCTTCTTCGGCCTGGAGGGCACCGTCCGCGCCGGGTTCCAGGAAGTCCGGGTGGTGGTGCGGGTGCGCGGACCGGAGACGCCGGAGCGCTATCGCGAACTGCAGGACGCCGTGGATGCGCACTGCCCGGTACTGGATCTGACCCGGAACCCCACGCCGGTGGTCACCAGGGTGGAAGTCGGGCCGGTTTAGCCGATGACGGCGATCTCTTTGCCCAGCTCATAGCCCGGGGCCAGCGGCAGGGTGTCACCGCTCCAGAACTTGCCCGGGTCGAACCAGTTTATGTCCTTGTCTGTGAGCAGCAGTCCCATCTCCTCGTAGGTGACGGCGACGGTCTCCGCGCAATAAGCCGTGGACAGGCCCATCTTGCGCTGTTCTGTCCTGCGACGCTCGGTGCGCTCTCGGACCTTCTTCTCTACCAACGGAATTCCGCGGAACCAGTCGTTGATCGTGGGTAGCCGACCGCGCAACCACCGGCCGGTCAGCTTCGCGGTGGTCGGGAATGCGGTGCCATCCATCCGCGCGATCACCCGCAGTAGTTCGTTCTCCTGCTTGTGGTTGGCGTGCGGCGCCAGCTGGCGCAACCAGCAGCGCTGGTGGTAGCGCTGGGTCCACTGCAGAAAGACGTCCCGGGCGTCATTGAGTTGAACACCGCGGTGGTTGGTGCCCGTCCACATGTCGACGAGCTTGTCGCCCAGTTCGGCATGCCAGATCAGTGGCGGCAGGTCGTCGATGGCCACCGTCATGCCGACGTGGTTCACCGGCGCGTTCGTCAACGTCTGGATCGCGCGGTCGGGCCGGGATCCGCCCCGAAACAGCCACAGGTCGCCGGTCCGGGTTTCGTTCAGCGCTTGGTCCAAGGTGAGCGTGCTGGAGTTCACGCAAGCACTCTAAATGGGGGATAGCCTGTGCCGATGCGCAACGTTTGGAAGTGGATCGGGCTGGCCGGAGTGGCCGGCGTCGTCGCCGGTGGTGCACTGGTGGTGCGTGATCAACGGAAACGGCGTGCCTACACGCCCGACGAGATCCGGGCACGGTTGCACCAGCGGCTGGCCGAATCGGACGGGGACGTTTACCGGTCCCGCTCGGGCTCGGGTTCCGCTTCCGAGGCTTCCACTGCGAACAATCGGTAACTGCCCGAAAACCCTTTCAATTCGACCTCGCGTCCCTGGTCGAAGCGGATGTCCTCGCAGTCGCGAACGGCGTCCCGAACAGGTTCGCTCACCAGGATCTGACCGCCCACGGCCCGCCCGGCAACGCGGGCGGCCATGGCGACGTTGCGGCCGAACAGGTCGTCGCCGCGGCGCACCGACCGGCCCATGTGAATGCCGATCCGAACACGAATTCCATTATGTCGCTTGCGCTTTGCATCGTCATGTAGGACGCGTTGTAGGTCGACACTGCATCGCACCGCCTGCTCGGCGCGTGCGAAGGCGACCATGAATCCGTCGCCCTGGCTTTTTACTATGTGCCCGGATTGCCGCGCCACGAGCTGATGCATCAGCTTGTCGTGGGCGCCGATCAGTTTGACCCAGGCCCGATCGCCGATCTTTTCGTTGAGCGCGGTGGACTCCTCGATGTCGGAGAACAGAATCACCACCCGGCCGTCCGGAGTGACCCGGGCCAGGTCAGGCCGCTCCACCTCAGCCCAGTCCGCCAGGTCTTCGATGGAGCTGCGTACCACGGCGCCGAAACCCTCTTTACGCATCAGGTTGGCGGTATTCCACATTGTCTTAACGGCTTCGCGACTACCTGCCAACAGCCGGTTGCGGGCGTCGGTTTTCTGGCGCAATTCTTCCAGTTCTTGGCGGTTGCGATCGTGTAGCCGCCATAGCGCGATGAGCCCGCCCGCTTCCACCACCGCGATGCCGGCCAGGATGTAGACCGCCAGATGCAGCGCGTCACCCATGGTCACCATCCTGACAGGCCGACACTCGGCCACCTTGTCGGGTTGATGGCGCGTGTTTAGGGTTGAGTCCGGCCGCCACGGGCAAGCAACACCTCAAGTTTCGTTTGCAGTCGTAACAACCGGACCACTTGAAGGAGACGCAACAAGATGCAACTCGGAATGATCGGTCTCGGTCGGATGGGCGCAAACATTGTGCGCCGCGTGGTAACCGGCGGGCATGAATGTGTGGTGTACGACCACAGCTCCGCGGCGGTCGAGGCGATGGCGGGGGAGGACGGCATCACCGGGGTGTCCTCGCTTGCGGAGTTGCGCGACAAACTTGTTGCGCCGCGAGTGGTCTGGGTGATGGTGCCCGCGGGCACCATCACAACCGGGGTGATCGAGGAATTGGCCGAGACGCTGGAGCCCGGCGACATCGTGATCGACGGTGGCAATTCGTACTACCGCGACGATATCAAGCACGCAAAGACGTTGGCCAAGAATGATGTTCGTCTGCTGGACGTCGGCACCAGCGGCGGCGTGTGGGGTCGGGAACGTGGGTACTGTCTCATGATCGGCGGTGACCCGGACGCGTTCGATCGCGCCGAGCCCATCTTCGCCACCGTCGCGCCCGGGGTGGACGCGGCGCCGCGCACACCGGGCCGCGTCGGTGAGGTCGCCCAAGCCGAGAAGGGTTACCTGAACTGTGGCCCGACCGGGGCGGGGCACTTCGTCAAGATGGTGCACAACGGAATTGAGTACGGAATGATGGCTTCGCTCGCTGAGGGCCTGAACATCCTGCGCAATGCTGACATCGGCACTCGCATCGTAAAGGGCGACGCCGAAACCGCTCCGCTGTCCAACCCCGAGTGCTACCAATACGATTTCGACATTCCCAATGTCGCCGAGCTGTGGCGTCGCGGCAGCGTGATCGGCTCGTGGCTGCTCGATCTGACCGCGATCGCCCTACACGATTCGCCCGACCTGACCGAGTTTTCCGGGCGGGTTTCCGACTCGGGCGAAGGGCGGTGGACGGCTATCGCGGCGATCGATGAGGGCGTTCCCTCGCCGGTGCTGACCACCGCCCTGCAGTCCCGCTTCGCGTCGCGGGACCTCGACGACTTCGCCAACAAGACGCTGTCGGCGATGCGCAAGCAGTTCGGCGGCCACGCGGAGAAACCGGCGAACTGAGCCGGGGGGCCGACCCAGGCCCTCGAGCGTGAAATGCACGGCGTATCACGGCGCGTCGCGTCGCGAGATTCACCCTCGGCGCGACCGGGAGCGCGAACGGGGCCCGTCCCGCTCGACGAACGCCACCACGGCGTCGCTGAAGGCATCGTTGTCGTCACCCGCGGCGGTGTGCCCTGCATTGGAGAGTTCGACGAACTCCGCGTGTGGCACCTGGGTCAGGAAGTGTTCGACGCCTTCGGGACTGACGACGTCGGACAGCTTCCCGCGGATCAACAGCACCGGGATGGTGAGGCTGGTCGCGGCTTCCTCGAAGCCCTGGGTGCGCAGTTCCGGATCGTCTCCGGGTTTGGTCATGAACGCCGGATCCCAATGCCAATGCCAGCGTCCGTCCCGCAGCCGCAGGTTCTTCTTGAGGCCCTCGGGGCTGCGCGGCTTGGTCCGGTGCGGCAAGTAGGCGGCCACCGCGTCCGCGGCGTGCTCGAGTGACTCGAAGCCGTCGATGTTGGTCATCATGAAATCGCGGATGCGGGCGCTGCCGTTCTTCTCGAATCGAGGCACCACATCGACGAGCACCAACTTGGTCACCACTTCCGGGCCGGCGCGGTCGGCGACCAGGATGCCGGTCAGCCCGCCCATGCTGGCGCCGATGAGCACTACCGGCCGGCCGATCGCGTCGAGCACGCGCATGACGTCGGCGGTCAGCGTCTGCACGTCGTAGTCGGCGTGCGGTGCGCGGTCGCTGTCGCCGTGCCCGCGAGTGTCGAGCGCGATGACGTGATACCCGTCGTCGGCCAGGATCTGGCCGGTGTTCTTCCAGGAGTACCGATTCTGGCCGCCCCCGTGCAGCATCAGGATCGTCGCCCGGCCGCCCGAAGCGCCGCGGTTCCACTCGTCAGCTACCAGGGTGATCCCGTCTACCCCGGCAAATTCAACCGTCGCTGCGCTGCTCGTCATAGTGGTGGATCTCCTTCGGTTGAGGCCAGATACGCGGTGATGACTTCGGCGAGCATCTCCCGGTCGCGACTGCTGTCCAGCGGCTTTGGCCACGTCAGCTGCAGGGCCACCAGGCCGCGGATGGTGGCCCAGATGAGGTTGCCCAGCCGGGTTGCCTGGGCCGGCGCGAGCCGGGCACCCAGATGCTCACCGATCTCGGTCATCCGGGCCGACATCGCGGCTAGGTGGGCGTTGGCCTTCGCGGTACGCGCGCTGCGCGTGGCGATCAGGATCTCCAGCGCGGCCATCGACGTAGGGCTGGAGAACGCCCGCCACACCGCGTCGACGACGAAGGCCGGCCGGCTAGGCGGCGGTATCAGCGCGGCCTGTGCGGGCAGACGCTCGAGTGTTTCGAGGAGATCGGCAAAACCCCTGTCCAGCACCGCCATCAGGATTCCGTTGAGATCACCGAAGTGGTATTGCACTACGCCCCAGGTCAATCCGGCGCGTTCGGTGATCTGGCGCACGCTCGGTGGTGCGAAGCCTTCTTTGAGGATGTAGCGGACGGCTTCGTCGATGACGGCCTGCCGACTGCGTTCGGCGCGGGCCTGTCCGCCGCCGGGAGGTCGGCGCGGGCCCGTCACCGCATCACCCCGCAGAGGTGGTCGAGCGGCCGAAGGCCATGAGCGGCCACCTGCATCGCGACGCTGCCTGCCCGCTCGGTCGGACGCCTGGCCACGCCGACGCCCCGGCTGGTACCGGTGGCTACGGCGACTTTGTCGTCCAGCAACCCCACCCACAGATGATTACATCCGTAATCTTTTCCGGCAAGTTCGGTGAGTTTTCAATGTCGCCGGGGTCTGTTCCGTGAAAGACCCGACAGCTAGGAGACGGACATGCCGGCGATCACGCCCTCATTGTGGTTCGACGACAACCTGGAGGAGGCGGCCGAGTTCTACACCTCGGTCTTCCCCAACTCGCATGTCGAGGAATTACAGCGGACCACCGAGGCGGGACCGGGCGAACCCGGAACGGTGCTCAGCGGCACCTTCGTGCTGGATGGCACCAGGTTCATCGGGATCAACGGAGGCCCGGCGTTCACCTTCGACTGGGCAGTATCCTTCACCGTGCACTGCAAAGATCAGGACGAGGTCGACTACTACTGGGAGCGGCTAACCGACGGCGGGGAGGAGTCGCAATGCGGTTGGCTCAAAGACCGTTTCGGGCTGAGCTGGCAGATCATTCCGGACCGGCTCTACGAATTGCTCTCCGATTCCAGTTCCGACCGTGCGGCGGCAGCCACCCGGGCCATGCACGGCATGCGCAAGATCGACATAGCCGAACTGGAGGAAGCTGCCGCTCGCGCCTGAGCTCACTCGGTGATCCGGTCGATCCATTCGATGGTGGCGTCGATGATGGGCGGCACGTCGTCGGGGTCCTCGCATCCGATGACCATCAGCGTTGATTCGGCTACCGTCGCGATCAGAACGCGGACCATCAGTTGGTTACGCGGCGATGTGTCCAGTTCGAGCACCGCCATCCAGTTGTGCAGAACCGACGCAAGGCGCTTGCGGCGGGTGATCTCGAACCCCGGCGGTGTATCGCCGGACGACAGCACCCGGGCCGCGCGCCGGTTTTCCCACATCGCTTCGAGGTAGGCCCGCACGTGGAGCTGGAAAACCCGCCGCCGGTCGGTGAAAGTGTCACCGAGTTGCCCCGCTTCGGCCGGGATCTGTCGTTGGACGGCGTCGGCCAACTGCTGGAAGATCGCCAGAAACAGTTCACTCTTGCCCCCGAAATGGTGGTAGATGCTGCCGATGCTGGCACCCGAGCCGGAGACGACTTCGGCGATCGTTGCGGCGGTGAAGCCCTTGGTGGCGAATACCTCGGTCGCTGCGTCCAGGATTCGGCGCTGGGTCGCATCGGTCTTGGCCCAGCGGCGGGCCCGCGCCGTTGTTGTCGTGTCTGTCATCATCCGACGGCCTCCGGACGGATTCGCAGGGTTGGGAGCTCGGGTCGGGATTCCGACGTCGGGCGAACAAACAGGTGAATCAGCGCCAGCTTGTGGTACGGGATGGGCGAAATCACCGTGGCTTCGCGATCGGCCGCAAGTTGGTCTGTGACCGCCACGGCGGCCAACATGGAACCGACACCTGGCCCGGTGTACATATGAGCGGAGTGTAGGTCTGGTGGTAAGGCGGTGGCCATCATCGTTGTTGCTCCTCCCTGTGCTGAGATCAGCTTTCCGTGACGACAGGCTGTGGTCTGTCGGCCGAGCAGCCACAATGGGGAGGAAAGTCGTGTCCCCCGATCGACGGGCTTCTTGTCCCCCTTGCGGCCGGTTACGTTGGACTGTGCGGGCTGTCCATGGCGAACAGGAGTCGAGTTGTCTGAACCACGGTGGATAGACGTGAAGGGCTCCAACGGTGACTTGAAAGCCCTAACCTGGGGGCCCGCTGACGGCCCGATTGCGTTGTGCCTGCACGGCTTTCCCGACACCGCCTACGGATGGCGCAAGTTCGCACCCCGACTGGCCGAGGCCGGCTGGCGGGTGGTGGCGCCGTTCATGCGTGGGTACGCGCCGTCCTCGATTCCGCTGGACGGCTGCTACCACGTGGGCGCCTTGATGCACGACGCATTACGGGTGCGAACGGCGGCTGGCGGCTCCGAGCATGACGTGGTGATCGGCCACGACTGG
>JALHRH010000128.1 GCA_022841565.1 Mycobacterium sp. | reverse complement strand
CATGACCTGGTCGTGCCACATGCCCCGCGCATGGCGGCGGTAGACGGACATCGTCTCGGGCAGCATGGCGATCTCGCCGCGGGCGGCGTGCCGAACGTGCAGGTGCCAGTCCAGCGGCATGACGTCGGGCGGTATGTCGTCATAACGGGCCAGCCGGCGGTATACGACCGAGTTGGTCTGGATGAAGTTGAGCAAGATCAGCGCATCGACGCTCAATCTGCCGCGCACATGGACCGGCGGGAACTTCGAATCCTTGGCGTATCCGTCTTCCCACACCACGCGCACGGGATGAAAGCACACCGCCGCCTCGGGATGCCGATCGAGGAACGCCACCTGTTTGCTCAACTTCAGTGGATCAAGCCAGTAGTCGTCGCCCTCGCACAACGCGATGTACTCGCCGCGGGCAGCCGACAGTGCCCCGACCAGATTTCTGTTGAGGCCCAGGTTCTGCGGCCGAAAGATGGGACGGAACATGTGCGGGTACCGGCTGGTGTACTCCCGGATGATCGATGGCGTGCTGTCGGTCGAGGCATCGTCGGCGACGACGATTTCCACGGGGAAGTCGGTCTGCTGGGCGACGAAACTGTCGAACGCCTGGCGGACGTAGGCCTGCTGATTGTGGGTGGTTGTCACGATGCTGACTTTGGGACTGACTTCGGGTCGCTCGGCTGCCGGTTCGGTCACCGCGAGCCTCCTTCGTGCGCTGCGGTAAGGATCCGTGGGGCGGACACCGCGGTCTTGCGGACGGCGGACGTACAGCACACGCTCGCGGAGTATAGCCAGCAGGTAGACGGCGTCGGGTCTCGACCGAACACTTGTGCAGGCAAACGTCGGGTAGGGCGCCGGACCATGAGGATGGTCGCCAATTCGTTCGAACTTCGCGCCGCCGTATGGTGGTTCCTGCGGGTCATCGTGGCTGCTCAGGCACTATTTTTTAGCAATTTCTCAGTAACGCCGCGAGCGGCGTCGGGTTTTAGTAACGTCCTCTGTGATGTGGTCGATGGTGTTGTTGATGGGCCTTGGGATGGCAATAGATCCCGCACGGCTGGGTCTTGCCGTGGTGATGCTGTCGCGGAAGCGTCCCATGCTCAACCTTTTCGTCTTCTGGGCTGGCGGGATGGTGGCTGCGGCCGGCGTTGCGATCGCGGTACTTGTTTTCGTCCGTGAACTTGCAGTCGTAGCAATTCACACCGCAGTGTCCGTGGCTAACGAGTTCAGAGAAACAACGGTCGTCTTGTCGGGTGGACGTCTTCAGATCACCTTCGGTGTCATTATGCTGCTGCTCGCGGCGCGATCGGTGGCGCGGTCGCGCGCACAGATGGGCATCCCGGTAGCGGTGGGTGGGGGCGGAATGCCGACCATGGTGCTGGAGCAGCGTCCGCCGGGATTGATTGCTCGGGCGGGAGCCCGCATGCAGGCGATGCTGAACTGCGACGTCGTTTGGCCCGCGTTCATCGTCGGAATCGCTACATCTGTGCCGCCCATGGAGAGTGTGATCGCGCTGACCTTCATCATGGCCTCGGGAGCCGAGATCGGAACTCAGTTCGGGGCGTTCTTCGTGTTCACCCTCTTGGTGCTCATGGTCATCGAAATCCCGCTCGTCGCCTACCTGGCGCTTCCCCAGCGGACCGAGCAGGTGATGCTGCGGATCCAGAACTGGGTACGCACATACCGTCAACAGATGACGATCACCATCCTCGTCGGGGTTGGTTGCCTCACCCTGGTCCAGGGTGTGGCGGCTCTCTGAGCTGCTCCGAGGTGCGCAACGACGCATCGAGGGTGGAATCTGTGAACCGCAATGACATTGACGAAGCAGCTGCTGGTCCGCGGGTCTCGGTATGCATCCCGATGTACAACAACAGCGCCACCATCGAACGCGGCCTGCGCAGCATCCTGGATCAGGACGGCGTCGACTTCGAAATCGTCGTCGTCGACGACGACTCCACCGACGATTGCGCTGCCCTCGCTGCGGCGCTGCTGCGACCCGGAGACCGGCTGATCCGCAACCAGCCCCGGCTAGGACTCAACGCCAACCACAACAAGTGCCTGGAAGTCGCGCGCGGTGACCTGATCCAGTTCGTGCATGGCGACGACTGGCTGCTACCCGGAGCCCTGACGACCCTCGCCGCATGCTTTGACGACCCGACCGTGGGCATGGCGTTCGCGCCGCGGCGGGTGGACACCGACGACCGCCAGTGGGCGCAGCGATACGGCAAGATCCACACCCACTTCCGCAGACTCGACGAGCACAACCAAGGGTCGTCGCTGGTTGCCCAGATGGTGGCGCGCGGCGCCAAAGACAACTGGATCGGGGAACCCACCTGCGTGATGTTCCGGCGGCAGTTGGCGTTGGACGCCGGCGGGTTCCGTGCCGATATCTTCCAGTTGGTCGACATCGACTTCTGGATGCGCGTGATGCTCCGGTCCTCGGTACAGTTTGTCCCACAGGAGCTTTCGGTGCGCAGTCACACCACGGCCACTGCGACGACGCGAGTCATGGCGACCCGGCGCAACCTGCTTGACCGGCAACGTGTTCTGACCTGGCTGATGGTGGACCCGTTGTCGCCCAACCGAATCCGCGTCGCCGCCGCCCTGTGGTGGATCCCGTCCTGGCTAGCGCTGCTGATCGAGGTCGCCATCCTGGGGCCGCAGCGGTGGCGGCACGTGAAGACGCTGGCCACAGCGCCCTTCCGCGAGTTCCGCCACGCCCGGCAGATACGCGACGCGACCTCGGCGGGTTAGCCGTCGATCTCCGCGGTCAGACCGAATTCGGCCAACGTCTCAGATAGCAGCTCGCGCAACGCTTCCGGAGAGTTCTGCTGGCCGGGACGGTAGGCGGCCACGCTAATGAACACCCTTCCCGGGGTCCGTCCGGACGCCACGAAAAGCTGACCGCCCATGGCTTCCAGCGCCCGCTTGCTGATGCCGGGTTCTATCAGTCGTCCGTACGCGTAGTCGGCATCGGAGCCGTCCGGCCGAATCGCCGCCGGATCCAGTGGACCCAGGTTGGAACAACCGACCGGCAGCGCAGACGAACCCAGCCCGACCCCCACCAGCTTCCGGGCCGCCCACTTCGGCGTCATCGCGGCCAGCGACAGTGGTGCCAACAACTCGTAGGCGTGCGCCGTCCGTTCGGTGAGCGCCTGCTTGAGCTTGGCGCGTATCTCCGCCAGATCTGACGCCGCGTTGGTCGGGTCAACGGTGATATTGGCGAAGGTCAGCGCGTTGCCGCGGGTGTCTCCCGGCATGCGTTGCCCCACCGGAAACGCCAGAGCGACCGTGCCGTCCTCGGTATGGCGGCCCATGCGCACGCCGAGCTTGGCGGCGAATCCCGCGAACAGCGAGTTGCTGGTTCCGCCCAGGCGTGACGCGCACGCATCCCATTGCGCCAGGTCGACGTAGGCGACCAGGGTAGGCACGACGACGGGCTGGTCGTCGCGCTCCGTCCGTGGGCCCGGCGGGGCGGACGCGATCGACGACGCGAATTCCCTGCGGCTGCGCCGCACCAGTCGCACTCCCGCAGCCAGCGCGCGGGCCAGTTCCGGCACCGAGGCCGCGGTCTGGCGCGCGTCGTCGACCACTGCCCGCCGTCGGGTCCGCGAACCGGACGGGGGATAGCCCAGATCACGCGTCCGGCCCTGGGCCGCGTCGACGATCGCCTCAACCAACCCCAATCCGTCAACCAGGGTGTGCGAGGCCACCAGGCTGATCGCTGCGCCTTTTGAGACTCCTGAGCCTTCCAGCGGCAGCACACCCAGGCGCCAGCCCGGCCCGTATTCGGGGTCAATGGGCCGGCAGGCTTGCTCGTAGGCCCAGGTGTTCACCTCGCCGCGCGGTCTTGGTGTTTTCGCCATCTCGAGGTCGGGGCACCGTGACACGACCCACCGGTCGCGGGCGAAAGGCAAGGGAGAACGTTCAATTCGACGGCCCAGCAGGCCGCGGCCTAGGTTGCGATGGAAGCGGCGTAGCCCGTCGATATCGACCTGGCGATCGTACAACCAGACAACCTGAGCCAGTGTCCCGTAGCCGAGCGCCCGCACCCCGAGAAACGACGCCTGATCCATGTGCGCGAGTCGGTTGTCCACGATGAGGCGATTATCCACCACGCTTATCCGCGGTTATCCGCCATGTTCGGAATCCCGTTTTGCAGAGATGGATCCCTACCAACGGTAGGCTGATGTCCGTGGTTGAATCCTCACTTCCCAATGTGGTGCGCGAGCGTGCGAGTCTGCAGCCCAACGACATTGCCCTCACATACATCGACTACGACCACCAGTGGGACGGTGTCGAGCTAACCTTGACGTGGTCACAGTTGTACGTGCGCATGCTCAACCTTGCCGCGCTGATCAGGCAAAATGCGACGACGGGCGACCGCGCGCTGATCCTAGCCCCGCAAAGCCTTGACTACGTCGTGAGCTTCTTGGCGTCGTTGCACGCCGGGGTCATCGCCGTGCCACTTTCGGTTCCGATGGGCGGCGCCCACGACGAACGCACGTCGTCGGTGTTGGCCGACACGTCGCCCGCTGTCGTTTTCACGGCTTCCTCGATTGTCGACAACGTGGCCGAGTACGTACGGGAGCAGCCGGGTGACGTCCAGACCGAGATCATCGAACTCGATCGGCTGGACCTGGACGGCCGACCGGGTGCGGCCGGCCGCGCCAAATATGAGCAGCCGGACACGATTTATCTGCAGTACACCTCCGGCTCCACTCGCACGCCAGCTGGGGTGATGATTTCGAACGACAACCTGTTCGCCAATTTCGAACAGATCATGACGGGCTACTACGGCGTCTACGGCAAGCTTGCTCCGCCGGGCTCCACCGTGGTGTCGTGGCTGCCGTTCTATCACGACATGGGTTTCTTCCTGGGCCTGATCATGCCCATCCTGACGGGTATGCCCGCAAAGCTGACCAGCCCCATCGGTTTCCTGCAGCGGCCCGCCCGGTGGCTACAAATGCTCGCCAACAACACCATGGCTTTCTCCGCCGCGCCGAATTTCGCGTTCGACCTGGCGGCACGCAAGACCAAAGACGAAGACCTCGAAGGGCTCGATCTCAGCGGCATCCATTCGATCCTCAACGGTAGCGAGCGGGTGCAGCCAGTCACAGTGAAGCGCTTCATCGACCGGTTCGGTCCGTTCGGACTCGACCCCAAGGTCATCCGTCCGTCCTACGGGATGGCCGAAACCACCGTGTACATCGCGACCCGCCAAGCGGGGGAACCGCCCAAGGTCGTCAATTTCGACTCGACCAAGTTGCCGGACGGCCACGCCGAACGGACCGAGGGCGAAAGCGAAAGCAGCACACCGCTTGTGAGCTACGGCGTGGTGGACACGCAGCCTTTGCGGATCGTCGACCCTGACACCGGTATTGAACGACCGGAGGGCGAGGTCGGCGAAATTTGGATTCATGGTGGCAACGTCGCTTCGGGGTATTGGGAAAATCCCGAGACCACGGCGCGCACATTCGGCGCGTCGATCGTCAACCCCACTGCTGGCACGCCGGAAGGTCCGTGGCTGCGGACGGGGGACTCCGGGTTTTACTCCGAGGGCGAGCTGTTCATCTTGGGTCGCATCAAGGATCTGCTGATCGTGTACGGGCGCAATCACTCGCCCGACGACATCGAAGCGACGATCCAGCAGGTCAGCCCCGGACGATGTGTGGCGGTTGCGGTTCCGCAGGACGGTGTCGAGAAGCTGGTCGCCATAATCGAGATAAAGAAGAAAGACGAGCCGGCCGAGGAGACTGCCGAACGCCTTGGCTATGTGAAACGCGAGGTCACGTCGGCGATTTCGAAGTCCCATGGACTCAGCGTGTCCGATCTCGTTCTGGTGCCGCAGGGTGGCATTCCGATCACCACGAGCGGCAAGCCGCGCCGGGCCCAGTGCGTGGAAATATATCGTCGGGGCGAGTTCGCACGCTTGGACGCGTAGCTGGACCGCCCTGGCGACAGGTTCAGGTGATAACCGGAGTATCGGGTTTCGGCTGCACCACACCAAGTGGAACGTCGCCGTTCGACTCTCGTTGCAGCTCTTGATAACCCGGCCGTTCGGCGAGGCCGAACAGCGGTAACGAATGGGTGAGCAGGTGGTCGACCTGTTGCTTGCCCAGGCGCATGTCTTTCGCTTTGCGCTTGCGCTTGGTTTGGGACGCGCACCTGGACAGGTCGTAGGCCGGCACCGTGCTGAGACCGAACAGCGGTAGCGAATGCGCGGGTAGTAGATCGACGGTGCTACCCACCGGCTTTGGTTTCGGCGCGCGGACCACCTTGGGTTTGGGCGGCGGGGCCGGAGCCTTGCCCGTCACGAAGCGCTTGGTGCGGCTGACCCACACGTCGGCCTGCTGCTCCCATTTGCTCTTCTTGCGGTTGGTGTTGGTCTGGCCCATCTTCGATGGCCACCAGTTTTTCTGGCCGATCATCGCGGCCAGCGCGGGAACGGTAATGGTGCGAACCAGGAAGGTGTCGATGACAATGCCGATACCAATGGTGAAGCCGGCCTGGGCCATGGTGGTGATGCTGGCGGCCAATAGGCCGAACATCGACGCGGCAAAGATCAGGCCCGCCGAGGTGATCACCCCACCCGTCGACCCCACGGTACGGATGACCCCAACGCGCACCCCGTGCGGCGACTCGTCCCGAATCCGAGAAATGAGCAGCATGTTGTAGTCGGCGCCGACGGCCACCAACAAAATGAACGAGAGGCCCGGCAGGCTCCAATGCAGATCCTTGCCCAAGATCAACTGGAATACGATGACGCCGAGACCAAGTGCTGACAGGTACGAAACCAACACGGATGCAATGAGATACAACGGCGCGACCACGGCCCGCAGCAACGCGACCAGAATGAGGAACACGATGATGATGGTCGCGATAACGATGAACCGGATGTCGCTGTTGTAGTAGTCGCGGGTATCGGCCATCACGGTCGGCATGCCTATCAGGGCGACCTTGGCGCCCGCCAATTCGGTGTTCGGCAATGCGGAGTTCGCGGTTTCCACAATCTTTCTGATTTGATTCATGCCGTCGACGGTGAAACCGTTGAGACCGCTCTGCACCAGGTACTGCGCCGCGTGTCCGTCCGGCGACAGGAAAGCCTGGGCGCCCTGCTTGAAGTCGTCGCGCGCAAGGATCTGCGGTGGAATGTTGAACCCGGCCATGCTCGGACGTTCCGCGTCGCGCCTCATCCCCAACAGGAAATCGGAGGCCTCGTTGAGACCGCCGCCCATTTTCTTCACCTGGTCGACCAGCGCCTGAACGCCATCGGCCACGGCACCACTGCCGTCTGCCAGGGCGCCCGCCCCCTGTTGCAGCTGCGACAGGGTATTGGGCAGGCCCTGCACCATCTTCATGGTGTTGACGATCTGCTTCAGCTGATCATCCAGTTTGCCCACCGTTTGCGCCAGCGTCTGGTACTGGTCCGTTTGCTGCAAAGTGACCGCAAACGCGGCGATCGACCGGAGCAGGCCGTTGTTTCCGGACTCGACGATGGCTGCCAATTGCCCGCGTGATCGCACGCACGCGGGGTCGGCGTTGCATGCTGGGCTGGAATTGAGGGCCGTCACCATGGGGCTGGCCCACACCGCGGTCTGCTCCGCATCGGCGACGGTCCCGCTGAGATTGTTGCCGAGCGCCCGCATGCGCCCCACAGCGCCGGACGCCTGGTCGAGTTGCTGGATCGTCTTGTCTCCGCCCATCAGTTGCAGCATGTTCTGCAGCATGCTGACCAACCCGGCGGAGCTGGCGACAGCTTCATTGACCTGCCCGCGTATCTGGGCCAGGGCGTCGGCCAACTGGCGCGAACCGCCGACCAGATGGTCCAGGTCACCACTATGGTCGGCGATTGCGGTGGATGCCTCGTCGAGCTTGCTGCCGACCTCACCCGCCTGGAACGACACTTTCGTCTCTTTCAACGGTTCCCCGTTGGGCCGGGTCAAGCCGCGCACCATGACGATGTCCGGCAGGTCGGCGATCCGGCGGGACATCATCTCCAGGTCGGCCAGAGCGGCCGGCGTTCGCAGGTCGCTCTTTGACTGGACGAACAGAACCATCGGGCTCATCGAGTTCATCGGGAAATGACGATTTAACGCGTTGAAGCCCCGGACGCTGTCCATGTCCTGCGGGACGGTCTTGAGGTCGTCGTAATTGAACCTGACCAGGCTCGTACTGCCGGCCAGAGCCAACAGGATGACCAGGCTGCCGACCAGGTGAATGACGGGTCGCCGCACGATGCGGGTTCCCGAAATGCGCCAGAAACGGGTGGTCAGGTCACGGCGTGGCTTGATCCAGCCGCGTCGGCCGATGAGGACCAGCATGGCAGGCAAGAAGGTGCAGGCGGCCAACAACGTCACGACGATCGAGATGGAAATCGCCGGACCGACGGCTGAGAACACTTCCAGCTTGGTGAAGATCATCGCCAGGAACGTGACGGCCACGGTAGCCGCCGACGCGGCAATGACCTTGCCGATAGACATCAACGCCCTCTTGACAGCGACGTCCGAGCTTTCACCCTGTCGCACGAAGTCGTGATATCGGCTGATCAAGAACACGGCGTAGTCCGTGCCGGCGCCGATCATCACGGCGCTCATGAACACGATGCTCTGCATATTGACCACAAAGCCCATTTCGGCCAGTGCGGACAACACGCCCTGCGCGCCGACAATCGACACACCTATGGTGGCCAGCGGCACCATCATGGTGACCAGGTTGCGGTAAACGATGATCAGGATGACCAGCACGCTGATGATGGTGCCGACCTCGATGATCTGAACGTCCTCTTCGCCAATTTTCTGCACGTCGGCGACGGTCGCGACCGGTCCGCTCATGTACGCGTTCAGCGGGGTTCCCTCGACCGTCTTCTTGGCGATCGCGGTGATGTTGCGCAGAGCCGCCTGGCTCTCGGGAGACGTTGCCTCACCCGGCAATTGGATGGGTAGGTTCCAGGCCTTCTTGTCTTTGCTCTCGAAGACTTCACGCGCCTTTGGCGTACCCATGAAATCCTGCACCTGCATCTTGTCCTGCGTATCCGCGCGCAGGTTGTCGATCAATTTGTGGTAGACGTCCTCGTCGGCGGCAGTTAAACCCTTCTCATTGGTCAGGATGATCAGCAGCAGGGAGCCGCCCTTGCCGCCGACGCTGGCACCGCTGCTGAAGGCTTGGGCCATCTCGTGCTGGGCGATCATGGTCGGCGCGTTGTCCGGAAGTTGTTTGGGTTCGTGCTTGGAGGCCTGAACCTGTAGGGGAGGAAAACTCAGGACGAGTACCACCACCACGGCGATCCAGGACCCGAGCACCAGCCACGGTTGCTTGACGACGAAGTCGCCAATGCGGTCGAAGATCCCCCCGACCTTGGCCTCGTCGTGTGATTTCCGCTGCCGCGCCACGTAATAACCGTACAGGGAGCAGCGCTGGTCAGGTGGGGGAACGACCGATTCCCGAGTATCGGTGCTGCCCGGACTTCGACGCTGGGATGTCGTTGGCTTGCGGGATAAAATGCCTGTTCAGACGCAGAAAATCAGTTGCGTTGCCGAGAATATCGGACGCTCGCGACCGAAACTTCAGGTGCTTGAGCGGTAGTTCGAAGTCGGCAAAGTTGGACGGGTGTGCTGATCCGAAGTGGCCCCGCAGGCTCCCGATCCGCCTGCGAGCGTCCGCAAGATGACAGCCACCGCGGCGCGTCGTCGGCGAAACGCGGGCGCTCGCAGCAGGGATCCGCCGTGGCGCCCGTGCCATACCCAACCCCATCCGCAAGGTAGGCAAAATGCTTCTTGCGCACGGGACGCATGCGACACTCTTCCCCGTGGCTCTTAGATACCGCCTGCAATCCAACCCCTTCGTCGCGAAACTCACGACGAAGTATTTTCTGCCTCTAGGTACCCGTCAGGTCGGCAGTGACGTGGTGTTCTTCAACTTCGGCTACGAAGAGGACCCACCGTTTGGACTGCCCCTGTCAGAAGCCGACGAGCAGAACCGCTACGGCATTCAGCTCTACCATCAGACAGCTAGCCAGGTAGATCTCACGGGCAAGAAGGTGCTGGAAGTCAGCTGCGGTGCCGGCGGCGGAGCGTCCTACATCGTGCGCACCTTGCACCCGGCTTCCTACACGGGCCTGGACTTGAATCCGGCCAGCATCGAGTTGTGCCAGCGGCGGCATCGGTTGCCTGGGCTGGACTTTGTCCAGGGCGATGCGATGAGCCTGCCGTTCCCCGACGAATCTTTCGACGTGGTGCTCAATGTCGAGGCCTCGCATCAGTATCCCGATTTTCCGCGGTTCCTCGATGAAGTGGTGCGGGTGCTTCGTCCGGGCGGGCACTTCCTGTACACCGATTCGCGTCGGATTCCCCATATCGCCGGATGGGAGGCGGTCTTAGCTGCCGCCCCGCTGCGCAAGCTGTCCGAACGCGATATTGAAGCGGAGGCCAAACGCGGGCTGGCCGCCATTACCCGTCGCACTCAGGAGCAGGTCGGCAGCCGAGCGCCGGCGTTTGTGGGCGCAGTGACCCGCTATGCCGCCAACCTGATGGACCGGGACCTGCGCCGTGATGGCGGCTTCACCTACCGCATCTACCACTTCGTGAAAGATTGACGGTCACGTAAGGGTGCTTTGAAGATGAAGGCTGTCGTCGCCAGTTACGGCACCCGCGGCGATATCGAGCCCTGCGCCGCGGTGGGACTCGAGCTGCAGCGCCGTGGTCATGACGTGCTGCTGGCGGTTCCGCCGAACCTGATCGGCTTCGTGGAGTCGGCCGGACTGCCGGCGGTCGCCTACGGGCACCGTGACTCGCAGCGGGAGCTGGACGAGCAATTCCTGCACAACGGGTGGCGCTTCCAAAACCCGGTCAAGCTGGCGCGGGAAGCCATGGCGCCCGTGACGCGGGGCTGGGCAGAGCTGGGCACAACGCTGGCGCCGGTGGCAGCAGGGGCCGACATGTTGTTGACCGGCCAGATTTACCAAGAGGTCGTCGCCAACGTCGCCGAGCGCTATAACGTACCGCTGGCCGCCTTGCACTTCTTTCCCATGCGGCCTAATGGCCAGGTCGCGTTTCCGGCGCGCTTCCCCGCCCCGGTGGTTCGCTCCACCATGAAGACGCTCGACCAGCTGTACTGGCGCATGACCAAGGGTGTCGAAAACGCGCAGCGTCGCGAATTGGGCCTGCCGGATGCATCGAGCCCGGCCCCGCAGCGAATGGCAACTCGCGGATCGCTGGAGATTCAGGCCTATGACGAACTCTGCTTTCCCGGCCTGGCGGCCGAGTGGGACGGGCGGCGACCGTTTGTTGGTGCCTTGACCATGGAGCGGCCCACCGAGGTTGACGACGAAGTGGCATCGTGGATCGTTGCCGGCACCCCGCCGATCTACTTCGGATTCGGCAGCATGCCGGTCGGCTCGCTGGCTGACCGGGTGGCCATGATCGGTGCGGCCTGCGCACGGCTGGGGGAGCGGGCATTGATCTGTTCGGGACCTCGCGACGACGCTGCGGGAGTGCAGGTGCCGGATCACGTGAAGGTGGTGAGTACGGTCAGCCACGCCGCGGTGTTCCCCACCTGCCGCGCCGTCGTCCATCACGGTGGCGCCGGCACCACGGCCGCAGGGTTGCGCGCCGGAGTTCCCACTCTCGTCCTGTGGGTCACCTCCGATCAACCGATCTGGTCGGCTCAGATCAAACAGTTGAAAGTTGGCTGGGGCCGCCGCTTCTCGAGCGCCACCGCCGATTCACTGGCCGCGGACCTGAAGAAGGTTTTGGCGCCGGAATTCGTTGCCCGTGCCCGCGACCTCGCAGCCCGGATGACCAAGCCCGCCGCGAGTGTTTCCGCCGTCGCGGACCTGCTGGAAGACACCTTCCGGCGCGGTCGATAGGCCTCTCCGAACGGGCCTCGGACACGAGGCGGCCGGTGTAGGCTTCGCCTGTGTCCCTACTGATTACGGTGCCGGTATTCGGTCAGCACGAGTACACGCACGCACTCGTAGCCGACCTGGAGCGGGAGGGTGCCGATTACCTGATCGTCGACAACCGCGGTGACTATCCCAAGATCGGCAAGGAGCGGGTCACCACTCCCGGTGAAAACCTCGGCTGGGCCGGCGGTAGCGAACTCGGGTTCCGAATTGCGTTCTCGGGGGACTACTCCCACGCGATGACGTTGAACAACGACACTCGGATTTCCAAGGGATTCGTCGACGCCCTGCTCGACCCGCGGTTACCGGCCGATGTGGGAATCGTGGGTCCGATGTTCGATCTGGGCTTCCCATACTCGGTTGCCGATGAGAAGCCCGATGCCGAAAACTACACGCCCAGACCGAACTACCGTGTCGTTCCCGCGATCGAGGGCACCGCGCTGGTGATGTCCCGCCAATGCTGGGACGCGGTCGGTGGAATGGATCTGACCACCTTCGGACGTTTCGGCTGGGGGCTCGACCTCGACCTGGCGCTACGAGCCCGAAAGGCTGGATTCGGTTTGTACACAACCGAAATGGCGTACATCAACCACTTCGGACGTAAGACCGCCAACACTCACTTCGGCGGTCGGCGTTACCAGTACGGGGCGAGTGCTTCAATGATCCGCGGGTTGAGTCGCACCCACGGTTGGCCCGCCGCGATGGGCATTCTGCGCGAGATGGGCGCAGCGCACCGGCGTAAGTGGTACAAGTCTTTCCCGCTCAACTGCACTACCAGCTGCTAGGCGCTGACCCGTACCGCATCTTCCAACAGATCGGCCGCGGTGGCGACGGCATCCGCTGGATCGCTCATCTGAGTTGATATCTCGCGGGCGCGGGCGACGCAGTCCGGCGCCAGAATGGTCCGGACCCCGCGCAGCAGTGACTTGTGTGTGACGTGCGCGAAGCGCCTCGCCGAGCCTACCTTCAAGCGTTGCACCGCGCTCGCCCAGATCGGCTGATCGGCGACGTCCCACAGGATCAACGTGGGCATCCCCGCGCGCAGGCCCGCGGCGGTGGTGCCCGCCCCGCCGTGGTGGACCACTGCCCGGCACTTGGGCAAGATAACCGAATAGTCGATCAAGCCAACAAATTTCACATGTTCATGCTGGACGGAGGAGGTCGCGCCGCCGGGTGAGTAGATCAACGCTCGTTGCCCTAATTCCGCGCACACATCGGCGATCATCTCGACCGTCTCGGTGGGCGATTGCACCGGCGTGCTGCCGAAGCCGAAGTAGATCGGTGGGGTACCCGCGGCGATCCATTCCTCTAGTTCAACGTTGGGTTCGGTGTGCAACTGCATCGACAACGCACCGACGAAGGGCCGCTGCACTTTCCACTCCTGCGCGATCCCGGGGAACAGCGCCGGGTCGTAGGCCTGGATCTCGGGCGCACCGCGACTGACGATCCGGCCCAGCGCCGGGACCGATGTCGGGGGCAAACCGAGTTCGCGCCGTTGGGTGCGATCGGCGTCCCGGGTGGTGTACGAATACAGCCGCCAGGACGCTTTGGCGACGGCACGGACCACCGGTGGTGGCACCGGCACCGCCGGGATCCCGACCTGCCCGTTGACATGCATCGGGAAGTGGTGCAACGCCGCTATCGGAATGTCATGATACTCAGCAACATTGGCGACCACGCCGTGGTATGTCTGGCCCGTCATCAGCAGGTCGGCGCCCTCGGCCAGCTCGGTCAGCGTGGCGCCCATCTCGGCCCAGCCCTCGACAAATAATTCCTTGCCAGCCTGCGCCAGGTTCAGGGGATTCTGCGCCTTGGTGAGATTACGGACGAATGCCGCGACCTGGTTGATCTGGACGCCGGAGTCGGGCCCGTACGCCACGCCGGTCAGGCCCGCGGATTCGACAAACCCAATCAGGTTGGGCGGCACAGCCATTCGTACCGCGTGGCCACGCCGTTGCAACTCTACGCCCACGGCGGCGCAGGGCTCGACGTCGCCCCGAGTCCCATGTACTGCCA
>JALHRH010000127.1 GCA_022841565.1 Mycobacterium sp. | reverse complement strand
CGGCCTCCCGGAACACCAGCTCGGCCCGTTCCTCGGGATCGTCGGCGTCGACGGGCACGTACGCCGCGCCGGCGGCCAGCACGGCGAGGATCGCCGTATAGAGCGAGTAGCTGCCCGAAGGCATCCGGATACCGATCCGGTCGCCACGTCCGATACCTCGGGCAGCCAGCCAGGCGACGCTGTCGGTCATGTCCTCGATCAGCTCGCTGTAGGTGAGCTGCACCTCGCCGTCGTCGATCGCCGCGGCGTCCGGGTAGCGCACGGTGGTGGCGCGGATGATGTCGATGAGCGTGCGCGAACTGGGTGCGTCAGCCGACAGCAGGTACTGCGCGGGGATCTCGGGCACTCATGGAACCCTACCTACGCCTCCGGGTCGTCGAGAACGCTGCAACCGTGGAGCCAGTGTGAAGTCCACGACGTGACAGTGCGCTCGGCCGTCGCGGGAGTCACAGTCGCGCGAGGCTGGAGCATCCGCTCGCGCCTGCGACGCCAAGCCCGGCGATTCTTGACGGCTCCTCTCGCGTGCTCTGGTCAATAACCGGGGCGGTCCGGCCGCCCCCGGTCTTCTGTGGTCGTGCCTGATGTAGGACCTACGGAAAGCCTGCCGACGACTGCCATCGGGCCTCCAATGACGATCGGCTACCACGTGATAGGCGATGCCGATTGACTGATTCAGCAACTAGCGCGAAGCGTCCGGGGCTGACCCGGTTGCCCAAACACGCCTGGGTAAATCCGCGAGCATGCGGCACACTCCACTGTGGGGAGGTGCACCAGTGAGCCAGACCGCGCCGGAAGTGGCCGTCGAGTCGGGTGTCGTTCGGGGGCGACGTTATGCCGGCGTCGACCTGTGGCGTGCGATTCCCTACGCCTCGCCGCCCGTCGGGCCCTTGCGCTTTCGGGCGCCGCAACCGGTCGCGCCCTGGACGGGAGTGCTCGACGCGACGCGGTTCGGCCATGCCGCGCACTCCCACCGGATGAGCTCGCCCCTCGGCATTCTGAAACGGCACGTCCAACATGAGGACTGCTTGACACTGAACGTCTGCGCACCGGCCGACCGCGCCGCGACCCCTCGCCCGGTGCTGGTGTTCATACACGGCGGCGGCTACTTCGAGGGCAGCTCCGCTTTGCCCGTGCACGACCCGAAGCCTCTGGTGCGCAACTTCGGCATTGTCCTCGTCGGAATCAATTACCGGCTCGGCGGGTTGGGCTTTGTCGACTTCACGCGGTACGCCCCTGATTTCGAGTCCAATCTCGGCCTGCGCGACCAGGTGGCTGCACTGAACTGGGTGCGGCGCAACATCGCAGCATTCGGGGGAGATTCGGGCAACGTCACCGTCTGGGGTCAGTCGGCCGGAGCGAGCGCGGTCCTGACCCACCTCACGTTGCCGGCCGCGAGGGGGTTGTTCCACCGCGCCATCGCCCAGAGTCCGGTAGCCGACGCGGTACGCACACCTGCGCAAGCAGCCGAAACAGCCCGCCGGTGCATCGAGGCGCTGGATGCCGAGCCGGGCGACGCCGCCGACGTCCTGCGCAACGCGCCCGCCACGGCCATCACGAGGGCGGCGATCCACGTGATGCTCGAGGCGGTGCGCGAGGTTCCGTGCCAGATGTCGCTGGCGCCGGTCATCGACGGCGATTTCCTACCCGAGGACCCGACGACGACGATCGCTGCCGGACGCGCCCACCGCGTCCCGCTGCTGATCGGCTCGATGCGCAATGAGTTGGGTCACGCAGGCTGGAGGCCGGTGCGGCGGGTGGTCGACATCGTTCCGACGACACCGGCGCGGGTGGACCGCATGTTCGCCGCGACCGATCCAACCGCCAAACCGCGGGTGCTCGCACACTATCCGGATTATCCGCGTCCCGCGGCATTGACCCGGTTGGCCACCGATTGCTTCTTCGTCCGACCGATGATCGCGGTTGCCGAGGGACACGCCCGCCATGCGCCGACATACCTCTACCGCCTTGACTACGCCCCGCCGGTGTTGCGATGGATCGGGATGGGCGCCATACACGCCACCGACGTGCCGCTGGTATTCGGTTGCGAGATACCGGAATTGCAGGCGCTCACCGTCATCGGGCGGCGGCGATATCGCTGGATGAGCGACTGGGTGCAACAGCGCTGGGTCGAGTTCGCCAGGACCGGTACGCCGGGTTGGCCGACGTATTCCGACAACCAGGCGACACTCGTCATCGACCATCCCGATCCGCACCTCGTCCCGGGCCTGCATAGCAGCATGTGGGAGGCGTGGCGGCACTATGCGGGACCGCAACGCGGGGTGCACTTTCCGGCGGTGCACCAGGGCCATCATTGATGCCAGAGCGCCTGGCGTAGGTGGCAATTCTCGACGACTATGCCGGTGTCGGCCGTAACCTGCCCGATTTGGACATGGCCGCCGCGACCGAGCGCAATGTCCCGGTCGCGCACTCGAATTTCGCTCACGCCCGGTTCACGGCCGTTCGCGACGTGACGCCGGACCTGGCGTGGGGGTTGATGATCGCGACGGTGCGCAACCTGGCCGAGGAGCACCGCCGCATGCGTGAGGGCGCCTGGCAGACGACGACCGGGATGACGCTGCACGGCAAGACGCTGGGACTGGTCGGTCTTGGCCGCGTTGCCCGGCGAATGGCCTGATACGCCAAAGCCTTTGGTATGGAGTTGATCGTGTGGAGCCAGAACCTCTCTGGTCGGCGCGGCCGAGTTCGCCCTGATGAAGCCAAACGCGTTTCTGCTCAATACGTCTCGCGGCCCGATAGGCGATGAACAGGCCCTTGATCGCGGCGCTGACGGCCAACCGCATCGCGGGCGCCGGACTCGATGTCCTCGACACCGAGCCACTTCCGGCCGAGCACCCGCTGCGCAGACTGCCGAATGTGACGCTGACGCCGCACCTCGGCTATGTGACCAGCGAAATGCTGGGCGCCTTTTAGGCCCACACCGTCGAGGCGGTGGTGGCCTGGCTGGACGGGACGCCGGTCAGGATTGCGAACTCCAGTACGGACTCTTGATCGCCTGCGGGGTCGCGGTGATGTAGAGGTCCAGCGAACGTGCGGCTCCGGATTGGCGTATCCATCGCCGGAAGGCGAAATCGTCTGCCTGACGGGGTCCACGCTGTTGTCCTGAACTGTCAAGAATTTGTCCTTTGCTGTCAAGCCTGGCGACCAAGAGTTGTCGCACAGTGTGGTCATGGAATTGATGTCACCGGTGGACGCGCTGTTTTTGTCGGCCGAATCGCGCGAACATCCGCTCCATGTCGGCGCGCTGCAACTGTTCGACCCGCCTAAAGGCGCGGGACGCGGGTTCGCGCGGGAAATTCACCGGGCGATGCTGGAGTGCGATGACATCGCCCCGCTGTTTCGCAGACGCCCCAGCTCATTTCATGGTGCGCTGACCAACTTCGGTTGGACTCACGACGACGATGTCGACCTCGGTTACCATGTGCGCCGCTCCGCGCTACCGGCACCGGGCCGGGTCCGCGACCTGCTCGAGCTCACCTCTCGCCTGCACGCGAACCTGCTTGACCGGCATCGCCCGCTGTGGGAAACCCACGTGATCGAGGGCCTTCGGGACGGTCGGTTCGCCGTCTACTCCAAGATGCACCACGCTCTGGTGGACGGGGTATCTGGGGTGACGCTGATGCGGCAAGCGCTGAACATCGAACCGGACGACCCGGCTGTGCGGGCGACGTGGACCCCGGCACCCCGGCCCGCGCCGGGTAGGCAGAAATCGCGCGGACTCCTACAACAGCTTGGCAGTGTGGCGGGATCGGTTGCGGGAGTGGCTCCCTCGACGCTGCGTCTGGCACGGGCGGCACTGCTGGAGCAGCAACTCACGCTGCCGTTCGGTACACCCCGCAGCATGCTCAACGTCGCCGTCGGGGGAGCGCGGCGCTGCGCCGCACAGTCCTGGGAGTTGGACCGCGTCAAAGAAATCAAAGATGTCGCGGGAGTGAGCCTCAACGACGTTGTGCTCGCGATGTGCGCGGGCGCGCTGCGCAGCTATCTGGATGAATACGACGCGTTGCCGGACACGCCGCTGGTGGCGATGGTTCCGGTCAGCTTGCGAAGTGAGCGGGATGCGCTGGGCGGCAACATGGTTGGTGCGGTGCTGTGCAATCTGGCCACCCACCTCGACGATCCGGCGGAACGCCTGCACGCGATTCACACCTCAATGCGCGACAACAAGAAGGTGCTGTCGCAGCTCCCGCGCGCCCAGGCGTTGGCGTTGTCGCTGCTGCTGTTGAGCCCCGCGGCGCTGAACACGTTGCCCGGCCTGGCCAAGGCCACGCCGCCACCGTTCAACGTGTGCATCTCCAATGTGCCCGGGGTGGCCGAGCCGCGGTACCTCAACGGTGCTCGGTTAGTCGGCAATTACCCGATGTCGCTGACGCTCAACGGGCAGGCGCTCAACATCACCCTGACCAGCACCGCGCACAGCCTCGATTTCGGGCTGGTGGGCTGCCGGCGCGGCATTCCGCATCTGCAGCGGCTACTCAGTCACCTGGAGACGTCGCTGAAGGAGCTGCAACGGGCTGTCGGGCTGTGAGGGATGGGCGGGCATGGTTCCGGTACGACGCCGGACCGGTGCCGAACCACCGCCTCGACGAACGCGACAACACGCTCTGCTCCGCGTAACCAAGTTCCCGGGCCAGGTGCGACAGGCTGATGCCGGTGGTACGTAGATAGCGGTCGGCGATGTCTTTGCGTACCTCGTCGACCAGCGCGAAGAAGGTGGTGCCGTGGCCGGCCAGCCTGCGCTGCAGCGTTTTCGGATGCAGATGGAACTGTTCGGCCACCACGTCCAGGGTCGCGGCGCCGGTGGGCAGCAGCTGTCGGACGATCATGCGAACCGATTCCACGATCCCCGCGCCTACTGGAGTGATGCTGCTCAGGTAATCCACGACGGCCCGGTGGGCGAGGTCGTCACGGTTGAGCGGGCGGGCCAGGTCGGCGGTGCACACCGTGAAACCGGCACTGCGTTGGGCGAAGTAGGGTGTAGCGCCAAAGTACTTGATATAACTGTCTTTCGGCGTGAGCGGCTCATGTGGCAGGTGCACCGAGAGACTGGCGAAGTTGGCGCCCATGAGGAGACGGAAGACGCCCAGCGAGACACCCAAGGCCAGTTCCGTGGTCTGCGGGCATTCGATGGCCTCGTCGAGCAGGAACTCCAGAGCGATGAATGATCGCTGCGGGTCGGTCAGCTCGGCGATCGAGAGCACGATCGCGGGGCTGTATGCCGCCATGAACGTACTGAAAATGGCCACTGCGTCGGCTACCGTCGCGGCGGTACGTGCCGCTACCCCCACCGGTCCCAGTATCTCGATACCCTGGCCCCGGGCCAGTCGTCGCCCGAAATCCGCTGTGGCCGTTACCTCCGCGGCGGTTTCGAGCGCTCTGATGATGGCCCGCATCGAGATGAACGCGTCATAGTTGCCGACATCTTGTTCTCGGATGCCGGTGGCTCGCAGCAGCGCTGCCGGGTCACCACCCAATTCGGCGACCAGCATGGGGTAGTTCGAGAGCGCGTTCCCACGCACCATGGACACGTCTCGCATTGTCAAAAGGTTGTCTTCCGGTGTCAAGAACTTGGTGGTCTGCCGCGGGATCGGCGGCCTTCCGCGATCGGGTGTGCGCCCACTGTCAAAATCTGCGCCTTTACCCGCGGTAGCCGCACAATCAAAGCAGCAGCCGCACCATAAAGTTCGGGAGCACCGCCGAGTGCTCCGCCGCAACCAGTCGAACAACGAAGCAGCGTCCGGCCGGTGCAGCGATTTTCGCGCCGCGGGCGGCGGGACGGGCCGAGTCACTAATGGCCCGGAATTTGAGGACACCTTTCCATTGCACCGGAATCTCGGGGTGTAATAGCGGGCATGGAACTGATGATGCCCACCGACTCGATGTTTTTGTTCACCGAATCGCGGGAGCATCCGTTGCACGTCGGCGGTTTGTCGTTGTTTCAGCCTCCGGAAGGGGCAGGACCGGAATTCGTCCGGGAGTTCTACGACGCATTGGTGGCCAACGACGAATTCCAGCCGACGTTCCGCAAGCATCCTGCGACGATCGGTGGCGGCATCGCGCGGGTCGCCTGGGCTTACGACGACGAAGTGGACGTCGACTATCACGTCCGGCGCTCGGCCCTGCCGTCGCCGGGACGGGTGCGTGATCTGCTCGAGCTCACCTCTCGGCTGCACACCAGCCTGCTGGACCGGCACCGCCCGTTGTGGGAGTTGCACGTGGTCGAGGGACTCAATGACGGGCGCTTCGCGATGTATACGAAGATGCACCACGCCCTGATCGACGGGGTTACGGCCGTGAAGCTGATGCAGCGGTCGATGTCGACCGATCCCGACGACACTCGGGTGAAAGCGATGTGGAACCTGCCGCGACCCCCCCGGCCGCCCCAGCCGGCGTCCGACGGCGGCGGCTCGAACCCGCTGAGCTCGCTGTTAAATCTGGCGGGATCCGTTGTCGGAATCGCCCCGTCGACATTCAAGCTGGCCCGCGCCGCACTGTTCGAGCAGCAGTTGACGCTGCCGTTCGCCGCGCCGCACACGATGTTGAACGTCAAGGTCGGGGGAGCCCGCAGGTGCGCCGGTCAGTCCTGGTCGCTGGAGCGTGTCAAGGCTGTCAAGAAGGCCGCCGGTGTCACGGTCAATGACGCCGTCCTGGCAATGTGTGCCGGAGCCCTGCGCTATTACCTACTCGAACATGACGCCTTGCCGGACGCACCGTTGGTCGCGATGGTTCCGGTGAGCCTGCGTTCGGACGCGGAGGAAGACAGCGGCGGCAACAAAGTCGGCAGCATCCTATGCAACCTGGCCACCAACGTCGACGACCCAGCGAAGCGGTTGCAGATCATCGGTGACTCCATGCGACGCAACAAGAAGGTGCTCGCAGAACTGCCGTCGTACCAGGTGCTCGCGTTGTCCGCGCTGAACATGGCGCCGCTGACCTTGGCCGGTGTGCCGGGATTTCTTTCTGCGGTGCCACCACCGTTCAACATCGTCATCTCCAATGTGCCCGGGGTGGCGGACCCGCTGTACTACGGCGGCGCCCGCCTCGACGGCAGCTACCCGCTGTCCAACATCCCCGACGGCCAGGCACTGAACATCACCCTGGTCAACAACGCCGGCAATCTGGACTTCGGACTGGTCGGATGCCGTCGCAGCGTGCCGCACCTGCAGCGATTGCTGGCGCACCTGGAGACGTCGTTGAAGGATCTGGAGCGGGCCATCGGAGTCTGAGCGTTCATGCCGAAGCTGAGCGCGGGTCTGCTGCTGTACCGCAAACGGGACGATGTGGTCGAGGTGCTGATCGTGCACCCGGGCGGGCCGTTCTGGGCGCGCAAGGACTACGGCGCGTGGTCGATCCCGAAAGGCGAGTACGCCGACGGCGACGACCCCTGGGCGGCGGCGCAGCGCGAATTCGCCGAAGAGCTGGGTTTGCCGGTGCCCGACGGTCCGCGCACCGACCTCGGGCCGGTGAAGCAACCCAGTGCCAAGGTGGTGACGGCCTTCGCAGTCGGGGGCGATCTCGACATCGGCGACGCGCGCAGCAACACCTTCGAGATGGAGTGGCCGCGCGGCTCGGGCAAGCTGCGTGAGTTCCCGGAGGTTGATCGTGTCGCCTGGTTCCCGGTGGCGCAGGCCCGCGCCAAGCTACTCAAGGGGCAGCGGGTTTTCCTGGATCGCTTGATGACGCACCCGGATTTGGCGGGCTTATCGGAGGGCGACTGAGCGCCGCCGAGCGCTTTGACTGTGCGCACGCTGTTTGGCTGTGCGTCCACCGCGGCAGAATCGCGGATTCTGCGCGGTACGCGCACACTCGACACGGTCAGCGCACACGCGATGCGGTCCGCCGCCGATTTCGCCGCAACACCACCAGCAGTACGCCCGCCGCCACGACGACGGTCAGCGCGAACCCGGCCAAGAACACGAGCTCCAGCGGGAAAGCGACGTCGTCATTGACCACGATGACCTCGCGGTAGGCGTCATCGTTGGCGGCGTTGCCGAACGTGAAATCGGATGTGATCGAATTTGGTTGAAAGATATCCACCTTGGACTTGGTCAGATACGGGCCGTGATCTTCGGCCAGCTCGCGCAACAGGGGGTCATGCACGGCAGCGGCGATGTTACCGGCGAACCCGATCGTGGTGGTCTGCGTGGACTTGTCGGCGTCGGTGCGCTGCTGTCGATGTTCGGCCAGCGTGAAGACGGTGACGTGTTGCGGTTGGGCCGCGGCGACCGAGAGGCGCATCGGATACACGAGCTTCGGTGACCCGAACGTCAACCGCACCGGATCGAGTCCGCCCACGATCGGGGCGGTGCTGGTGAGCCGTAGCGCCACGAACGACCAGCCGTCCCGCAGGTAGGGGTTCAGCGCCCGCAGCACCGCCGCCTTGATGACATAACCGTTGTCGGCCAACCACTTCTGCAGGCCGGCCAGGTCGCCACCGGCCAGTGTGGTGGCCTCTAATGGGCCTAGGTGCACTTGGCTGATCACGTCCGGAGCGCCACTCCTGGTTCCCGGCAATGCCCCCTCGCGCGGCCCCAACTGAGGGACCCCCAGTGTCCAGCGCCGCTGGTGCCGGATCTCCGGCGCGGCGAGCCGGTCCAATTCGGTGAACGTGGCCTTGTCGGCGGCGGCCACGGTGGCAGCTGTGGGAGTGGGCACCACCAGTGCGACGTTGTCCGTCGTGGCGTCCATCGCAAGCTGCATCACCATCGTCTCGGTGGTGCCATCCCAATGCACCAGTGCCACTTCACGATTCATGGTTGCGTCCGCCCCGCCCGGCGCGATCGCCGCACCACAGGCACAGGCATGGCTCGGCACCGACAGCGGCAACATGGCCGCGAGCACAACCAGGACAACTCCGAACCGGCACACCCGGCGCACCGTCATCACGACGATGCTACGCGGCGGTGCCATTCGGGACCCACGGTCTATTTTTTTGCGCGGGCACAATGGCGTCCGTGACGCTCATGCAGCCCACCGAACCGCAGACGCTGCTTCGGCAGCTGCTCGACCCGTTCACCCGGGCGGACCCGTACCCGGTGTGCGCCGAACTGCGTGACCTGGGCCCAATGACACTGCCGGGCGGAAACTTCGTGTTGTTCTCGACCTACCGGGACTGTGACGAGGTACTGCGGCACCCGTTGTCGAGCAGCGACCATCTGCAATCCACGGCCGTCCGCCGAATGGTCGAGGCCGACCCGTCGATGCGCCGGGAAACCCCGCCGGGCTTCCTGTTCCTCGATCCGCCCGATCACACCCGGTTACGCAGGCTGGTGAGCTCCGCGTTCGCGCCCAAGGTGGTGGCCGGCCTGCAGCCGGAGATCGATGCGCTGGTTGGCGCGCTGCTCGACCAGATCGCCGAGCAGCGCAGCTTTGACGTGGTTGCCGACTTCGCCTATCCGCTGCCTGTGGCCGTCATCTGCCGCCTGCTCGGAGTGCCGCTGGAGGATGAGCCGCAGTTCAGTCGCGCGTCGGCGGTGCTGGCCAGGTCGCTGGACCCGATCTTTACCGACGATCAGGCTGACGAGTGGGACGAGCAGCTGGGCGCCGGAGCGGGACTGCGGGACTACCTGCATGGGTTAATCGCGCGCCGACGGTCGAAGCCTGGCGATGATCTGCTATCAGCGCTGGTTGCGGTGAACGAGTCCGGTGATCAGCTCACCGAGGAGGAGATCGTTTCGACGTGTGTGCTGCTGCTGGTCGCCGGGCACGAGACGACGGTGAACCTGATCGGCAACGCCATTCTCGCGATGCTGCGGGGCGGCCGGCAATGGGCCGCGCTAGGCGCCGACCCCAGCCGTGCCACAGCGATCGTCGAGGAAACCCTGCGCTATGACCCACCGGTGCAGCAACTCACTCGAATTGCCCTCGACGACATCAGGATTGCCGATACCCATGTCTGCGAGGGTGACGTGATGATGTTACTACTGGCCGCCGCGCATCGCGATCCGGCCGAGTACCACCGTCCGGACATCTTCGACCCGGAGCGGGAGACGTTGCGGCACTTAGGGTTCGGGCGGGGCGCCCACTACTGTCTGGGCGCCCCGCTGGCCCGACTGGAGGCCACGACGGCGTTGTCGGCGCTGACAACCCGGTTTCCGCACGCGCGGCTCGCGGGCGAACCGTTGTACAAGCCGAACATCACCCTGCGCGGGTTGTCGGCCTTGACGGTCGCGGTCTAGTTGCCGTTGCGTCCCGAACGTCCACCGGCCATGTTGATCATCAGCGGTATCGGGGTGGCGATCGACCGGATGGCTTCGGCGTCGTCGTAGACGCCGATGGTGTACTCGCCGGTGGTTTCGATCGCAAAGGACAGCTGTGGGGTGAAACACCGGTACTTGGACGGCCTGTCCTCGTCCGGCCATTGCCAGGCGGAACGGACGGTGCCGCGGATCGTCCCGCCGGGGTCCTTGCAGACGACGAACAACTCCGGATCGAAATCGCCCCCGGCCGGCGCGTGTACCACCAGAACAAGCGGAACTGTCAGCCACACCGGGGTTTGGTTGACCTCATAGCTGGTGATCGGCACGCGGGTTGCGTCAATCGCGGAATCATCGATATTGGCGGAACCCGCCACGAGTAGTGCGGCTACATGCATCACGACATCTTAAGGGCGCCGGGCTCACGCGCTAGCTTATTGGCCAGGCTCGTTAAAAGTTGTATCGCTGCCAGGGTCGGGCTGCTCGGCCAACAGGATCGACATCGGCACCGGTGTGGACAGCTCGAATTTGCCGTCGGCGTCGTAATACACCCCGAGGGTGTACTCTCCTTCGGTCTCTACCGGGAACGAGAGTTCTTGAGTGAAGCACCGGTACTTGGAGGCGCGATTTCCATCGTCGGGCCAGTGCCACGCCGCCCGCAGCGACCCACGGGGAGCCCCGGAAGGGTCCTTGCAAACGACGTGAATCTCTGGATCGTAGTCGCCACCCGCCGGCGCGTGGACCACCAGAACAACCGGTACCGTTGCCCACAAAGGGATTTGATCGACCTGGAACCACGCCATGGGTATACACGTGGCATTGATGGCGCCCTGTTCGTCAAACGCGGCGCTACGCGGAACGAACAGAGCGGAGACGTGCAGCATTTCGACATCTTAAGGGCCGCGGGCGCCCAGAGCCGTCATTGTTTGCGCAGCGCATGCCACGCCAGGTCGGCGATGGCGACACAGTATTCGTCGTCGACGGGGTCCTCCGTGTAGAGACTGCGAACGTAGATGGGCGCCGTCACGATTTGGATCGCCGCGACGGTGGGCACGCCCTCGCGTAGTTCGCCACGCTCCCGGGCGCCGTCCACAACCGAGCGAATGACTGCGAAACGCCGCTGCCAGAACATCATTCGGGTTTCGCCGTCGTGATGGCCACGACTGTCCATCACCATCACGCGGTGGAATGTGCGGCCGATAGGGGTGTTGACATCGGCGGCAACGGTGCGGGCCAGCGCAAGGAGGTCCCCGCGTAACGAGCCGGTGTCTATCGCCGATCGGAAAACTTCGGCGTCTCGGACAGCGGCATCCACGATCAGTTGTTGGCGATCGCCCCAGTAGCGATAGATCGTCGCCACGTCCAAGTGGTGCCGCTCCGCGAGGGCCTCCACGCTGAACCGCTCGATGCCCCAACGCACCAGCTCGTCGAGGACTGCGGGCATCACCCGCGCGCGAAGATCCGCGGGAATGGCAGCCCGGGAGACTTCCGGTTGCTGCGACGGCCGCACCTGTCTACCGTACGACCCCGGCGCCGCCTGTACTACTCCTATGCGCCAAGGCCCGGCACGATGTCGCCCAGGCTGAACGTGAGCGGTTGCTCCAGCTGCTCGTAGGTGCAGGAGCGCGGGTCACGGTCGGGACGCCACCGGTTGAACTGGGCGGTGTGGCGGAACCGCGCGCCTTCCATGTGGTCGTAGCGCACCTCCACCACCCGCTCGGGTCGCAGCGGCACAAAGGACAGGTCTTTGCCCGCGTTCCAGCGGGAGAATTCGTTCTTGCGTGGAGTCCGTTCGCCGGCTTCATGCGCCGCCCAGTTCCAGGGATGGCCGTCGAAGCCGGTGACCAGTGATTGCAGCTCGGTGAACAGCCGTCGGCGTTCGGCCATCGGGAAGGCGCCGATCACGCCGACCGAGGCCAGTTGCCCGTCGTCCTGATACAACCCGAGCAGCAGCGAGCCGATCGCGTCGCTGCCGGACTTGTGGACCCGGTAACCGGCGACCACACAGTCCGCGGTCCGCTCATGCTTGATCTTGAACATGACGCGCTTGTCGGGCTGATACGTGATCGTCAGCGGCTTGGCGATCACACCGTCCAGGCCGGCGCCCTCGAACTCTTCGAACCAGCGCTGGGCGACTACCCGGTCGGTGGTGGCAGGCGTGACGTGGATCGACGACCCGGCGTCATCGAGCGCTTCGGCCAGCGCGGCGCGCCGCTCCCGGAAGGGACGGCTGGTGTAGTCGTCGTCGCCCAGGGCCAGCAGATCGAACGCGATGAACGACGCCGGTGTCTGCTGTGCGAGCATCCGCACCCGCGAATCGGCCGGGTGGATGCGTTGTTGCAGCGCCTCGAAATCGAGCCTGAAGCCGGTGGCTCCCGGCCTGGCGATAACGATCTCGCCGTCGATCACGCAGCGGTGGGGCAATTCGGCCCGGACCGCCGCGACGAGCTCAGGAAAGTACCGCGTCATCGGCCGCTCGTTGCGGCTGCCCAGCTCCACCTCGTCGCCATCGCGAAAGCAGATGGAGCGGAAGCCGTCCCATTTCGGTTCATACGAGGCGTCCGGCGGGATCGCCTTGACCGACTTGGCCAACATCGGGGAGACCGGCGGCATCACGGGTAAGTCCATTGGTTCATTCTGGCGTGCGGCATGCTGGACTCTAGATATGGCCGCTGCAGCAGAAGAACTCGACGTCGACGGCATCGCCGTCCGGGTAACCAACCGCGACAAGGTCTATTTCCCCAAGCTGGGCACGGAAGGCACGAAGGGCCGGCTAATCGACTACTACCAGGCGGTGTCCACGGGCCCGATGCTGGCCTCGCTGCGCGACCGTCCTACCCATCTGCAGCGTTTCCCCGACGGCATTGACGGCGAGGAGATCTACCAGAAGCGGGTGCCGCAGCACCATCCCGACTATCTGCAGACCTGCCGGGTGACGTTCCCGTCCGGCCGGACCGCGGACGCGCTGAAGGTCACCCATCCCGCCGCGATCGTATGGGCGGCGCAGATGGGCACCGTCACCCTGCACCCGTGGCAGGTGCGTTGCCCGGACACCGAGCATCCCGACGAGTTGCGCATCGACCTGGACCCCCAACCGGGCACCGGGTTCGAAGAGGCCCGCGCGGTCGCCGTCGACGTGCTGCGACCGCTGCTCGACGAACTCGGTTTGACCGGTTATCCGAAGACCTCCGGCGGACGCGGCGTGCACGTGTTCCTGCGGATCGCCACCGACTGGGACTTCATCGCGGTGCGCCGGGCCGGCATCGCGCTGGCGCGCGAGGTGGAACGTCGCGCTCCCGATGCCGTGACGACGTCGTGGTGGAAGGAAGAGCGGGGCACGCGCATCTTCATCGACTTCAACCAAAACGCCCGCGATCGCACCATGGCCTCGCCCTATTCGGTGCGACGCACCCCGATCGCCACGGTGTCGATGCCGCTGTCCTGGGAAGAACTGGCCGGCGCCGACCCGGACAACTACACCATGGCCACCGTTCCCGACCTGGTCGCGGGCCGCGACGATCCGTGGGCCGGCATGGACGACCCTTCGACCAGCCCAGCCCAGTCGATCGCCGTGCTGCTGGACATGGTCGAGGCCGACGAGGAGCGCGGCCTGGGCGACATGCCGTATCCGCCGAACTATCCCAAGATGCCCGGCGAACCCAAGCGGGTGCAGCCTTCCCGGGACACCGACCGCAAGAAATGAGATAACCGGCCGCCCAAGCCGATAGGCACATACTCT
>JALHRH010000126.1 GCA_022841565.1 Mycobacterium sp. | reverse complement strand
CGGTGAAGACCAACTTCGGGCACATGCAGTCCGCCGCCGGAGCGCTAGGGCTGATGAAGACCGTCCTGGCGGTGCAGCATGGGGTCGTCCCGCAAAACCTGCACTTCAACACCATGCCCGGCAAGATTGCTGAAATTAAGGGCAATCTCTTTGTGCCGCAAGAGGTTACGCCGTGGCCCAAGAACAACCAGGCAACTCCACGCCGGGCCGCGGTGTCGTCGTACGGCATGTCGGGCACCAACGTGCACGCCATCTTGGAACAAGCGCCAGCACCAGTACCCGAGGCTGGTGCTGAGCAAGGTATCCCTAGTTCAGCGGCCGCGGCCCGCTGCCTAGAGGGCACTCTGCTCTTCCCGATCTCGGCAAGCTCTGAGGAGGCACTGCGCAAGAGCGCCGGCCAGCTCGCCGACTGGGTCGAGGCGCAAGGGTCAGACCTGGAGCTCCCCGATCTCGCCTACACGCTGGCCCGCCGCCGTGGTCACCGACTGGTGCGCGCCGCCGTGCTGGCCGGGACCGCCACCGAGCTGCGCGACGCGTTGCGCGAGGTGGCCGACGGTGAGGTGCCGCACCCGCCCGCCGTCGGCCAGGACAAGCTGGGGCCCGTCTGGGTGTTTTCCGGGCAGGGTTCTCAGTGGGCCGAGATGGGCAAGGACCTGCTGGCTCACGAGCCGGTATTCGCGGCCACCATCGCCGAGATCGAGCCGCTGATCGCCGCGGAGTCCGGCTTCTCGGTGACCCAGGCCATCACCGCGCCCGAGAAGGTCACCGGCATCGATCGGGTGCAGCCCACCCTGTTCGCCATGCAGGTCGCCCTGGCCGCCACCATGAAGGACTACGGCGTCACCCCCGGCGCGGTGATCGGCCACTCCCTGGGAGAGTCCGCGGCCTCCGTCGTCGCCGGGGCGCTGTCGCTGGAAGACGGCGTCAAAGTGATCTGCCGGCGCTCCCGGCTGATGACCCGCATCTCCGGCGCCGGCGCCATGGCATCGGTGGAACTGCCCGCCCAGCAGGTGTTATCGGAACTGATGGCGCGCGGCGTCAACGACGCGGTGGTCGCGGTGGTCGCCTCGCCGAAGTCCACCGTGATCGGGGGGGCCACCGAGACGGTGCGCGAGCTGATCGCCGGGTGGGAAGAGCGCGACGTGATGGCCCGCGAGGTAGCCGTCGACGTGGCCTCGCACTCCCCCCAGGTCGATCCCATCCTTGACGACCTCACCGAAGCGCTGGCCGACGTCGCCGCGCAGCAGCCCCAGGTCCCCTACTACTCGGCGACCTGCTTCGACCCGCGCGAAGAGCCGTACTTCGACGCTTACTACTGGGCCGACAATCTGCGCCACACGGTGCGCTTCGCCGCGGCGGTCCAGGCCGCGCTGGAGGACGGCTTTCGGGTGTTCACCGAGATGTCCCCGCACCCGCTGCTCACCCACGCGATCGACCAGACCGCGGGCAGCCTCGACATGTCTGCCGCCGCCCTGGCCGCCATGCGCCGCGAGCAGCCGCTACCACACGGTCTGCGCGGCCTGCTCGGCGATCTGTATTCCGCAGGCGCCGCGGTGGACTTCGCCGTTCTCTACCCCACCGGGCGCCTGGTAGACGCGACGCTTCCGGCGTGGGCGCACCGCCGCCTGATGCTGCTGGAAAGCACCGACCGGCTCGCACACACCCATGCCGTCTCCGTGCATCCGCTGTTGGGCGCTCACGTGCGGCTGTCGGAGGAGCCGGAACGGCACGTCTGGCAAAGCAACATCGGCACCGAGGCACTGCCCTGGCTGGGGGATCACCAGATCCACGGTGCGGCCGCTCTTCCCGGAGCCGCCTACTGCGAGATGGCGCTGTCCGCGGCCCGCACCGTCTTGGGCGACTCGGCTGAGGTCCGTGACGTCAAGTTCGAGCAGATGCTGTTATTGGACGAGGAAACCTATGTCGGCGCGAACGCGACCGTGGAAGCGCCGGGAGTTGTCCCGTTCACGGTAGAGACCGCCCAGGGCGGGGAACGCGCGCGGCGGGCTTCGGCCGTCCTGCACGCACTGACCGAGGACGAAGACGACCAGCCGGATCCGCGCGACATGGAAGCCTTGCTGGCCGCCCACCAGAGCCCCGTCGAGGGTGACGACCTGAGGCACGATGCCGACCTGCGGGGCATTCAATTCGGGCCCGCCTTCTGCGGCCTGGCTGCCGCTTACACCACTGAGTCCGAAGACACCGTCCTGGCCGAAGTCAGTCTGCCCGGTTCGATCCGATCACAGCAGGGCAACTACGGGATACACCCGGCGCTGCTGGACGCGTGCTTCCAGTCGGTCGCGGCGCACCCCAGCGTCCGCCGAGTCGATAACGGCGGCCTGCTCCTGCCGCTGGGTGTCAGCCGAATTCGCGCTTACGGCCCGGCACGCAACGTCCGCTACTGCCTCACCACGGTGTCCGTCTGCGACGGCGCCAGCTCCAGCAAGCTTGCGGCCGACATCGACATCCTCGACGAGCGCGGCACCGTGCTGTTGGCAGTGCGCGGCCTGCAAATGGGCACGGGAGTATCCGCAAGCAGCGAGCGCGACCGCGTGCTAGGTGAGCGGCTGCTGGCCATCGAGTGGCAGGAGCGCGAGCTGCCCGAGAAGTCGGTGACCGAACCCGGCAGCTGGCTGCTGATCAGCACTTCTGACGCGACCGGCATGGTGGCTGCCCAGCTGACCGACGGCCTGAAGATGCATGACGCGCAGAGCACCACGATGTCCTGGCCGCTGCACGGTGACCATGATGCGGCGGCCGAACGGCTGCGCGCACAGTTCGAGTCCGGCGGTTATTCCGCTTTGGTGGTGCTTACGGAGCGGCAAAGCGGCACGGATAAGGACTCGATCGTCCGCGGCCAGGAGTACGTCAGGCTTGCCGTTCACATCGCCCGCGAACTTCCCGAACTGGTAGGCCAATCGCCACGGCTGTATGTGCTGACCCGCAACGCCCAGCCGGTGCTTGCCGACGATAGCCCCAACCTCGAACAAGGCGGGCTACGTGGCCTGCTCCGGGTCATCGCAGCCGAGCATCCCCACCTGAAGGCCAGCTACATCGACGTCGACGAGCAAACCAGCGCCGAAAACGTGGTGCGGCAACTGTTGCTGGCCACCGACGAAGACGAAACCGCTTGGCGCGACGACCAGTGGTATACCGCACGCCTGTACCCCACTCCGCTGCGGCCGGAGGAACGCCACAACACCGTCGTCGACCACCAGGACGGCGGTATGCGGGTGCAGGTCCGCGTACCCGGCGACCTGCAGACGATGGAGTTCACCGCATTCGACCGGGTGCCACCCGGCCCGAACGAGATCGAGGTCGCGGTCAGCGCAGCCAGCATCAACTTCGCCGACGTATTGGCGGCTTACGGCCGTTGCCCGACTTACGACGGCAAACAGCCGCCGCTGGGCCTCGACTTCGCGGGTGTGGTGACAGCGATCGGTTCCGAGGTCACCGACCACAAGGTCGGCGACCACGTGGGCGGCCTGTCCCCCGACGGCTGCTGGTCCACTTTCGTCACGTGTGACGCCGGCCTGGCCGCCACATTGCCCGCCGGGCTGACCGACGCCCAGGCTGCGGCCATCACCACGGCTACGGCCACCGCCTGGTACGGCTTGGAAGACCTGGCCCGGATCCGCGCCGGCGACAAAGTGCTCATTCACTCCGGGACGGGTGGAGTGGGCCAGGCGGCAATCGCGATCGCGCGCGCCGCCGGCGCCGAGGTATTCGCGACCGCGGGTAGCGAAAAGCGCCGGCAGATATTGCGCGACATGGGCATCGAGCACGTCTACGATTCCCGCAGCACCGAGTTCGCCGAGCAGATCCGACGCGATACCGATGGCTATGGCGTCGACATCGTGCTCAACTCCGTGACCGGCGCCGCTCAGCTCGCCGGAATCAGGCTGCTGGCCATGGGGGGACGGTTCGTCGAGATCGGCAAGCTCGACATCTACCAGGACACCAAGGTGGGCTTGTTCCCGTTCCGGCAGAATCTCGCGTTCTTCGGCGTTGACCTGGCATTGATATCGCGGACACACCCCGCCCAGGTACGTGGCCTGCTGAATACGGTGTACGAAAAGACCGCCAACGGCGTGCTGCCGATGCCCGAAGCAACCCACTACCCGCTGGCCGAGGCCGCTACTGCGGTCCGGATCATGGGCGCGGCCGAACACACCGGCAAGCTGATCCTCGACGTCCCCCACGCCGGTCGCAGCAGCGTCGTGCTACCTCCGGAGCAGGCTCAAGTATTCCGCGGTGACAGCTCGTACATCATCACCGGTGGTCTCGGCGGTCTCGGTTTGTTCCTGGCCGAGAAGATGGCCAGCGCGGGCGCGGGCCGCATCGTGCTCAGCTCCCGCTCCCAGCCCAGCCAGGCAGCGCTGGAGACCATCGAATTGGTCCGATCCATCGGCTCGGACGTCGTCGTGGAATGCGGCGATATCGCCGAACCCGGCACCGCCGAACGGTTGGTGGCTACGGCCGCCGCCACCGGACTGCCGCTGCGTGGGATCCTGCACGCAGCCGCGGTGGTCGAGGACGCCACCCTGCCCAACATCACCGACGAACTTATCGAGCGTGACTGGGCACCGAAGGTGCGCGGCGCGTGGTATCTGCACGAAGCCCTGCAGAAGGCCGAAGGCGGCCACCAACTCGACTGGTTCTGCTCTTTCTCTTCGGCGGCAGCACTGGCGGGCTCGCCCGGTCAGGGCGCATACGCCGCAGCCAACAGCTGGCTGGACGCCTTCACCCTGTGGCGGCGCGCTCAGGGCCTACCGGCCACCTCCATCGCCTGGGGCGCCTGGGCCGAGATTGGCCGCGGCACTGACTTCGCCGAAACCTCCGGCGAGGCGATCGAGCCCGACGAAGGTGCCTACGCATTCGAGGCACTGTTGCGGCACAACCGCCCCTACACCGGCTATGCCCCGGTCATCGGATCGGCCTGGCTCACCGCCTTCGCCCAGCGCACTCCGTTCGCCGAGGCGTTCAAGTCCGCCGGCAAGGGCCGTTCGGGCAGCAGCAAGTTCCTTGCCGAGCTCGCCGAGCTGGACCGCGACGAATGGCCGGCACGGCTTCGCCGCATGCTCTCCGAGCAAGTCGGCCTGATTCTGCGTCGCGCAGTCGACGTCGACCGTCCTATCTCCGAGTTCGGCATGGACTCGCTGGGGAACCTGGAACTACGCACCTATATCGAGTCAGAGGTCAAGATCCGCGTCACGACAACCGACATCACCACCGTCCGCGGCTTAGCCGATCACCTTTACGAGCAATTGACATCAAAAAGCGACGCAGCAACACCTGCATGAGGTAGAAAAGACCAAACGCCACTGCTTGGCAGTCGGCAGATATCGAGGAGGAAGCGTGATCATAGGTGGGGGATCAGCAGACGTCACTCTCGGCGTAGGAATCGTCTACGACTGGGAGCCTGGCCCAGGCTCGATCGTAACCTGGCAGCCGACACCGGCGTCACGCGCGAAAGCTGCAAAAGCACCGGTCGTCGACGTGCCGCCCAGTTCTATGCAGGCCGGCCATTTGCGCGGCTACGTGGAATACGGCGAGCGCGGGCTCGACTATTCCCGGTTGGTAATGGGTTCCTGGGAGATTCCGGGCAAGTGCGATATCCGTACGATGACGCACGTCATCAACGCCCACGTACGCCGGCACGAAACCTACCGGAGCTGGTTCGAGTACAACGGTCCGAAGGACATCGTTCGCCACAAAATTCAAAACCCGCGCGACATCCAACTCGCTGCGGTGCAGCACGGCGAGATGACGCAATCCGAATGGCGCAACCTCGTGGTCTCCACGCCGCCTCCACTGGAATGGGACTGCTTCCGGTTCGGATTGATTCAGCACGAGAACCATTGCTCGCTCTTCGCAATTGTCGACCACCTGCACTGCGACCCCGCCGTGGTGTCTTCACTGTACGTAGAGATCTTGACCAACTACCGTGCACTCCTCGAAGGCAAGCCGCCGCTGGTCATGCCAGAGCCGGGCAGTCACGACAATTTCTGCATTCGTGAAGCGAAGACCTCGCGAGAGATGACCATAGATTCACCCGAGGTCCGCAAATGGATCGACTTCGCTGAAAACAATGGTGGGACTCTGCCGGAGTTCCCGTTGCCGCTGGGTGAGCAGTCGCGCGCATGTGGCGGCGACATCCTGGTGGAAAAGCTGATGACCCCGCAGCAAACAGCGAAGTTCGAGGCCACGTGCATGGCGGCAAACGCTCGATTCAGTGGCGGCCTGTTCGGCTGCGTCGCGTTGGCGCACTACGAATTGACCGGCCAGGAAACCTACCGCGGAATAACGCCGGTCGACAAACGGAATTCGCCCGAAGAGTACCTGTCGATGGGCTGGTTCACGGGCGCGGTGCCGTACACCGTTGCCGTTGACCCGAATTCTTTCGAGGAAACCGCCCGGTCCACCCAAGCGTCATTCGACGACAACATGGACATGGCAAACGTGCCTTACGAACGTGTTCGGGAATTGGCACCCTGGCTGAAGCGGCATTCGTCTCAGTTCTACATGACGAATTACATGGACGCTGGCTTGCCGCCCCTTTCCGCTGTTGTCGCCACCGCCCTGAAGGGTGCGAACGCCACGGCTTACAACGATGGCCGGAACCCTGCATTCTTGTACTTCTCGGTAATCCGTCTATTCGACGAAGTTTCAGTCATGGTGAACTTCCCGAATAACCCGGTGGCCCGCGAGTCTGTGACCCGTTATATAGAGGTTCTCAAGTCTGTGTTTGCCCGGGCCTGCGAGGGTCAGTACGCACAAGCAGCTGTTCAGCTGGCACAATAACGTTCTGTTTTGCGGCCCCGCCATCCACTGGCGGGGCCGCAAAACGAAAAGGCACCGACGTATTGGTTGCAAATGGGCATGCAAAGCTGAATCGCACACGGCAGAACACCATTGCCGCGACTTATACAAGAACCGCAGCAATCTCCGGTCAGAGCGCCGCGGCCGGGTCGAACCTGCGGCACCGAGACCCGAGTATAGGTCGCCGTCGCTGGCCCCGTGAGCGGTTTCGGCAAAGTATTCATCTGCAACTGCCCCTCCTCGCCGGCGGATGCAACAGGCCGGCCAGTACATGACAGCTTCGTCGGGTCGGTAGAAGGCGGCCCATCACCCCCGTCGTCTCACCTTTATTAGTACGACCGCACGATTTTTCTACATCCGTGAGGTCGAGCAGCTACGCTGCAAAAAAGTCACGAACTGCAGGTGGGCTTCGACGCGGGGGTTGTGGCTGGCACGCGGCGCCGCGCTATTCCCTGCACCGATCGAGACGTGTGGCAGTCCTTCCCGTCGCTTCTCGGCAGGCGTCGTTCGAGCTGCGAAGTCCCGGACCGAAACTCAATCACAGGAAAGGTGAACAACCGTGGACAGAACTGGTGTCACCCCAGTTGCCGTCATCGGTATGGCGTGCAGACTGCCGGGAGGCATCGACTCCCCGGAGCTGTTGTGGGAAGCGTTGCTGCGAGGCGACGACTTCGTCACCGAGGTGCCCTCCAACCGTTGGGACGTGGAGGAGTTCTACGACCCGGAGCCGGGCGTTCCCGGGCGGACGGTCTGCAAATGGGGCGCTTTCCTGAACGACGTCGCCGATTTCGATCCCGAGTTCTTCGGTATCACCGAGCGGGAAGCGACCGAGATGGACCCGCAGCACCGCCTGCTGCTGCAGACCTCCTGGGAGGCCATGGAGCACGCCGGCCTGACCCGCACGGCCCTCAGCGGCGTTGCGACCGGCGTTTTTGTGGGGTTGATGCACGACGACTACCTGTTCATGCACGCCGATGCCGACACCTTGAGCGGACCGTACGGGTATATGGGTAACAGTTTCGCAATGGGGTCGGGCCGGATCTCCTACGCCATGGGACTGAGTGGACCAGCGATGACGGTAGACACCGCGTGTTCGTCAGGCTTGTCGGCCGTCCACCTGGCCTGCCAGAGCCTGCATGACGGCGAAAGCGACATGGCGCTGGCCGGCGGCGCGTCGGTGACGTTGGAACCGCGCAAGGCCGCGTCGGGTTCTGCAATCGGGATGTTGTCGGCCACCGGGCATTGCCACGCGTTCGACGTGAAGGCCGACGGTTTCGTGTCCGGCGAGGGCGCGGTCATGCTGCTGCTCAAGCGCCTTGCGGACGCGCAGCGCGACGGCGATCGGATCTTGGCGGTTATCCGCGGGACAGCCGCTAACCAGGACGGCCGCACTGTCAACATCGTGACGCCCTCGCTGCCCGCGCAGGTCGCGGCGTATCGGGCGGCGCTGGCTGCCGGCGACGTCGACCCGACCACCATCGGCATGGTCGAGGCGCACGGCACCGGCACCCCGATCGGCGACCCCATCGAGTACGCCAGCCTGGCCGAGGTCTACGGCACCACCAAACCGTGCGCGCTGGCGTCGGTGAAGACCAACTTCGGGCACACACAGTCGGCCGCCGGGGCGCTCGGGATGATGAAAGCGGTTCTGGCCGTGCAGCACGGGGTGATCCCGCAGAATCTGCATTTCACCCAACTACCGGAGAAATTCGCCGAAGTCGAAACCAATCTTTTTGTGCCGCAAAACAATACACCGTGGCCCGGCGCCGATGACGCAACGCCGCGACGGGCGGCGGTGTCGTCGTACGGCTTCTCGGGAACCAACGTGCACGCCATCTTGGAGCAAGCGCCAGTGCAGGCTTCCGCACCGCAGGCGCCCAAGACCGTTGAGTCGGACCACGCCACCGCCCTGCGGGGCGCGCTGATCTTCCCGATCTCGGCAAGCTCGGAAGAAGGGCTGCGCCACACGGCAACTCGGCTTGCTGACTGGGTGGACGCCCAGGAGGTGCTGGATATCTCGGACTTGGCCTACACGCTGGCCCGCCGGCGTTCCCCGCGCGCGGTGCGCACCACCGTCATCGCCGACAGCCGCGCGCAGCTGACCAAGGCGTTGCGGGAGGTCGTCACGGGCGAGGCGTCCTACCCGCCGGCCACCGGACAGGACGACAAGGGCCCGGTCTGGGTGTTTTCCGGGCAGGGGTCGCAGTGGGCCGAGATGGGCAACGACCTGTTGGCCACCGAGCCGGTGTTCGCGGCCAAGGTTGCTGAGATCGAGCCGCTGATCGCCGCGGAGTCCGGCTTCTCGGTCACCGAAGCGATGACCGCGTCCGAGAAGGTGACCGGCATCGACCGCGTCCAGCCCACCCTTTTCGCCATGCAGGTGGCACTGGCCGCCGCGATGAAGGCCTATGGCGCCAACCCCGGCGCGGTGATCGGTCACTCCCTGGGCGAGTCGGCGGCGTCCGTCGTGGCCGGCGCGCTGTCGTTGGAAGACGGCGTCAAGGTGATCTGCCGGCGCTCCAAGCTGATGACCAGGATCTCCGGAGCGGGCGCCATGGCATCGGTCGAGCTGCCCGCCGAGGAAGTGATCACGCAGTTGGTCGCGCGCGGCGTCAGCGACGTCGTGGTGGCGGTGGTCGCCTCGCCGCAGTCCACCGTGATCGGCGGCGACACCCAGACGGTGCGCGACCTGGTCGCCGCCTGGGAAGAGCGCGGCGTGATGGCCCGCGAAGTGGCCGTGGACGTGGCCTCGCACTCGCCACAGGTAGACCCGATCCTCGACGAACTCTACGAGGTGCTGGCCGACATCGAACCGCTGGAGCCCGAGATTGCCTACTACTCGGCCACCTCGTTCGACCCGCGCGAGGAACCCTACTGCGACGCCGGCTACTGGGCGGACAACCTGCGCCACACCGTGCGCTTCGCCGCCGCGGTACAGGCCGCGCTGGAGGACGACTTCCGGGTGTTCACCGAGCTGTCACCGCACCCGTTGCTGACGAATGCGGTCGACCAGACGGCCCGCAGCCTGGACAAGTCGGCCGCCGCCCTGGCGAGCATGCGTCGCGAGCAGCCGCTGCCGCACGGGCTGCGCTGGCTGCTTGGCGACTTGTACGCCGCCGGCGCCGCGCTGGACTGGGCCGTGCTCTACCCGGACGGACGGCTGGTGGAGGCGCCGCTGCCCACCTGGAGTCAGCGGTCGCTGTTCCTGACGACCAGCGGCCTGGATTCGGTGGCGCGCCGCGGTGCGTTGGTCCCCGCGCACCCCCTAATGGGCGTGCACGTGCGGCTGCCCGAGGAGCCCGAGCGCCACGTGTGGCAGGGCGAGGTCGGTACCGAGGCGCTGCCCTGGCTGGGTGATCACCAGATTCGCAACGCGGACGTCCTGCCCGGGGCCGCCTACTGCGAGATGGCCCTGGTCGCGACCCGCACCGTCCTGGGCGACGCCGCGGAGGTGCGTGACCTGCGGTTCGAGCGGTCGCTGCCGCTTGACGGGCAGACCCCGGTCGGCATCACCGCAACCTTCCAGGCACCCGACGTCGTCGACTTCACAGTGGAAAGCAACCGCGAAGGACGCTACGAACGGCTGGCCACCGCCACCCTGCATGCGGCCGACCCGGCCGACCAACCCCCCGCGCTCGATCTCAGCGAGCTGCTGGCGAACCACCCGCGCCCAGTGGACGGCGACGATATCCGCAAGTGGATGGACAAGCGCGGCCACCGGCTCGGGCCGGCGTTCGCGGGCCTCGGCGGCGCGCACATCGCCGAGAACGCCGGCAACACCGTACTGGCCGAGGTCTCGCTGCCCGGTCCGCTGCGCCCGCAGCAAGGAACGTACGGCCTGGTGCACCCGGCGTTACTGGATGCTTGCTTCCAGGCTGTCGCTGCCCACCCCAGCGTGGGCAGCGCCCTCAACGGCGGCCTGCTGCTGCCGTTGAGCATCCGACGGCTGCGCGCCTTTGGTTCGGCGCGGCACGCCCGATACTGCTACGCGACGGTGACGGCCTGCGGCGCCGGCGGGGTCGAGGCTGATCTGGACATCGTCGACGAAAGCGGCTCCGTTTTGATGACGGTGCGCGGCCTGCAGTTGGGCACCGGCGCCTCACCGGACAGCGAGCGCGACCGCGTCCTGGGTGAACGGTTGCTGACCATCGAATGGCAACCACGCGAGCTGCCCGACACGACGGTAACCGAGCCCGGCAATTGGCTGCTGGTCACCACTTCCGATGCAGCCGACTTGACAGCCACGGCACTCACTGACGCGCTGAAAGTGCACGACGCGCAGGCCAGCACCCTGTTCTGGCCGTTCGCCGGCGATCATGCCGCACACGCCGAGCAGTTGCGCGCTCAACTACAGGAAGGCGCGTTCCACGGGGTAGTGCTACTCACCGCGCCGCAGCAGAACGCGGTCAACGAGTCCGGCGACCGCGGGGGGCAGTACGTCGAACACGTGGTGCGCATCGCCCGTGAGCTCCCGGAGCTGTTGGGCTCTCCGCCACGGCTGTACGCGTTGACCCGCAACGCGCAGACGGTGTTGGCCGAGGATCAGGCCAACCTCGAGCAGGGCGGCCTGCGCGGCCTGCTCCGGGTGATCAGCTCGGAAAACCCGCAGCTGAAAGTCAGCTACATCGACATCGACGATCAGACGGGCGCCGAGCAGGTAGCCCGCCAGCTGCTGCTGGCTACCGACGAGGACGAGACCGCGTGGCGCAACGACGAGTGGTTTGCCGCCCGGATGCTGCCCACTCCCCTGCAGCCCGAGGAGCGCCAGACCACGGTCGTCGACCATGCTGAGGCCGGAATGCGCCTGCAGATCCGCACTCCCGGCGACCTGGAAACCCTGGAGTTCGCGGCGTTCGACCGGGTGCCGCCGGGCCCGAACGAGATCGAGGTCGCGGTCATTGCCTCCAGCATCAACTTCGCCGACGTGCTGGCCACGTTCGGCCGCTACCAAACCTTCGACGGGCGACTACCGGAGTTGGGCCTCGACTTCGGCGGCGTGGTGACCGCGGTCGGGTCTGAAGTCACCGGCCACAAGGTCGGCGACCACGTGGCCGGTCTGTCCACCAACGGTTGCTGGGCCACCTTCGTCACCTGCGACGCGCGCTTGGCCGCCACCGTGCCGGACGGCATCACCGACGCTCAAGCGGCCGCGGCGACCACCGCCTACGCCACCGCCTGGTACGCCTTAACGGATCTCGCCCGGATCCGGTCCGGTGACAAGGTGTTGATCCACTCCGCCACGGGCGGAGTGGGCCAGGCAGCGATCGCCATCGCGCGCGCAGCCGGGGCGCAGGTCTTCGCCACGGCCGGCAGCCCGGAGCGACGGGAAAAGTTGCGGGCCATGGGAATCGAGGGAGTCTACGACTCCCGCAGCACTGCATTCGCCGAGCAGATTCGCCACGACACCGACGGCTACGGGGTGGACATCGTGCTCAACTCGCTGACCGGCGCCGCGCAACAAGCCGGGATCAAGCTGCTGGCCCTCGGTGGACGCTTCATCGAGATCGGGAAACGTGACATCTACTCCAACACCCGGCTGGAGTTGTTCCCGTTCCGGCATAACCTGGCCTTCCACGGTGTCGACCTGGCCCTGATGGCCGAGAGTCACCCCACGCAGGTCCACCAGCTGTTGAGCACCGTGTATCAGCAGATCGCCGGCGGCGAGCTGCCGACGCCCGAGGTCACCCCCTACCCGATAGCCGACGCAGCCACCGCGATCCGGGTGATGGGCGCGGCCGAGCACACCGGCAAGTTAGTGCTTGATGTCCCGCACGTCGGGCGCAGCAGCGTGGTGATGCCGCCCGAGCAGGCGACGGTGTTTCGTGGTGACGGTTCCTACATCATCACCGGTGGCCTCGGTGGACTCGGTCTGTTTCTTGCCGAGAAGATGGCGAGCGCCGGCGCTGGCCGCATTGTGCTGACCTCGCGCTCCCAGCCGACTCAAAGGGCTTTGGAGACCATCGAATTGGTTCGCTCAATCGGGTCCGATGTGGTGGTGGAGTGCGGCGACATCGCCGAAGCCGGTACCGCGGAGAAGCTGGTGGCCACCGCAACCTCCACCGGTCTGCCGCTGCGCGGGGTGCTCCACGCGGCCGCCGTAGTGGAGGACGCCACGTTGCCCAACATCACCGAAGAGCTCATCCGTCGTGACTGGGCACCGAAGGTACACGGGGCATGGAATTTGCACGAGGCCACCCTAGGTCAGCCACTGGATTGGTTCTGCTCGTTCTCCTCGGCGGCAGCCCTGGTGGGTTCGCCGGGCCAGGGCGCGTACGCGGCGGCCAACAGCTGGCTGGACGCCTTCACCCACTGGCGGCGGGCCCAGGGCCTACCGGCCACCTCGATCGCCTGGGGCCCGTGGGGCGAGATCGGCCGCGCGACGTCGTTTGCGCAGGCGGCGGGCGACGCGATCGCGCCCGAGGAGGGTGCCTACGCGTTCGAGGCGTTGCTACGGCACAACCGCGCCTACACCGGCTACGCCCCCATCATCGGATCGCCGTGGCTGAATGCATTCGCCCAGCACAGTCCCTTCGCTGAGGCGTTCAAGGCGACAGCCAAACATGCCGGCAACAGCAAGTTCCTTAACGAACTGGACAAGCTTCCGCACGAGGAGTGGCCCGCCCGGCTGCGACGGATGGTTTCCGAGCAGATCGGGCTGATCCTGCGCCGCACCATCGACGTCGACAAGATGCTGACCGAGTACGGCCTGGACTCGTTGAGCAGTCAAGAACTGCGCACCCGCATCGAGTCCGAGACCGGGATCCGCATCACCGCCACCAATATCAACACCACGGTGCGCAGCCTGGCCGACCTGCTGTACCAGGAACTGGCGGGAGAAGCGGTCGCGTCGGCGTGACGTCTATCTGACCATCGAAACAACACCATGAAATTTGTGCTGGCAGTACATGGGACTCGGGGCGACGTCGAGCCCTGCGCCGCCGTGGGCGTAGAGTTGCAACGGCGTGGCCACGCGGTACGAATGGCTGTGCCGCCCAACCTGATTGGGTTTGTCGAGTCCGCGGGCCTGACCGGCGTCGCGTACGGGCCCGACTCCGGCGTCCAGATCAACCAGGTCGCGGCATTCGTCCGTAATCTCACCAAGGCGCAGAATCCCCTGAACCTGGCGCAGGCTGGCAAGGAATTGTTTGTCGAGGGTTGGGCCGAGATGGGCGCCACGCTGACCGAGCTGGCCGAGGGTGC
>JALHRH010000125.1 GCA_022841565.1 Mycobacterium sp. | reverse complement strand
CTACAGCCGCTCCGCCGTCACGAACTCGGAAAACGCGTCTTTGTCGTCGGCCATCGGCGCCTCGGCGACCCAGCGCCCCAGGCGTTGCATCTCGTCCCCGGATCCCACCGCGGCGGCCCGCCAACCATGGTCGTTGAGCCAGTCCGCGACCGGCGCCCGGTGTTCGTCGCGGTACATCAACTCACCGACGTCGATGGCCTCCTCGAGACCGATCTGCTCGGCGATCTTCTTGAATCGGGCCCGCATCTGCTCGCGCCGTTCGTCGGCGTGCGAGGCCGCGGTTTCTGCGGCGATCCGGCTACCCCGCAGGCTCAACTCGCCGATCAGGGTGAACAGCCTGTCCTGGGCCTCCGCTGGCAGATACATCAGCAGCCCCTCGGCCAGCCAAGCGGTGCGCGCAGTCGGGTCGAAGCCCGCTTTGCGCAACGCGGCGGGCCAGTCCTGGCGCAGATCGATAGCCACCGCACGGCGCTCGGTAGCCGGTGTCACGCCGTGGTCGGCCAGGGTGGTCGCCTTGTACTCAAGCACCTGCGGTTGATCGATTTCGAAGACGGTGGTCCCGGCCGGCCAGTCCAGTCGGTAGGCACGCGAGTCCAGACCCGACGCCAGGATCACCACCTGGCGGATACCCGTGGCGACAGCGTCGGCGAAGAAGGTGTCGAAGAAGTTGGTCCGCACCGCCTGATAGCCGCGCATGTGCCGGACCATCGCGGCGGCTTCGGCATCCAGCGATTCAACCTTCGCCGCAATGGCGGGGTCGAGCATGGCTTCCCACAGCACGCCGGCGTTGGCGTTGGTGACCAACAGCTTGGCGTAGGGATCGCGGATCAGCGCATCGGGTTGCTCGGTTTCGACGGCCCGGGCGGCCGCCACCATCACCGCCGTCGCACCCACGCTGGTTCTGATGTCCCAGGTGTCGTCGTGGCTGCGCAGTGTGCTCATTCGCGTACTCCCGGTTTATCCGCGTCTGTCAGCTGTTGCCCGCCGTCCGCAACGAAGGCGGATCGAGATCAGTCATGACCCGACCATGTTACCTAATAAGTTAGGCAACCTATACGCTTTGTGTGCCAGGTCACCGCCGGCCTAGACCGGCGCCCTCCACAGGCTGCCCGCGATCAACTGCCGCAGCGTTCCCAGGATGTTCTCCACTTCCTGATAGCTACCCACGAACCCGGCATAGAACCCCACGCCGCATAACATCATCAGCAACGCCTCGGCTAGCGCTGCGGCATCGGTGTCCCGGGCGACTTCGCCGCTTTCAATGGCATCGCTGACCGCCGAGACCAGAAAGTCCCGCGTGGTCGACGCCGCGTCGTTATCGTCCCGCTTCAGTTCGGGGTGTCGTTGCGACTCCAGCACCGCGGTGCTCAAAAACGCTGCGGTACAAGGATTGTGGGCGTCTGCTTCCATCGCGACAGCGATGAACGCAGCAAGCCGACCGGCCAGGGTCCGCTCGCAGCTGGCCCGCTCGATGCCGGCGGTGACGACGAGCTCATTGGTCCGGTCGGCCACTTCGGTGTATAGCACCCGCTTGCTGGCGAAGTAGTGATTGATCGCCGGACGGGTCAGATCGGCGCGGTCGGCAATCGCCTGAAACGTCGCGCCGTCATACCCGCGTTCGCTGAATACCTGCCGCGCGGCGCGCACGATGCGCTTTCGGGTGTCGTCAGATTTGGCAGCGGGGGGACGCCCGGGTCCACGACTTGCCAGTTGAGGCATTACTAGAGTGTGCCACCGCCACGGTGCGGCATCAGAGCGTTCGGCGGGATGCTTTGAAATTTGCCGGCCTGGTAATCCGCCAGCGCCTGAATCACCTCGGCGCGGGTGTTCATCACGAACGGTCCGTAGTGAAATACCGGCTCCCGGATCGGCCGCCCGCCTAACAGCAACACGTCCAGCGCCTGCGCGCGATCCGGGTGTGCGGTTACCGTTATCCGGTCACCCGGCCCAAGAACGGCCAGCTGACCTTGCTTGACGGGGTGGCCGACCGGACCGACGGACCCCTGCCCGGACAACACGTACACCAGGGCGTTGAAGTCGCGGCGCCACGGAACACTAAGTCGCGCAGCAGTTTCGATCGTCGCGTGGGCCATGGTGATCGGCGTGTGAGTAACTCCCGGTCCGCGGTGGCCGCCGATATCACCGGCGATCAGACGGATCAGCGCCCCGCCGTCGTCGGACGACAGCAGCGTCGCGACGGTCCCTTCGATCGCCTGGTAGCGGGGCGCGGCGAACTTGTTCCGCTTCGGCAGGTTGACCCACAGCTGGATCCCGTGGAAGACGCCGCCGCTGGCTACCATTTCCGCGGGCGGGGTCTCGATGTGCAGGATCCCCGATCCTGCCGTCATCCACTGCGTCGCACCGTCGCAGATGAGACCCCCGCCGCCATAGGAGTCTTGATGTGCGAACTTGCCGTCGATCATGTAGGTGACGGTCTCGAAGCCGCGATGCGGATGCCAGTCGGTGCCGCGGGGCTGGCCCGGTTCGTAGTCCACCTCGCCCATCTGGTCCATGTGGATGAACGGGTCCAGGGCAGCGGTGCTGACCCCGGCGAAGGAGCGAACCACGGGGAAACCCAGTCCTTCATAACCTCGGGGCCCGGTAGTGATCGATCGGACCGGCCGCTCGGCGTCGGTCGGCGCGGCCGGTGCGACTCGCGGCAGGGTGAGAGTGTCTGCGGTGATGGCCGGCATCATGACCTCCTGAAATCGAGTTACCGGTATAACCGGACTATGGTCCGTTTATTCCGTGGCCGGGAGCTGCTAACCTCCGGGGCATGCCGGAGGAGCCGAAGGAGGCACCCCCCGAGTCCGCTGGCGGCCGGTTCGGCGCCTCGATCAGGCACGCGGGCTACCTGCGCAAGTGGCTGCTGCTGGGTATCACCATCGGTGTCATCTCCGGCCTCGGTGCCGTCGTCTTCTACCTGGCCCTGAAGTACGCCGCCGAGTTCCTGCTCGGTTACCTCGCCGACTACCGCGTCCCCACCCCGGTAGGCGAGGGCGGCAGCCGTGGGTCGGCGGGTTTCAACCGGCCCTGGGCCATTCCGCTGGTAACGACGGGCGGTGCGTTGCTCTCGGCGTTCGTCGTGGCCAAGTTCGCGCCGGAGGCCACCGGGCACGGCACCGACGAGGCCATTGAGGCGGTGCATACCGATCCCCGCGCCATCCGCGCCCGTGCCGTGTTGGTGAAGCTGGTGGCCAGCGCGTTGACCATCGGATCCGGCGGCTCGGCCGGGCGGGAAGGCCCGACGGCGCAGATTTCGGCGGGCTTCTCTTCGTTACTCACCCGACGACTCGGACTCTCCGACGAGGACGGCCGGGTGGCGGTAGCGCTCGGCATCGGCGCGGGCATCGGCGCCATCTTCGCCGCGCCGTTGGGCGGGGCGGTGCTGGCCGCCTCGATCACCTATCGCGACGACTTCGACTACCGCAACCTGCTACCCGGCTTCATCACCTCCGGAACGGCCTACGCGGTGCTTGGCTCGTTTCTCGGCTTCGACCCGTTGTTCGGCTACATCGACGCCGAGTACCGGTTCGAGCGGGCGTGGCCGCTGTTGTGGTTCGTGGTGATCGGCGTGATCGCGGCGAGCGTCGGCTACGTGTACGCGCGGACGTTCCACTCCACCGTTGTGCTCGTACGCCGACTGCCTGGCGGTCCGATCCTCAAACCCGCGGCGGGCGGGTTGCTGGTCGGACTGCTCGGCCTGCTGCTCCCGCAGATCCTCAGTAGCGGCTACGGATGGGCACAGCTGACCGCCGACCGCAATTCGCTGCTGGCTATCCCGCTGTGGATCATCATCGTGTTGCCGGTCGCCAAGATCGTCGCAACGTGCCTGTCCATCGGCTCCGGCGGATCGGGCGGCCTGTTCGGGCCGGGGATCGTGATCGGCGCGTTCGTCGGGGCAGCCGTGTGGCGACTTGGTGAACTGGCCGGGCTACCGGGCGTACCCGAACAGCCGGGAATCTTCGTGGTGGTCGGGATGATGACCTGTTTCGGCAGCGTCGCCCGTGCCCCACTGGCGATCATGATCATGGTGGCGGAGATGACGGGGTCGTTCTCCGTGGTGCCGGGGGCGATCCTGGCCGTCGGCATCGCGTCGTTGCTGATGTCGCGGACCAACGTCACCATCTACGAGGCGCAGCGGCTCAACCGGCAGGCGGCTGATGCCGAGCGCGCTCGGGACACGGATTAGACAGTGTCACGCGCGGACTCCGCAGCACTCTTCTCGCTGCGGGAGCCCTCGTGCACCAGGGTGCCGCCGGCGCTCTCCAGGTGCGCCCGGACGAACCATTGGAACTTTTCCAACTTCCCCGCCTGACCGATCAGCAGATCCTGCGTGACCTGGTCGAGCTCGTCGGTCTCGTCGATGGCTTTGCGGATGTCCTCGACCACGCCGTTGTAGACCAGGTCCAATGCGGCCAAATGGGCCTGCACCGTGTCGCGGCCCACCGAGTAGTCATCCCAGTCCCGGTCGTTGATGATCGCGGTTGGCGTGCCCTGCGGCGACGCGCCCAGCGCCGCGATGCGTTCGGCCACATCGTCAGCGAACGCGCGCACCGCGTCCACCTGCGGGTCGATCATCTCGTGCACACCAATGAAGTTGGGCCCCACCACATTCCAATGAATGTGCTTGAGCGTCAGGTGCAGGTCGTTGTAGGTGCTGAGCTGCCGCTGCAGGATCTCGGCGAGTCGGGCACCCTGCTTGTCGCTGAGTCCCGGAATGGTGAACTGCGTCATCGGTATCCCCCTGAAAATCGCGTGGTGTGCTTGCAGCGAGTACCCGATGCGCCAGCCGCTAATCGTCAGAGCGGGTGGATCTGTTGCACCGGCAGGCGGGGGCCGCGGCGCGGTTCGTAGGCCAGCCCGCTGGCTTCGAGCACCCGGACCACCCGGTGCCGGTGCGGCCGCATCGGTTCCAGTAATTCGAGCATGCCGGCGTCGTCGACCGGGCGGCCGATCAACGTCCAGCCGATCATCTTCGGGACGTGGTAATCACCCACCGACACCGCATCGGCGTCACCGAATGCGCGCTGCGCGGTCTCGGCCGCGGTCCACACCCCCACGCCAGGCAACGACATCAGCGCCTCCCGGGCTTGCGCCGAGGGCACGGACGCCAGCCGCTCCAGCGACGACGCTCGTCGCGCACATATCACCACCGTCCGCGCGCGTCCCGGGTCGACGTTGGCGCGGTGGAACTCCCAGGACGGGATGTAGCGCCAGGCGTCAGCCGACGGCGGCACCCGCATCCCGTCCGGGGCCGGCCCAGGCGCCACGGTGCCGTACTTGCTCACCAGCACTCGCCAGGACCGAAACGCGTCGGCGCCGGGAACCCGCTGCTCGATCACCGCCGGGATCAGCGCTTCCAGCACCTGACCGGTGCGCCCCAGGCGCAAGTGGGGCACCCGGCGGTGGGCCGCAACCACGGTCGGCTCCTGGGGCTGGAACCCGGACGCGTCATCGTCGGCGCCCAGCATCGCCGGAAGGTGCTCAACGAACTCCGTCGCGCCGGCGCCCCACGCCTGGCAGCGGGCCGTGTCGCGACCGACGCGGGTGATCCGCGCCGTGACCGGTCCACTGGCCAGCAGGCTGGTCCGCCAGATGGTGCCGTCGCCGGACGCCCGAAAACACGGGTCACCGCGGCCCCGCCGCAACGGAGCCAGCGTGTGCCCGAAGCCGCCTGCTCCGGGAAACGTGACGTCTCGTGCGGTCTCCACCTCGATGATTCTGCCTACCGCAGCGCGTGGGCCGGCGGCCGCGTCAATTGACCGCCAACCGTCCCGCGAGACAGGATGGCCGGGTGATGACGCCGTGATGACGCCTTTCGATGATCCGCAGGCCGAACTGGCATGGATGTTTCTGCAGAGCATGTGCGAGGGCGGGGACCTCGACGAAGGCTTTCAATTGCTCGGCGACGACTTCACCTACTGGACGATCGTTACGCGGGAAGAATGGGACAAAAAGACCATGCGCCGGGTGGTCGAACGGCGCAAGCGGGTCTTCGAGGTCAACATCGACCTGCGTCGCTGCGTCAACGAGGGCGAAACCGTGGTGGTCGAAGGTCAGGTCTACGGCACCACCGCTGACGGCACCGAGTATGACAGCCCCTTCGTCTGCATCTTCGACACCCGCGACGGCCAGATCGTGTCGCTACGGGAGTACACCGACACCCAAGCGCTGGCGAAGGTGTTTCCCTGACGGTCTAACTGACGGTGATGTCGACTTTGTTGGGGTAGAACGCGACGTGCCCGGCGATCGCGGCGACCGCGGGGTAGGGCTGCTCGTAGGTCCAGATCGCGTCCTTGACGGTGACACCGGCAGAAGTGGTCACACTGTAGTAGCTGGCTTCGCCTTTGAACGGGCAATAGCTGCTGGTGTCGGTCCGGGTGAGGCGTTCTTGTACTACGTCGGGTAACGGGATGTATTGCACCAGCGGCAAAGTCGCCTCTTGCAGGCCCAGGGCCGCGGTGCTGTCCGCTACTAGTTCGCCGTTGACGCGGACCTGCACCCGGCCCTGCGTCGGCTCGATGGTGATCGGGTGACCCGCGTTGGGTTCCTTGATTTCCGGATGACTCATGAGACGTTCAACGCAATCGACACGGTGGCATTCCCATCAGAAGGCATAACGATGGTACTGCGCCATCGTCCGCAGTGTCGGCACCCGCGCCATCGCCCGGCCGATCCACCGAAAAACCGGCGACACCAGCTCGAACATGTCGCTGTCGAACACCGATTCCCACGCCAACAGGCGTACGCCCGGAACCGCGTCGACGATGTCGGACGGGCTGTCGATCCCCCAGTAGAGCGTCGAACCGGAGCGGCGGACGACGGAGTTGATTACCTGGGTGCGGATCCCGAACGTGTTGAAGGCGTCGAATTGCAGTTCCCCGGAAGGGAAGCGGTCCACCACCCGGCGCAGTAGGTCCAGGCCGTCGTCCTTGGTCAGGTACATGGTCAGCCCCTCACCGAGGAACAGGGTGGGACGGTCGGCCGGTATCTCGGCCAGCCATCGCGGGTCGGTCACCGAGCCGGCAACCCTCTGATAGTGCTCGCGAGCCGGGTACAGCTGCTCGTGCAACTCGATGACCGCCGGGTAGTCGATGTCATACCAGCGCACCCTGGGCCCGGGATCGAGCCGGTACACCCGCGCGTCGAGGCCACAGCCCACGTGCAACACCGTCGCCTCGGGGTGCGCGGCCAGGAACTGACGGGTCCAGTTGTCAAAGTGGGCGGAGCGGATTGCGACCGACGGAGCCCTCCGTGCCGTGATAGCTGTTGCGGCCCAGTCGTATTCGAGGCGCACCACCGCCGCCTTCGCGAACTCGTCGTGCAGGATCGACTTGGGCGCGTCGGCGTCGAGTGCCTTGGCGTACAGCGTCGCGAGCGCGGTTTGGGGTGGCCCTTTGAGGTCAACGCGAACACGCTCCATTGCCGCGAGCCTATTCCGATGGCGCGGTGTCGCTGCGCGTGCCGGCCTTGCGCATGGCCGCCCAGAATCGGGCCGCCGCCCGGATCGATTCCTCCACCGGTCGCGGCTGCCAACCCAACTCGCGGACCGCCTTGCTGTGGTCGACGGGGGCTTCGGCGCGCATCATCCGTACCGAATCAAGGCTGAGTTCGGCGTCCTTGCCGGTGAGCCGGGCCCGCAGACTGCCGAATGCGCCCAGGGCATAGAGCACCGGCACCGGGATCGACCGCTGCGGAGGTGCCACGCCCGCCTCGTCGGCCGCAATGCGCACCACGTCGGTCAGGGCGATCATCCGTTCGGAGATCAGGTACTTCTCGCCGTTGCGGCCGCACTCAGCCGCCAGGATCATGGCCCGGGCGGCGTCGTCGACGCCCACCGCCTCCAGTTCGATGCCGCTCATCAGGAACGGCAGCTTGCCGAAGACAGCGCCCGCGATGATCGCGCCGTGCGGGGTGCGGCCCCAGTCTCCGCTGCCATAGGTGGTGGAGACGCACATCGCGACGGCGGGCAGCCCGTGATCGGCGACGAAACGCATCACCAGGTCCTCGGCCTGAACCCGGGACTGGACGTACGGAGTGACCTTGCGGGAACCGATCCGGTCGGCTTCGGTGGCGACCTGTCCGCGCCGGCGGTCCACCGCGGCGTAGGTGCTGGTGAAGACGAAGCGGCGCAGCGCCCCCGCTAAGTTGATGTCTTTGGCCACGTCGAGCACGTTGCGCAGGCCCTCGACGTTGGTGCGGAACAGCGGCGCCGGGTCCCGCAGCCAAGCGCGGGTGTCGACGACGCAGTAGTAGACGTCGTCGCAGCCGGCCATGGCTTCGCGCACGGTGGCGGTGTCGAAGATGTCGCCGTGAAAGCGGGTGAGTGGCAGGTCGTCGATGGCGCGGGTATTGGCGCTGGGCCGCACCATCGCGCGCACCTCATGGCCGTCCTCGACGAGCATCCGGGTCACGTGCGAACCGAGAAATCCGTTGGCGCCGATGACGAGTTTCGGCTTGCCGCTCACTGCCCACCGCCGTACTGCTTCATGAAGGCGGCAGCGTCGTCGTCCAGGGTCCCGAGTTCCTGCGCCTTGCGACACCACTTCAATGCGGCTTGCACGAAGCGCAGCGGGTTGTAGATGTCTTCCTGGCGGCGCCACAGCCCGTCGCCGGCGTAGGTGATGATCGAGATGTTCGTCGCGGTGATCACGCTGCCGTCGCCCGGGTCGCGCATCGGGTTGTCGAGTTCGGTGATGACCCGCCCGGTGGGCTCGTCGATGACCGACCACAGCGACGGGAACTCCACCATGTGGCTGCCCGGGAAGGTGGTCATCGTGCGCTTGATCCAGTTGCGCACCTCGTCGCGGCCGTGCATGGTGCCCGCCGCGTGCTCGACGTACTCGACGTCGGGTGTGTAGTGCTGCACCCAGGCGTCCCAGTCGTGGGTTTCGGCCGCTCGGGCGACGGTGTGTTCGAACTGCGCGAACGCCGCGGCCAGTTCACTTTTGGAGAATTCCGGGCCGCTCACGAGCCGTTACACCTCACGGGCGGAGTGTAGCCTGGGGGCGTTACCGGCCCCGGGCCGGTTAGGGAGGACAGCGATGACGACCACACACAAGGCAATCCTCGCCGGTGGTTGCTTCTGGGGCATGCAGGATTTGATCCGCAAGCTGCCCGGGGTGATCTCGACGCGGGTCGGTTACAGCGGCGGCGACGTACCCAACGCCACCTATCGCCACCACGGCACGCATGCCGAGGCCGTCGAGATCGTCTTCGACCCCTCAGCCACCGACTACCGCACCCTGCTGGAGTTCTTCTTTCAGATCCACGACCCGACCACGAAGAACCGGCAGGGCAACGACCGCGGCATGAGTTACCGCTCAGCCATTTTCTACGTCGACGATGAGCAGAAGCGAGTGGCGCTGGACACCATCGCCGACGTCGAGGCGTCCGGCCTGTGGCCCGGCAAGGTGGTCACCGAGGTCAGCCCGGCGGGCGACTTCTGGGAGGCCGAGCCCGAGCACCAGGACTACCTGCTGCGCTACCCCAACGGTTACACCTGCCACTACGTGCGACCGGGTTGGAAGCTGCCGCGACGGGCCGACGCTACTCAGTGAGCCTGAGCGTACGGCGCCGAGCCTGCGTCGAGGGCGGCCAAACTGCGCTGAGGGTCATCATCGGTGCCGATTGTCGGTCCTCACCGCAGTTTCGGCGCCACGGGCGCAGCCTCGAACACCGCCCCGAACACCGCTAGGGCCGGCGCTGCACCACGATTCGGCCGCCGTCTTTGGGGACAAACGCCACACCCCGGCCGTGCCACCGCTCGTCCGGCGCGGTGGTGGGCTCAATCGTGAACTCGCGCAACACCGTTCGCAGCACCACATCCATCTCCATGTTGGCGAACGCGGCTCCGACGCAGCGCCGGGTGCCGCCACCGAACGGGATCCAGGCGAAAGCGGATGGCTTGCCGCCGATGAAACGCTGCGGATCGAAGCGCTCGGGGTTAGGGAACACGTCTGGATTGTCGTGTATCCGACCGATATTGACGATGATCGAAAATCCGCGGGGTATTACCCACTCGCCAAGTCGGTAGGTCTCCGGGTAGACATGCCGTCCGGCGAGATCGATGACGGTTCGGGCGCGTTGGACTTCCAGAATCGTGGCTTGGCGCAATTCGTTGCCACCGTTACGGGCCTCGTCGACGAGGTCAGCCAGCAGCGCCGGGTGGCGGGTGATCCGCTCGAATGCCCAGGCCAGGGTCGAAGCGGTGGTTTCGTGTCCGGCGGCCAGCAGCGCGAGCAGTTCGTCGCCGATGTCCTTGCGGGACATGACCGAACCGTCGTCGTAGGTGCTGCGCAACATCAGCGCAAGCACATCGTTGCGGTCGGCGAAGTTCGCGTCTGACCGCTCACGGTCGATCAGCTTGTCAATTACCAGGTCATACTGGCGCCGGAATTCGGACAGCCGTCCCCACGGGCTGTACCGGCCATAGTCGCGTTTGGGTTTGGGTACCGCCGCCAGGCGGGAGCCGAGCGTGACCCACGGCGGAATGATTCGACGCAACTCGTCGAGTTCGGCCCCCTCGGCGCCAAAGACCGCGCGCAAGATCGCGTTCAGGGTGATGTGCATCATCGAGGGCAGCGTCGCGAACGGCCGCCCGTCGGGCCAACCAGCAGCCTCGCGCAGCGTCTCCTCTTCAATGATCGTCTCGTAGTTCTTCATGCTCTTGCCGTGAAATGGCGGCGCCAGCAGGCGCCGCCGACGGCGGTGGTCGTCGCCTTCCAGGCCGAAGACCGAGCCCGATCCGAACATCCGGCTCAAGTTGGGCTGAATGTTGCCGAGATCGTCCGGGCTGGTGGTGAAAACCTGCTTCGCCAGCTGCGGATCCGACACCATCACCATGTGGCCGTACATCGGAATGTGCATGGTGACGGCGGCGCCGTAGCGATCGGCCAGGCGTCGCAACGTCCCCTTCCGTGAGAACGCGAAGATCAAGCCCTGGAAGAGCTTCGGGATTCGGGTCGCGGGCGGCAGCTTGACCTCGGGCAGTGCTGGCGCGTCGATTGCTTGGCTCACGGCGATGTGACTCCCTACATGTGCCCCCTTCGCCGGGGGGTGGTGTGGTACCGCGGGGTACCAACTGCTTTCCCAGTACGGTACTCTGTGGTACCAAACCTGACAAGGGAAGGGCCGGTTATGACGGCAGTGGCCGATGACCCAGTTGCGGCCGAACCCGATCCGTTTCGGCTGCGCCTGCTCGACGGTCTGGCGGCGTCGATCGGCGAGCGCGGGTATCGGGCGACGACGGTTGCCGACATCGTCCGCCACGCTCGCACCTCAAAGCGCACCTTCTATGACCAGTTCGCCAGCAAGGAACAGTGTTTCCTGGACTTGCTGAGGGCCGAGATCGAGATCATGGCCGAAGACATCCGGACGGCGGTCGATCCCGACGCCGACTGGCACCAGCAGATCCGTCAGGCCGTAGAAGGCTACGTCGGCAACATCGAATCCCGCCCGGCCATCACCCTGAGCTGGATCCGCGAACTTCCCTCCCTGGGTGATTACGCCCGCCCAGTTCAGCGCCAAGGCCTGGAGTTGCTCACCGGGCTGCTGGTCGATCTGAGTGGCAGTCCAGGATTTCGGCGCGCCAACCTGCCGCCGTTGACGGTCCCGTTGGCGGTGATCCTGGTGGGCGGCTTGCGAGAACTGGTGGCGTTGGCGGTCGAGGATGGCAGGCCGGTACGCAGCATCGTCGAACCGGCCGTGGATGCGTCCGTGGCGCTGCTCGGGCCGCGGCATTAGGGGCCGTTGTGCAGCAGCGGATCTGAGTGTGCGTCCACGGTGCCGTAGCCGCCGGAACGCCACACTGAGCGCACACTGAAAGCCATGCTCGCACACTCGATCGCCGGGCGGCGCTAGGCTCCAACGATGCGCCTGTCGACCAGAAACCAACTGAAGGGCACCATCACCGAGGTCAACGTCGGCAGTGTGATGGCGATCGTCAAGATTCGTCTCGACGGTGGCGATCAGACCGTCACGTCATCGATCACGAAGGACGCCGCCCTCGACCTCGGTCTTGAAGTGGGTCAGCCGGCGACAGTGTTCATAAAGTCCACCGAAGTCACGATCGGCGTCGAGTGACCGCCACCATGCGCGCCGAGCGCTTCTACGCCGACACCAAAAGAGTTGTGCTGGAAGATGTTCCGATTCCCGAGCCCGGACCCGGCGAAGTCCTGGTCAAGGTGGCGTTCTGCGGGATCTGTCACTCGGACCTCAGCCTGATCAACGGCACGTTCCCGGCCCAGGCGCCAGTGGTGACCCAGGGCCACGAAGCCTCCGGCACCATCTCGAAACTCGGGCCTGAGGTGACCGGCTGGTCAGAGGGCGACCGGGTGGTGGTCGCGGCCGGCCGCCCCTGCCAGACCTGCGCGAACTGCCTCCGCGGCGATGTAGCGAATTGTCTGCGGGTTCAGTTGATGGCCTTCGCCTATGACGGCGCCTGGGCCGAGTACACCCTGGCGCAGGCGGCCGGCTTGACCCGGGTCCCCGACAACGTTCCACTCGAGCAGGCGGCAATCCTGGCCGACGCGGTGTCCACCCCGTTCGGTGCCGTCGTGCGCACCGGCAAGGTCGCGATCGGGGAATCAGTCGGGGTGTGGGGCGTCGGCGGCGTCGGCACCCACATCGTCCAGCTCGCCAAGCTGGTCGGTGCGGTACCGGTGATCGCCCTCGACATCAACCCGGCGGTACTAAAGCGGGCGTTGGAAATCGGTGCCGACTACGCGTTCGATACCCGCGATAATCTGTTACAGGACAACATCGCCGAGGTCACCGGCGGCCGGAAGCTGGACGTCGCGTTCGACGCCGTCGGACTGAAGGTGACGTTCGAGCAGGCGCTGGAGTCCCTGACCACCGGTGGCCGCCTGGTGGGCGTGGGCATGAGCGCGGAGTCACCGACGGTCGGCCCTACCGCCATGTTCGCGCTGAGCCGCAAGCAGGTGCTGGGTCATCTCGGCTATCAGAACGTCGACATCGAAACCCTGGCCAAGCTGGTTTCCTTTGGGCGCCTTGACCTTTCGCGGTCGATCAGCCAAGTCATCGGATTGCGGGACATCCACGCCGGCATCGAGATGCTGGAACGCCAGGAGGGCAACCCGATCCGGATCCTGGTGCAGCCCGGCCAATAGCTAGGCAATACGGACTCGGGGAAGGTTGCCGACGGCGGGAGCGGGGCACATCGCAGGCGGCGCCGGGCTGGGAGTGGTTGCCTTCCGCCGCCGTTGTCAACCTTGTAGGCGTTGCGCCGCAACGCGCGTCGCTTCCGGGTTGACGTCGTTACCTGACGCGCACCTGTGAGAACTTGACCGTCCAACCCGAAGATTCCACCCAGAGCATCAATGCCCCCGTTTTGCGGCTGGCGTCGGTGAAGTCGGCGAGTTGCTGTCCATTCACCCAGACTCGATATCGATCGCCGGCCATTTCGATGTGGAACTTGTTGTGATCGGGTTGGAGACGACCGGTTTGCTGGAAGGTCGTCATCGCAGGATTGACCGGCTGCCAGTTGTTTCCGCTTCCCTCAAAAACATTGAAGGTCTGGCCGGCGGTGAAATTGAACGCATACCCATTTCCGAGGTCGGGGCCCGTGATGTGGAAGCCGATTCCGACCGTACGGTCCCCCATGGGCGGAGTATCGACATCCAAATCGATGAGGCCGTCGGCGAACTCCTGGATGGTCGCGAGGTGGCCGCCGCTGCCGCTGAGAGTATCTCCTTCGACTTGCCATTTCCCGTCGTGGACTTGCCAAGTCATGCCGGCGAAGTTCAAAGTCTGTGGCCCCGTGGACCCATGGGAGTCATTGCCGCAGCCGCTGGAGAAGATGGCCACCAACGTGACACAAGCAATGACCAGAATTCGGTTTCGCACTAGGTACATACTCCTCGGGTTGGGGTCCCCCGGGCAGCATGACCTTACAGTCTTGAGCACATACCGCCAAACTTCACGCCGCCTTCAATAAAATAGCGCACCGGGTCGATCGTGACTGTGAAGTCAATATGGATGGTGCGCAATACTTTGCGCGTAGGAGGGAAGCGAACCGATCAACCGAATGCCACCTTGGCGGCTAGCCTCGACGGCGTCAGAGGCGCAGGAACGCGCGCAGCCTATCG
>JALHRH010000124.1 GCA_022841565.1 Mycobacterium sp. | reverse complement strand
GCCGCGGGTGACCAGATCCCGCAATGGGAACCGATCCAACAGTTCCTCGATTTCAGGAGCCAACGCCAGCGCAGTACGGGTCAATGGATCACCGGGCTTACGCAGCGCGGCGACCGCGTCGAGCAGCGGGTGGCGCTGCTGGCGGGGCACGCCGGTGGCGGCGCGCTCGAAAAGCGCGGCGCCCACCAGCAGATCGTTGGAGAGTTCCTTTTCACCCTGGCCCGCATCGAGTTTGGCCACCACCCCATGACGCCAGGAATGAATCGGGTCACCCCACCCGTCTACCCGGAAAGTCCATAAACCCACCTTGTCTGGGGCGACTTGTCCATGGAAGACGAACGGCTCCGGGCCCATCGCCATCGGAAGATGCCGCGGTTTCACCTTCTCGACGACCGCCGCCTCCCGTTCGGCGGCTTGCGCCGCCTTCATCCCGCGAGCGTCGCCGACCTGGGGGTAATGCGTTCCCAGGTACCGCACGACTAACGTCGCCGCCACGGCTTCGTGCCCTTCGCGCCACACCGCGGCGCTGACCGGGATAACCTCACCGACCACCGCCTTGGCGGGATAGGTACCGCACGAGACCACGGGCTGAACGTCGTCGATCTCGATACGACCGGGCACCCATCACTCCATTTCGATTGCCCGGCTCTTCCTCGGCCCGTCTTTGCGCCGCGTCGTCGCCGGGGCGTTCCCGATTCGTCACCCCGGGCGGCCGCTCGGTCGTCGTTGGGGTGTTATTCGTCAGCTCTTTGCGCCCCATACCCACCCTAGTGTCCGGCTACACCGAACGGTGCCGAAGCGCACTCCCTATGTGGTCGCTATGGAACGCTGCACGTAGCGCAAACCGCACTAAGGTTGACATGCGTGAAAGCCCTCCGCCGCTTTACCGTCCGTGCTCATCTTCCTGCCCGGCTAGCCGCGCTTGACCAGCTATCCACCAACCTGCGCTGGTCGTGGGAGAAACCCACGCAGGACCTCTTTGCGACCATCGACCCCGACCTGTGGTTCAAGTGCGGCAAAGACCCGGTTGCGGTGCTTGGTGCGGTGAAGCCGGCGCGGCTCGATGAATTGGCGCTGGACGAGGAGTTTCTGCGCCGCCTCGATGAACTCGAAGCCGACTTGAACGACTACCTGAGCCGTCCGCTCTGGTATCAGCAGCAGGAAGCGGCCGGGTCGGCCGCGTCTGCCGCGTCTTGCTTGCCCACCGGAATCGCGTACTTCTCGATGGAATTCGGCGTCGCTGAAGTGTTACCCAATTACTCTGGCGGCCTCGGGATTCTGGCCGGTGACCATCTGAAAGCAGCCTCTGATCTGGGCTTGCCGCTGATTGCCGTGGGCCTCTACTACCGCTCCGGGTACTTCCGGCAGTCCTTGACCGCCGACGGCTGGCAGCACGAGACCTATCCGTCACTGGATCCGCAGGGTTTGCCTCTGCGGTTGCTCACTGACGCAGGCGGTGATCCGGTGCTGGTGGAGCTGGCTCTGCCGGATTCCGCGCGGCTGCGGGCGCGGATCTGGGTGGCGCAGGTCGGCCGGGTGCCGCTGTTGCTGCTCGATTCCGACGTCCCGGAGAACGAGCACGACCTGCGCGGCGTCACCGACCGGCTCTACGGCGGTGATCAGGAACACCGCATCAAGCAGGAGATCCTGGCCGGTATCGGGGGAGTGCGGGCGATTCGTGCTTTCACCGCCATCGAGGGACGCCCGGCCCCCGAGGTGTTCCACATGAACGAGGGCCACGCCGGGTTCCTCGGCGCCGAACGCATCCGCGAGTTGGTCGGTGAGGGATTAGCCGGGGGATTGGATTTCGATACCGCGTTGACGGTGGTGCGGGCCGGCACCGTCTTCACCACCCACACCCCGGTGCCCGCCGGCATCGACCGGTTTCCGGTGGAGATGGTGCAGCGTTATTTCGACGACGAACGTGACGCCGCGGACATGCTGCTGCCGGGCGTGCCGACGGAACGGATCCTCGCCTTGGGCGCCGAGGACGATCCGACCAAGTTCAACATGGCCCACCTAGGGCTGCGGTTGGCGCAGCGGGCCAACGGTGTCTCGTCGCTTCATGGCCAGGTGAGCCGGGCGATGTTCAACGAGCTGTGGCCTGGATTCGACTCCGGCGAGGTGCCGATCGGGTCGATCACCAACGGAGTGCACGCCCGTACCTGGGCTGCCCCACAGTGGCTGCAGTTGGGTCGCGAGCTGGCCGGATCGGACTCGTTCAGCGAGCCCGCGGTGTGGCTGCGGTTGCAGCAGGTCGACGCCGGGCACCTGTGGTGGATTCGCTCCCAGCTGCGCGCGCTGTTGGTCGAGGACGTCCGGGCGCGGCTGCGCCAGTCGTGGCTGGAGCGAGGCGCATCCGATGCCGAATTAGGTTGGATAGCAACGGCATTCGACCCAAATGTGCTGACCGTCGGGTTTGCCCGGCGAGTCCCGACGTATAAGCGGTTGACCCTGATGCTGCGCGATCCTGACCGGCTGGAACGACTCCTGCTCGACGCGGAACGGCCGATTCAGCTGATTGTTGCCGGCAAGTCGCACCCCGCCGACGACGGGGGCAAGGCGCTGATCCAGCAGGTGGTGCGGTTCGCCGACCGGCCCGAGGTGCGGCACCGAATTGCCTTCCTGCCCAACTACGACATGTCGATGGCGCGGTTGCTGTACTGGGGCTGCGATGTCTGGCTGAACAATCCGCTGCGCCCGCTGGAGGCATGCGGCACGTCGGGGATGAAGAGCGCGCTCAATGGCGGGCTGAACCTGTCGATTCGCGACGGTTGGTGGGATGAGTGGTACGACGGCGAAAATGGTTGGGAGATACCGTCTGCCGACGGCGTCGCCGACGAGGAGCGGCGCGACGACCTGGAGGCCAGCGCGCTCTACAACCTGCTGGAACAGGCGGTGGCGCCGAAGTTCTACGAACGCGATGAGCACGGGGTGCCACCGCGCTGGATCGAGATGGTGCGGCATACGTTGCAGACGCTCGGCCCCAAAGTGCTGGCCTCCCGGATGGTCACCGACTATGTCGAGCACTACTACATCCCGGCGGCGCAGTCGCTACGCAACACGGTGGCAGGCGGCGCATTCGAGTCGGCTCGCGAATTGGCCGCATACCGCCAGCGAGTTGAAGAGGCCTGGCCGAGGGTCGTCATCTCCGACGTTGACAGCACCGGGCTGCCGGACACGCCGCTGCTCGGTTCGAAGCTGACCCTGACCGCGACCGTGCAGTTGGCAGGTTTGGCACCTGACGAGGTGACGGTGCAGGCGGTGCTGGGCAGGGTCGACAACGGCGATGAACTGCTGGACCCGCTCACCGTCGAGATGACGCATACCGGCACCACGGACGGTGGCAACCAGGTCTTCTCGACGACGACGCCGCTGCCGCTGGCCGGGGCGCTCGGGTACACGGTGCGGGTGTTGCCGCGCCACCCGTTGCTGGCCAAAAGTAACGAGCTCGGCCTGGTCACCTTGGCCTGACGGCCGAGCCAGCGCCCGGGGAGTCGGTGTCCCTGAGGCGTCGCAGCGCGGCGCGAACCTGTTCGGCGTTGGTGGTCTGCCAGAACGGCGGCAACGACGCCCGCAGGTAGTCGCCGTAGCGTGCGGTGACCATGCGCGAGTCCAGCACCGCGACCACACCGCGGTCGGTGACCCGACGCAGCAGCCGGCCCGACCCCTGTGCCAGCAACAGCGCCGCGTGGCTGGCCGCGACGGCCATGAAGCCGTTGCCGCCGTGAGCGGCCACCGCGCGCTGACGCGCGCTCAGCAGCGGATCATCCGGGCGGGGAAAAGGGATACGGTCGATCAACACCAACGACAGTGAAGGCCCCGGTACATCCACGCCCTGCCATAGCGACAGCGTCCCGAACAGTGAGGTATCCGGATCGTCGGCGAACTGCTCGACCAGCGCCGAGGTGCTGTCGTCGCCCTGGCACAGCACCGGTATGGACAGCCGTTCGCGCATCGCCTCGGCGGCTAGCCGGGCCGCGCGCATCGACGAAAAAAGACCCAGTGTGCGCCCGCCCGCTGCGGTGATCAGCTCGGCGATTTCGGTCAGCTGCTCGGCCGAGCCGGTGCCGTCGCGGCCGGGCGGCGGAAGATGCGCTGCCACGTAGAGGATCCCAGATTTGGCGTGGCTGAACGGCGATCCCACGTCAACCCCCTGCCACGCGGTCTCGCTGCCGGTCAACCCCCACGCCTGCGCCATCGCGTCGAAGGTCCCGCCGACGGTCAGCGTTGCCGACGTCAGCACGGCCGTGGCACGGGAGAACACCTTGCCGGCCAGGAGTTCGGCCACCGATAACGGCGCCACCCGGAGCACCGCGCGCGGCGAACCCCGGTTGTCTTCGTGATCCAGCCAAACGATGTCGGTGCGGTCGGGGATAGCAGGTCCGAACGAATCAAGGATCCGAGCCGCCGCATCGGAGATCTCGATCAACGCCGCGGCCGCTTCCGCACGTGCCGCCGCTGCGCGGGCGTCGCCGGTGGCCTCGATCGCCGAGCGGGCCGCGCTGGCCGCGTCGCGCAGTGCGGTCAGGTAGGTCGCCAGTTCGTCGTCAAGGTGGTCGATGCGGCCAGGCTTGGCGTCATGGATCGCCGAGGAGAAGGTGGCCGACGCTGCCTCCAGGCGATCGACCAGCTCCCGGTTCACCAGCCGGGCGATCCGCCGCGCGGCTACGCCCAGCGTCACCGAGGTCAGCTCCCCGGTGGCGACCGAGGTCACCCGGTCGGTCAGCTCGTGCGCTTCGTCGACCACCAGCAAGCGATGCTCCGGGAGCACCGCCGACTCGGACACGGCGTCGATGGCCAGCAGAGCGTGGTTGGTGACGACGACATCGGCGGTGCCGGCGCGCGCCCGCGCCCGTTCCGAGAAGCATTCGGAGCCAAACGAGCAGCGTGCCGCGCCGATGCATTCCCGCGCCGACACGCTGACCTGAGACCAGGACCGGTCCGGCACCCCAGGCTTCAGGTCGTCGCGGTCGCCGGTGTCGGTGTCCGCCGACCAGTCGGTGAGACGTTGCACGTCGCGGCCCAACGCGGTGACCGTCATCGGGTTAAACAGCTCCTCCTGCGGCCGATCGTCGGCATCGTCAGCCGCGCTGCCGTTATGAATCTTGTTCAGGCACAGATAGTTTCGACGCCCTTTCAGCAGTGCGAACGTTGGCGGGCGAGGCAACGCGTCGGCCAGCGCGTCGGCCAGCCGGGGCAGATCGCGGTCCACGAGCTGGCGCTGCAACGCGATCGTGGCGGTCGACACCACGACCGGTGCGTCGTCGCTTAGCGCCCGGACGATCGAGGGAACCAGGTATGCCAACGACTTGCCGGTGCCGGTGCCGGCCTGCACGACCAGGTGCTCACCCGTGTCGAAGGCCCGTGCCACCGCGGTGGCCATGTCCACCTGACCGCGGCGTTCGCTGCCACCGAGCGCCGCAACGGCGATGGCAAGCAATGCCGGGACGGACGCGGTCACCGGCGCTCGTCAAGCCGGGATGGTTTGCGTCGGGATCGCCGGATCACCAGGCGACAAGGCCAACCCCTCCCAGGGCAGGCTGCGCAGTCCCGAGACCACCAACTCCCGCGCCGCAGTCAGGTTCTTGTCGACGATGACGCACCCGCCGCGGACCAGCGGGGTCGTCAGCACCCGGTGCGGCTCGTTGACGGACGGCGGGCGCCCGAAAGGATGCACGACCTCCTCGGTGACGGTGCCGGTCGGTCGAGACAGCCGCAGCGCCGCTTTCCGGCCGCCGTGCGACTGCTTCTGGGTGCTGCGCTTCTCGACCGCGATACCGTCCACCTCCACCAGCTTGTAGACCATGCTCGCCGTCGGCGCGCCGGAGCCGGTGACCAACGAGGTACCGACGCCGTAGCTGTCCACCGGTGCAGCGAGCAAACCGGCGATGGCGAACTCGTCCAGATCGCCGGACAACATGATGCGCGTCTTCAGCGCGCCCAGCTCATCGAGTTGGGCGCGCACCTGGTGGGCGAGTACGGCGAGATCGCCGGAATCGATTCGGACGGCTCCCAGCCCCGGACCCGCGGCGGCCACCGCGTTAGCCACTCCACTGGTGACGTCGTAGGTGTCCACCAGCAACGTGGTTTCCGGCCCCAGCGCCTCAACCTGTGCGCGGAATGCCGCCAACTCGTCGGGCCCCTGGTGGGTGGTGTGCACCATGGTGAATGCGTGCGCGGCCGTACCTGCCGTGGGCACGCCGTATCGGCGCTGGGCCGCGAGATTGGAGGTGCCGGCGAAACCGGCGATGTAAGCCGCCCGCGCGGCTGCGACCGCGGCCTGCTCGTGGGTTCGCCGCGAGCCCATTTCGATCACCGGGCGGTCGCCGGCGGCACTGACCATCCGCGCCGCGGCCGACGCGATCGCCGTGTCGTGATTGAAAATGGACAGCACCAGGGTTTCGATCAGCACGCACTCCGCGAAGCTGCCGTGCACCGACAGCACCGGCGACTGGGGGAAATACAGCTCGCCCTCGGCGTAGCCGTCGATATCGCCGCGGAAGCGAAATTCACGCAGATAGCCGACCGTGTCAGGGTCCAGGAATTGCGTCAGCAAGTCACAGGCATCTTCGTCGAACCTGAACTGCGGCAAGGTTTCCAGCAGCCGGCCGGTTCCGGCGACCACGCCGTAGCGGCGGCCCGCGGGTAACCGGCGGGCGAACACTTCCCAGCTGGTGCGCCGATCGGCGGTGCCGTCGCGCAGGGCCGCGGCCAGCATGGTCAACTCGTATTTGTCGGTCAGCAGCCCAGCTGATACCGAGTCGTTCACATCGCCACGGTATCGGCCGGCTGCAATACCGGCCTGGCTCGGTATCCTTACGCCATGGTTGTAGCGATAGCGCCGGCCAAGCCCGGCGGCACCGGGCAACGTGAATCCGCTCCGGTCGAAGCTACGACGAGTCCGTGGGTGACCATCGTTTGGGACGACCCGGTGAACCTGATGACCTATGTGACGTATGTGTTCCAGAAGTTGTTTGGTTACAGCGAGCCGCACGCCACCAAGCTGATGCTGCAGGTGCACAACGAGGGGAAGGCCGTGGTGTCGTCGGGCAGTCGGGAATCCATGGAAGTTGACGTGTCCAAGCTGCATGCCGCCGGGTTGTGGGCGACTATGCAGCAGGACCACTGAGATCCACGGGTATCCGGTACTGATAGTGCGAAAATGGAAGCGCGTCGAAACCCGCAACGGTCCGCGTTTTCGGTCGTCGCTGGCCCCGCACGAGGCGGCCCTGCTCAAGAACCTGGCAGGCGCCATGGTCGGCTTGCTCGACGAGCGCCAGGCCACGTCGCCGTCTGACGAACTCGAAGAGATCACCGGCATCAAGACCGGGCATTCGGAGCGCCCGGCTGATGCGACCCTCGGCCGCCTGTTGCCGGATTTCTATCGCAGCGACGACGGTGATCCGCTGACCCTCGACGCGTCCGAAGCACTCAACTCGGCGCTGCGAAGTCTGCACGAACCGGAGATCATCGCTGCCAAACGTGTTGCGGCGCAAAAGTTGCTGGATACGCTGCCGAGCAACGGCGGCAGGTTCGAGCTGACAGAGGACAGCGCCAACGCGTGGATATCGGCCGTCAACGATCTTCGGCTGACCCTGGGCGTCATGCTCGAGATCGGCCCGCAGGGCCCGGAACGGTTGCCCACCGACCACCCGTTGGCCGCGCACTTCGACGTCTATCAGTGGCTGACCGTGCTGCAGGAGTACCTCGTGCTGGTACTGATGAGCAAGCCGGCCGGATGAATTGCATCACCGACGTCGGCGGGATCCGCGTCGGCCACCACCATCGGCTGGATCCCGACGCGTCGTTGGGCGGCGGGTGGGCCTGCGGCGTCACCGTGGTGCTGCCGCCGCCGGGGACGGTTGGTGCGGTCGATTGTCGTGGCGGCGCGCCGGGCACCAGGGAGACCGATCTGCTCGACCCGGTCAACAGCGTGCGCTACGTCGACGCCGTGTTGCTGGCCGGCGGCAGCGCCTTCGGTCTGGCTGCCGCCGACGGCGTCATGCGCTGGCTGGAGGAACAGCAGCGAGGGGTGGCGATGGGTGCCGGCGTGGTGCCGATCGTGCCGGCTGCGGTGATTTTCGATCTGCCCGTCGGAGCCTGGGATTGCCGGCCGACGGCCGAGTTCGGCTACGCGGCGTGTGCCGCGGCCGACGAGTCCGGCGACGCGACTCCGGTGGCCATCGGGACGGTGGGCGCCGGAGTCGGAGCGCGTGTCGGAGTGCTGAAAGGAGGCGTGGGGACGGCGTCGGTCACGCTGCCCTCCGGCGTCACCGTCGGCGCGCTGGCGGTGGTGAATGCCGCCGGTGAAGCCGTCGATCCGGCCACCGGACTGCCGTGGATGGCCGAGCTGATTGGTGAATTCGCCCTTGCGGCACCACCATCGGAACAGATCGAGGCGTTGGCGCAGTTGCCCTCCCCGTTGAGTGAGCTGAACACGACGATTGCGGTGGTGGCAACTGATGCGGCATTGAGTCCCGCCGCGTGCCGGCGCGTCGCGATCGTTGCGCACGACGGTCTGGCTCGTACCCTGCGTCCCTCGCACACCCCGCTGGACGGCGACACTGTCTTCGCCTTGGCCACCGGGGCGGTCGAGGTGCCCCCTTCTGCCCACACCCCGGCCGCGCTGGCTCCGGAGACCGGTCTGCTCACCGCGGTGGGCGCGGCCGCGGCCGATTGCCTGGCCCGCGCGGTGCTGGATGGAGTGATCGCGGCGAAGTCGGTAGCCGCGATACCGGCATTTCGGGACGTGTTGCCGGGCGCGTTCGGGCAGTGACGACGTTCCGGTGCTCGTGATCCGTGCGGATCTGGTCGAGGCGATGGTCGCCCATGCCCGCCGCGACCACCCCACCGAAGCCTGCGGTGTGCTGGCCGGTCCGGACGGCTCCGATCGGCCGGAGCGGCACATCCCGATGGCGAACGCCGATCGTTCGTCGGTGTTCTACCGGTTCGACCCTGCCGAACAACTCCAGGTGTGGCGGTTGCTGGAAGAGGCGGACGAGGTGCCCGTCGTCATCTATCACTCGCACCCCGCCACTGAGGCGTACCCAAGCCGTACGGATGTGGACCTGGCGGCCGAACCGGAGGCGCACTATGTGTTGGTGTCCACACGCGATTCCGACCGGCATGAGCTGCGCAGCTTCCGCATCGTCAACGGTGTCGTCAGCGAGGAATCGGTCGATATCGTCGAGCAGTACTGAGCCCACGCCAGAAGGAGGCCAGCATGACCATAACCGTGTCTATCCCGACCATCTTGCGACCCCATACCGGGGGTCAGAAGCGTGTCGCCGCGAGCGGTGACACGCTGGGGGCGGTCATCAGCGACCTGGAAGCCCACTACTCGGGAATTTCCGATCGGCTCATCGATAACGGCAGACTGCACCGGTTCGTGAACATCTATGTGAACGACGAAGATGTCCGGTTTTCCGGAGGCTTGGACACCGCCGTCGTCGACGGCGACTCGGTCACCATCCTGCCCGCGGTCGCGGGCGGTTAGTCGGGTGGGCGAGGTGGCCCTGCCGGTAGCCTGGGCATTTGGACAGAGCGGAGCAATGAGGAGGTTCGGCGCAGATGACTAAACGCGCGCCGGCGACGCAGTCGAACAAGAAGCCGGGATGGGTGATCGGCGCTACGACGATCATCACCTTCGTCGCTCTGCTGTATGTGGTCGAACTGATCGATCAGCTCAGCGGGGGCCGGCTGGACCACAACGGCATCAGGCCGCTGACCACCGACGGCTTGTGGGGCATCGTCTTTGCCCCGGTGTTGCACGCGAACTGGCAACATCTGATCGCCAATACCGTACCGATGCTGGTGCTGGGCTTTCTGATGACGCTGGCGGGGTTGTCCCGGTTCGTCTGGGCCACCGCGATCATTTGGATCCTGGGTGGCTTCGGAACCTGGTCGATCGGCAACGTCGGCAGCAGCTGCGGGCCGACCGATCACATCGGGGCCTCCGGTCTGATCTTCGGCTGGCTCGCCTTTCTGTTGGTGTTTGGAATATTCGTCCGCCAGGTGTGGGACATCGTCATCGGGCTGGTGGTGCTGTTCGTCTACGGCGGCGTGCTGCTCGGGGCCCTGCCGGTGCTGGGTGTCTGCGGCGGTGTGTCCTGGCAGGGGCACTTGTGTGGTGCGCTGGCCGGCGTCGTGGCGGCATACCTGTTGTCGGCGCCCGAACGCAAGGCCCGCGAGCGGAAGAAAGCTCTCCGCGCGCCGCACCTGAAGACATGAATTCGCCGCTGGCCCCCGTCGGAGTCTTCGACTCCGGCGTCGGAGGGCTCACTGTCGCTCGGGCAATCATCGACCAGCTGCCGGACGAGGACATCATCTACGTCGGCGACACCGGCAACGGCCCATATGGACCGCTGGCCATCCCTGAGATCCGCGCGCACGCGCTCACCATCGGCGACGACCTCGTCAGCCGAGGCGTCAAGGTCTTGGTGATCGCCTGCAACTCCGCCTCATCCGCCTGCCTGCGGGATGCACGCGAGCGGTACGACGCGCCGGTCGTCGAAGTGATCCTGCCTGCGGTGCGTCGCGCCGTCGCTGCCACCCGCAACGGCCGCATCGGGGTGATCGGCACGCGGGCAACCGTCACCTCGCACGCGTATCAAGACGCGTTCGCCGCAGCCCGCGACATCGAGATCACCGCGGTGGCCTGCCCCCGGTTCGTCGACTTCGTCGAGCGTGGCATCACCAGCGGTCGGCAGGTGCTGGGTCTGGCCGAGGGCTATCTGGAGCCGCTGCAGCGCGCCGAGGTCGACACGCTGGTGCTGGGTTGCACGCACTACCCGCTGCTGTCGGGATTGATCCAACTCGTGATGGGGGAGAACGTCACGTTGGTCTCGAGTGCCGAGGAGACGGCCAAGCAGGTGGTCCGCGTGCTCACCGAACTCGACCTACTACGGCCCCATGGCGGGCCGCCGGCCACCCGGGTGTTCGAGGCCACCGGCGACCCCGAGGCGTTCACCAAACTCGCCTCCCGATTCCTCGGTCCCGCGGTGATTGGCGTCGAACCCGCTCGCCAGGCTCCGGTCTCGGGAAAAAGCCGATGATTCTGACGGCCCAATGCGGCGATGTTTTCCCCATCGTGTTAACGGGCATGGCACAGTGGTGTCCGTGCGATTAACCGTGCTCGGATGCTCCGGCAGCGTCGTGGGTCCGGATTCGCCCGCGTCAGGTTATCTACTTCGGGCACCGGACACTCCGCCGCTTGTTGTCGACTTCGGTGGGGGTGTGCTGGGCGCGTTGCAGAGGCACGCCGACCCCGGATCGGTTCATGTGCTGCTGTCGCATCTGCATGCCGATCACTGCCTGGATGTGCCGGGTTTGTTTGTGTGGCGCCGGTACCACCCGACGGCCAAGCCCAGCGGTAAGGCATTGCTGTACGGCCCGAGCGACACATGGTCGCGGTTGGGGGCGGCGTCGTCGCCGTACGGTGGCGAGATCGACGATTGCTCGGACATCTTCGACGTGCGCCACTGGGTCGACGGTGAGGCAGTGACCATCGGCGCGCTGAGCGTATTGCCGCGGGTCGTGGCGCACCCGACGGAGTCTTTCGGATTGCGGTTCACCGATCCGAGCGGGGCTTCGCTGGTGTATAGCGGCGACACCGGTGAATGCGACCAGCTCGTCGAGTTGGCCCGCGGCGCCGATGTTTTCCTGTGCGAGGCGTCGTGGGCTCACTCTCCCAAGAATCCGCCCGCTCTGCATCTGTCCGGCACGGAGGCCGGGCGGGCTGCGGCACAGGCGGGAGTGCGCGAGTTGCTGCTGACACACATTCCACCGTGGACTTCGCGCGAGGACGTCATCAGCGAGGCCAAGGCCGAGTTCGACGGGCCCGTGCATGCGGTGGTGCCCGGCGAGACCATTGAGGTCCGGCGGGCCGGATAGCGGGCGCCAGTCCAGCGATAGGGTTGACTCGTGTCCAAACGAGAAGACGGCCGTCTTGATGACGAGCTTCGCCCAGTAACCCTCACCCGGGGTTTCACCGACCATCCGGCGGGTTCGGTGCTGATCGAATTCGGCGGCACGAAGGTCATGTGCACTGCCAGTGTCACCGAGGGGGTGCCGCGCTGGCGCAAGGGGTCAGGCTTGGGGTGGCTCACCGCGGAGTATGCGATGTTGCCGTCAGCCACCCACACCCGCTCCGACCGGGAATCCGTCAAAGGACGTGTCGGCGGGCGTACCCAGGAGATCAGCCGCCTGGTGGGCCGGTCGCTGCGGGCGTGCATAGATCTGGCCGCGCTGGGTGAAAACACCATCGCCGTCGACTGCGACGTGCTGCAGGCCGACGGGGGTACCCGAACGGCCGCAATCACCGGCGCCTACGTGGCGCTGGCCGACGCCGTCACCTACTTGTCGGCGGCCGGCAAGCTCTCCGACCCCAGGCCCCTGTCCTGCGCTATCGCGGCGGTGAGCGTCGGCGTCGTCGACGGCAGGGTCCGCGTCGACCTGCCCTACGAGGAGGACTCGCGCGCCGAGGTCGACATGAACGTCGTCGCGACCGACACCGGGACCCTCGTCGAGGTACAGGGCACCGGCGAGGGCGCGACGTTCCCGCGGTCCACTCTGGACAAGCTGCTCGACATGGCACTGGGGGCGTGCGACACGTTGTTCGCCGCGCAGCGACAAGCCTTGGCCCTCCCGTACCCGGGCGTGCTGCCGGAGGGACCGCCGGCGCCGAAGGCGTTCGGAAGCTGACCAGGATGTTGGTGGCCAGCCGCAACCCCAAGAAGCTGGCCGAATTGCAAAGGGTGTTGGACGGCGCCGGGCTGTCCGGGGTGACCCTGGTGTCGTTGAATGACGTGGCTCCGTTCCAGGAGGCACCGGAGACGGGTGCGACGTTCGAGGACAACGCGCTGGCCAAGGCCCGTGACGCTTTCACCGCAACCGGGTTGCCTAGCGTCGCCGACGATTCCGGCCTGGAGGTCGCCGCGCTGAACGGCATGCCCGGCGTGCTGTCGGCGCGCTGGGCGGGCAGGCACGGCGACGACGCCGCCAACACCGCGTTGTTATTGGCGCAGCTGCGCGATGTGCCCGACGAGCGCCGCGGCGCGGCTTTCGTCTCGGCCTGCGCGCTGGTCTGCGACGCGGGCGAGGTCGTGGTGCGTGGCGAGTGGCCCGGCACCATCGCCCACGAGTCCCGCGGGGACGGCGGGTTCGGCTACGACCCGGTATTTTTTCCCGCCGACGCCGCTGGCAGGACGGCCGCGCAGCTCAGCCCGGCCGAGAAAGACGCCGTATCGCACCGCGGTCGCGCGCTGGGCCTGTTGTTGCCGGCGCTGCGGGCGCTATAGGCGGTCAGATTGTGAAGTTCGCCTTGATCTCTGTGGTCTGGCGGTGCTCGACGACGATCCCCAGCAGCGGGATGGTGCCGGCGAGCAGCACGCCGATGGTCTTGCCGATCGGCCACCGGACCTTGATCGCGAGGTTGAACGCGGCCAGCACGTAGACGAAGTACACCCAGCCGTGCACCACCTCGATCCACCGGATTTCACGGTGGTAGACCAGGTGCGAGACGACCTCCCCGCACAACACGATGAGCCAGATACCCGTCGTCCACGCCATCACGCGGTACGCCAGCAACGCGGTGCGGATCTTTTCGACGGGGAACACCGGTGCGCTGCGCTCGGGCGTCTCGGGTGTGCTCATGCGGTGGTCCTTCTCTGCTTCGCGGCATCGACCCTGGCAAGTTCGGCCAGGTAGGCGTTGTACTCGCGCAGTGCGGGATCGTCGGGCTCCTGCGGTTCGGGCTTCGTCCGCTCGGGAAGCAGGCCGGGAGGAATCTCGCTGCCGGTGGACCGCGGGAGGGGTGGCTCCTCTTCGTACCGAACGAATTTGCGGTACGCATAGATGCAGAACACGGCGAACATCGGCCACTGCAGGGCGTAGCCGAGGTTCTGGTACGAGCCAGAAACCGACTGGAATCGGGTCCACTGCCACCAGCCCAGCGCCAGGCAGCCGCAGGCCGCAAAGATCACCAATGCGATCGCTGCGGGCCGGCGGCGCCTGGTACGGGCCGGGGTGGACACCCCACGACGGTACCGCGTGGCAATTCCGCAGGCCTCAACCAACCGAATCCGCCACGGTCATCGACTCATCAGCGGACAGCAGGCGCTTCGCCGCGATTCGTTGGGCTT
>JALHRH010000123.1 GCA_022841565.1 Mycobacterium sp. | reverse complement strand
GATCCCAACAACAAGCCGGACAAAGCCGTCAAGCCGGTCAAGCCGCCGCGGACCGGTAAGGTCCCCACCGAGCCGGCCCAGGTGAGCGTCAGCATGGTGACCAGCCAGGGCAACATCGGCCTGCTGCTGGCCAACAACCAAGCACCCTGCACGGTCAACAGTTTCGCCAGCCTCACCAACCAGGGCTTCTTCAAGGACACCAAGTGCCACCGGCTGACCACCTCACCGTCGCTGTCGGTGCTGCAGTGCGGCGACCCGAAGGGTGATGGAACCGGCGGCCCCGGCTACCAGTTCGCCAACGAATACCCCACCAACCAGTACCCCGCCAATGACCCGAAGCTCAAGGAGCCGGTGATCTATCCGCGCGGCACCATCGCGATGGCCAACGCCGGGCCCAACACCAACAGCAGCCAGTTCTTCCTGGTGTACCGCGATTCCGCGCTGCCGCCGGAGTACACCGTTTTCGGCAAGATCCAGGACGACGGGCTGGCCACGCTGGACAAGATCGCCGCGGCCGGTGTCGCCGGCGGCGGTGAGGACGGCCCGCCCGCCCTCGATGTGACCATCACGTCGATCCTGCTCGACTAACCTGGATCCCCGGGGTCGGCGACGGCTGCCGGGGAGGAGATGCGTGGCCGAGAGTTCATTCGGGCGGTACCAGTTGCAAGGGCTGCTGGGACGCGGCGGCATGGGGCAGGTCTATCGCGCCTACGACGCCCAGACCGACCGCGTCGTGGCCATCAAACTGCTGCCCCCCAACCTGGTCGAGGACCAGGAGTTCGCGCACCGATTCCGCCGCGAGGCACGCACCGCAGCCAGCCTCAACGACCCGCACGTGGTGCCCATCCACAGCTTCGGCGAGATCGACGGCCGGCTATATGTCGACATGCGACTGGTCGAGGGCCGCGATCTGGCGCGGTTCATCGCCGAGAACGGCGGCCGGCTCAGCCCGGCGCAAACCGTCGCGATCATCGAACAGGTTGCGGCGGCTCTCGACAGCGCGCACCGGGAGGGGCTGGTGCACCGCGATGTCAAGCCGTCGAACATCCTGGTCGCCAATTCCCGCAACTTCGTCTACCTGATCGACTTCGGCATCGCCCGTGCCACCACCGACACGGCCCTGACCAATACCGGGCTCACTGTGGGCACCCTGGCCTATCTGGCTCCCGAACGCTTCGGTGGCATAACCGATCCCCGCGCTGACGTGTACGCGTTGGCCTGCACGCTCTACGAGTGCCTCACCGGCGTGCGGCCCTACCGGGGCGATAGCTTCGAAGAGCAGATCTCCGGCCACCTGCACGCACCGCCACCGCGCCCGACCGCCATCGCCGACGACATACCGCCAGGCTTCGACGCGGTGGTTGCGCGCGGAATGGCCAAAGACCCGGAGGCCCGGTATCAGACGGTGACCGAACTCGCCGATGCCGCGCGCGCCGCATTGGGCGGCGCCGGCATGGCACTGCCTGCCCCGCCGCCGGCCGAGGCGGACACCGCCTTGGCCCCGTCAAGCTCCCCCGCCCCACCCGACCTGGCGATACCGGACAAGTCAAGTCGCACGCTGTTGATCGCGACCGTCGCAGGCTCGGGCCTGGCGTTGGTATTGGTGGCTGCGCTGGTCACCTTCCTGTCCGGCGGCGACGACGGCTCAAACAACCCGACTCCCAGAACCACCGTGTCGACCACCAGCCGGGCACCGGAGACGACCGAAACGACCACCGACGTCACCGACAAGTCGGCAACGGTGTCGACCGAAACGCTCGAGACGACGACCGATGTGCCCGGAGCTCCCTAGGAGGCGGACGTTACGCGATAGACGTCGTAAACGCCCTCGACGTTGCGCACCACGTTGAGCAGGTGCCCGAGGTGCTTGGGGTCGCCCATCTCGAAGGTGAAGCGGCTGATCGCCACCCGGTCGCCTGACGTGGTGACCGATGCCGACAGGATATTCACCTTCTCATCAGCCAGCACCCGCGTGATGTCCGATAGCAGCCGGTGCCGGTCGAGCGCCTCGACCTGTATCGCCACCAGGAACACCGAAGACGCCGACGGCGCCCACAGCACCTCGATGATGCGCTCGGCCTGCTCCTGCAGCGACGCGGCGTTGGTGCAGTCGGTGCGGTGCACACTGACCCCGCCGCCACGGGTGACGAACCCCATGATTTGATCGCCGGGCACCGGCGTGCAGCACTTGGCCAGCTTGGTCAGCACACCCGGCGCACCGGGTACCGAAACCCCGACGTCTTCGGTGCTGCGGGGACGGCGCAGCATGGTTGTCGGTGTCGACCGCTCGGCCAACTCCTCCTCGGCCTGGTCGATACCGCCGAGTTCGGCCAGCAGCCGCTGCACCACGTGGCGGGCCGAGACGTGCCCCTCACCGATCGCGGTGTACATCGCTGACACATCCGCGTAGTGCAACTCGCGGGCCACTGCGGCCATCGACCCACCATTTACCAAGCGCTGCAACGGAAGTCCACCACGGCGTACCTCGCGGGCCATCACTTCCTTGCCGGCCTCCAGCGCCTCTTCACGCCGCTCCTTGGCAAACCACTGCCGGATCTTCGCCTTCGCTCGCGGCGACACCACGAACTGCTGCCAGTCCCGCGACGGCCCGGCGTTCTGGGCCTTGGACGTAAAGACCTCGACGACTTCCCCGTTTTCCAGCTTGCGCTCCAGCGCCACCAGTCGCCCGTTGACCCGGGCGCCGATGCAGCGGTGGCCGACCTCGGTGTGCACCGCGTAGGCATAGTCCACCGGCGTCGATCCCGTCGGCAACGTGAAGACGTCACCTTTCGGCGAGAACACGAAAATCTCTTGCAGCGCAAGGTCGTAGCGCAACGACTCCAGGAACTCCCCCGGGTCTGCGGCCTCCCGTTGCCAGTCGAGCAGCTGACGCATCCAGGCCATGTCGTCGATCTCGGCGGCGGCATGCGGATGCGGAACGCCGTTGCGTCCCTTGGCTTCCTTGTAACGCCAGTGCGCGGCAATGCCGAACTCGGCCGTCTTGTGCATGTCTCGGGTGCGGATCTGCACCTCCAGCGGCTTGCCCTCCGGGCCGACGACGGTGGTGTGCAACGACTGGTACACGCCGTAGCGAGGCTGGGCGATGTAATCCTTGAACCGTCCGGCCATCGGCTGCCACAGCGAATGCACTACGCCCACAGCCGCATAGCAGTCGCGGATCTCGTCACACAGGATGCGGATGCCGACCAGGTCGTGGATGTCGTCGAAGTCGCGGCCCTTGACGATCATCTTCTGGTAGATCGACCAATAGTGCTTGGGCCGGCCCTCCACCGTCGCCTTGATCTTCGATCCGTTCAGCGTGGCGGTGATCTCGGTGCGCACCTTGGCCAGGTAGGTGTCCCGGGACGGCGCTCGACCGGCGACCAGGCGGACGATCTCCTCGTACTTCTTGGGGTGCAGGATCGCGAACGATAAGTCCTCCAACTCCCATTTGACGCTGGCCATACCAAGCCGATGCGCAAGGGGCGCAATGACTTCCAGCGTTTCACGGGCCTTGCGCGCCTGCTTCTCCGGCGGCAGGAAGCGCATGGTGCGCATGTTGTGCAGCCGATCGGCCACCTTGATCACCAACACCCGGGGGTCGCGGGCCATCGCGGTGATCATCTTGCGGATCGTCTCGCCCTCGGCCGCACTGCCCAGTACGACCCGATCCAACTTGGTCACGCCGTCAACGAGGTGCCCTACCTCTTCCCCGAAGTCCTCGGACAGTTGCTCGAGGGTGTAACCGGTGTCCTCGACCGTGTCGTGCAACAAGGCGGCCACCAGCGTGGTGGTGTCCATGCCCAACTCGGCCAGGATGTTGGCGACGGCCAGCGGGTGGGTGATGTAGGGGTCTCCGGAGTGCCGGAACTGGTTGGCGTGCCGCTGGTCGGCGACCTCGTAGGCCCGCTGCAGGATCGCCAAATCCGCCTTGGGATAGACCTCGCGGTGCACCGCCACCAGCGGCTCGAGCACCGGGTTGATGGCGCCGCTGCGTGCGGTCATCCGACGCGCCAACCGGGCGCGGACCCGACGAGACGCGCTACTGGTGGTCTTGAGCGGCTCGGCCGGCGGCTCGGGGATCTCCGCGACGGGAAGGGGTTCGGTGGGCGGCGCGGCAGCTTGCAGCGTGCTCTGGTCGTCCGCCACGTCAGTCACCTCCGCCTATGAGGGTATCTGGTGCGCCGACACTATGGCCCGGCGTTAACGCCACGGTGTTCCCGTGCCGGGAACGCCGCACACTGGGAGCAATCATGTCGCCGAATCATCCGGTGCTCCCGGCACGGGGCGGGCCTCGTGGTGTGGCTCGCCGGCAGAGCGACGGGATTCCTTCATCTCGGATTCGAAGAGGTGCCGCACCCCGCCCTGCAGCGCGTCGCGGACCTGACGCTCATGATCGCGGAACACCGACCAGTAGTGATCGTCGAACTCCTCGACAATCTGGAAGGTCCATCGCCCCTGCAGCACGTTGCGGCCCACCATTTCGACTTCCATCCGGCGAGCCGTGTCGCCGTGGCCGGCGGCGCGCAACTTCTCGCAGGCCTCGCCCAGCAGCAGGTCCGCTCGTCCCATCAACTGGTGGAACGAATAGAGATGCCCACGCGCACGTTCGACCCATTCCAACGCTTCCGACACCGCACCGACCGCCTCTACCGTGGCGTCGCTCACCCCGGCGGGCCGCCGCCGAACGTTCGCCGCATCCTCGCGGACCATCAGGTGCCCGTCGCCATGATTGCTAAGCCTGACGAAGGTTGCGTCCGAAAGACGATCACCGCCATCATCCACCCGGCGAGTACGCAGATCCCTACGCGCGGCTCAGACTGTGGACCTGCAGCGGCGCGATGGCGTCGCGACCGCCTAACGCCTCCAGCTCCACGACCACTGCGGCACCGGTGATGGTCACGCCAGCCCGCTCGAGCAACCGGGTCGCCGCGCCAAGCGTGCCACCGGTGGCCAACACGTCGTCGATCAGCATGACGTTGAGTCCGGCTAGATCCTGCATGTCGGCCGGTATCTCTATGGTGGCCGTGCCGTATTCCATCTGGTAGGCCTCGCTCAGAACCGGCGGCGGCAGCTTGCCGCTCTTTCGAATGGACAGCAAACCCGTGCCCAACCGCGACGCGAGCGCGGCGGCTACCACAGCTCCCCGCGACTCGATGCCTACCACCAGGTCGGTGCCGGATGCGACATCGGCCAGCGCATCGATCACCGCGGACATCGCCTCGCTGTCGGCGAACAATGGAGTGAGGTCCTTGAATTGGATGCCGGGCGTCGGAAAATCTGCGACATTCCGGGTCAACGACGCGATCATGTCGGCCACGGGGGCAGTCCCCCTGAGATTCATCACTGCATTAACACCCATCGGTCCATGTTCCAGCCCACGCCCCAGCGGGTCGGATTCCTGCTCACGGCATACATCTTCTTCGACATCAACAACGTCCGCTGCTGCCGGTACAACGGCAGTGTTGGTATGTCATTCCAGAGTACCGGCGCACCCTCCGCAAGCAATCTGGCTCGCTCGGCGGGGTCCGCCGAGACGGCGAGCGCGGCGATGATCCCGTCAATCTGCGGATTCGCGTAGCCCGAAAGGTTGTTCCCGTTGCCGCTGTGCAGGTCGTAGGCATCCATCGACGACGATCCGGTGGACCCGCTGCCGCTGGCTCCCCCGGTGCTCGCAAGCAGCACGTCGATCTTCCCGTCCCGTATCGCCTGAGGGCCGGATGTGTCCAGACTCACATTGGAGACCGTGATTCCGGCCGCCGCGCACGAGCTGGAGATGGATCCGACGGTGGCTGCCAGGCGCGCGTTGGGCCCGCGGTAGCCGATCCGCACCGTTAGCGCGGTGCCGCCCAGGGCCGCTCTCGCGGCGTTCGGATCGGCCTTGTTGAACTGGGCCGCCTCAGCGGCGCCCTCAGCCGCGGACAACGCATCTTCGAACGCCGGCGACAGCCGCGAATTGGCGATCGGCACTCCGGCGTCACGGGCGATCGAGTCCCGTGGTGTGCACAACGCGAACGCATGCCGGGCAGCACTTGTCGCAAGCGGGCCCTGCGCGGCGAAGATCAGCTGTTCGATGCCGGCTGCTGGCGATTCGGCGCGCTCGTAGTTGTCCGGGGTGGCCAACGCTCCCGACGATCCGGCCGCCACGTCGACCACGTCGACGCTGCGGTTGTTCACCCGGTCTTGGATGTCTCCGCCCTGCGGCCACACGGTGATCCGCTTGGTGATCGCCTTGGCTCCCCACCAGCGGTCGTTGGCCACCAGCACCACCGCCCCACCGTCCAGCACACGCTCGATCCGGTACGGCCCGGACGACGGGAAGCGTTTGAGGTCGATCCCCGGCTTGAGGTCCCAGGTGCTGTTCCACACCCTGGCCACCTGTTCGGCCACCGCGCCCCTGTTGGTCAGCAACGCCGTGGTGATGTCGGTGCCCAGGGTGTCGGAGATGATGTGGGACGGCATCATCGAGGTCGCGGTGAACAGCTGGGTGTAGTCGACGACACCGCGGTCCGGGCTGAACGAGACCCGGGCCTTTTTCTGGCCGGGCGTGCACTCGATGTTGGCGATATCGACGTACCCGGCCTGGGTGGCGGCGTCGAAACCGCCGAAACGCCCGGACTGGGCCGCCCAGGCCAGCACCAGGTCGTCACAGGTCACCGGCTTGCCGTCGGAATAGATTGCGTTGTCCGCGATCTGGTAGTCGAGCACCAGGGGCGACCCGCCCACCACCGAGATGGTTCCGAAGTCGTGGTCGGCGACGACCTGCCCGTCGGGTCCGTGATAACCGAACCCGGTGAGGGTGCGGGCGAATGCCTGGGCACCGGCCGAGGCGGCGCCGAGCACGGTATTGGAGTTGTAGGTGGACAGGACGCCGTCCACCACATAGTTGACCTGCCCCGCGGCGCTGCCCGAGCATGCGGTCAGCGTGGACGCAACCAGCACTGCGGTAATGCCAGTGACCAGCATGGCTCGACGCCAGCGAGACCAGGTGGACATGCGGCCTACCGCTTGCCGGCGTTTCGCTTGCCGGTGGGACGCCGCGTGCCGGTAGGACGAACCGGCCGCACACCCGGTGCCGGCTTGTTGGTCGCCGCGGCCTTCCTGGTGGTGACGGCTTCGGTCAGCTCATCGGCGTCGGAGTCGTCGGCGTCTTCGTCGGAGGACTCCTGCCTCGCGAGCGGCTTCTCGGTGACCGCGCTCCGTCGTCGGAGCACCCGCCGGGTGTGCGTGCGCACCAGTTCGGTGCGCTCCCGCAGCGTGACCAGCAACGGGGTGGCGAAGAAGATCGACGAGTAGGTGCCGACCATGATGCCGACGAGCTGCACCAGCGCCAGGTCCTTCAGGGTGCCCACGCCTAACAGCCACACCGCCACCACCATCAGCGCCATCACCGGCAGCACCGAGATCAGGCTGGTGTTGATCGACCGCATGAACGTCTGGTTGACAGCCAGGTTCGCCTGTTCTGCGAAGGTGCGCCGGGTGGTGTGCTGGAACCCTTGGGTGTTCTCTTCGACCTTGTCGAACACGATGACCGTGTCGTAAAGGGAGAACCCGAGAATGGTCAGCAATCCGATCACCGTGGCCGGGGTGACCTCGAAGCCCACCAATGCGTAGACACCCGCGGTGACGGTCAGGTCGAAGACCATGGCCGCCAACGCGGACATCGTCATGTAGCGCTCGTAGCGCACCGTGATGTAGACGGCGACCAGCACCAGGAACACCACCAGCGCGATCACGGCTTTCGTGGTGATCTGATCGCCCCAGGTTTCCGACACCGCCGCGTCACTGATGGCCTTCTTGCTGGGATTGCCGTCGGCGCCCTTGGGATGAAACGCGTCGAACAACGCGTTGCGAAGGTTCTCGGTCTGCTGATTGGACAGGGTTTCCGCACGGATCTGCACGGTGGCTGACGAGCCCTTGCCGACGGTGACTACCGATTCGGGGTCCTTGCCGATCGCCTTGTGGAACACGTCTTCGACCTGGGTGACTCCGATCGTGCCGCTGGTACCCGCAGACGGCATGGAAACCGTGGTGCCGCCGTTGAAGTCGATACCGAAGACGAAACCGCGAATGAGGATCGCCAGCACCGCGATAGCCATGATCGCCCCACTGACGCCGTACCAGAGTCTGCGACGCCCCACCACCTCGAACGCACCGGTGCCGGTGTACAGCCGCGTAAGAAAACTATGTTGCGGCTCAATGGTTTTCGGGTCGTTCTCGGGTTCGATAGCTTCGGTGGCCTTGGTTGACGCCATGGCTAACCCCGTCCCGTCTTTGCCGCCGAACTCGACGCCCGGCGTTCACGTGCGACCTGCTGGACTGCACCCAGGCCGTTGTAGGCGGGCTTGCCCAGCCTGGCGGACTTGGAAGCCAGGTACACGAGCGGCCAGGTCACCAGGAAGACCACCACGAGGTCGAGGATGGTGGTGAGGCCCAAGGTGAACGCGAAGCCCTTGACCTGTCCGATTGCCAGGACGTACAGCACCGCCGCCGCCAGGAAGGTAACGGCATTGCCGGACACGATCGTCTTGCGTGCCCGCGCCCAACCGCGCGGAACCGCCGAGCGAAACGAACGACCTTCGCGTATCTCGTCTTTGATGCGCTCGAAGAACACCACGAACGAGTCGGCGGTGGTGCCGATGCCGATGATGAGGCCCGCGATGCCGGCCAGGTCCAGGGTGTAGTTGATGTAGCGGCCCAGCAGCACCAGGAGCGCGTACACCATTGCGCCGGAAGCGACTAGCGACAACGCGGTCAGCAACCCCAGCACCCGGTAGTAGAGCAGCGAATACGCCAACACCAGCAGCAGGCCGATCCCACCGGCGATCAGGCCGGCCCGCAGCGACGTCAAACCTAGTGTGGCCGAGACGGTTTGGGCTTCCGATGACTCGAAGGACAACGGCAGCGACCCGTATTTCAGGACGTTGGCGAGCTGTTTGGCGGTTGCCGCGCTAAATGGTGGTTCACCGCCGCTGATCTGGGTCCGCCCGCCGGGGATGGGTTCCCTGATCATCGGCGCGCTGACCACTTGTGAGTCCAGCGTGAAGGCCGTCTGGGTGCCAGTGTGAGCGGCGGTGTAGTCGGCCCAGACGTTGGCCGCGGCACTCTTGAACTGCAAGTCCACCACATAGCCCAGGCTGTTCTGATTCATCCCGGAAGTGGCGTCCTGAATCTGGTCACCGCTGATGATCGACGGGGCCAGCAAGTAGGCGGTCTTGTGGTCGGTCGAGCAGGTGATCAGCGGCAACTTCGGGTCGTCGTTGCCGGCCAGGACGTCGTCTTTGTCGCAGTTGGCGGCCATGACCGTCAGCCCGACCATCTGGATGTACTGGCTGGTGCTCTGCCGCCACTTCTTCGCCTGAGCGATGCGCTCGGCCAGGTCCTTGCGCGGATCCGGTGCCGCGGGCAACTCGGTGGGTGGAACGTCGGTGGGTGGCGCCTCGCCGGTTGGCGGCGGAGGCGGGGCCGGGCTGGGCGTCGGCGAACCGCCGGGCGCGGGACTCGGCGCGGGAGTCGGGCTGGGCGCCGGATCCTGCGGGTAGGGCCTGGGTTGCCCACGCGGGGGCGCCGGAGCCGGAGCGCCCGACTGCGGCGGTGCGGGGGCCGGAGCACCGGCACCGGGTGCACCAGGAGCCGGGGCGGGGGCACCGGGCTCACCGCCTGGCGGCTGACCCGGTTTGGGCTCTTGGGGAGCCTTCTGCGCCGGCATCGAGTTGAGCACCGGGCGGATGTAGAGCCGCGCCGTCTGACCCAAATCGCGCGCCTCGTTGCCGTCGCTGCCGGGCACCGTGATGACTAGGTTGTCGCCGTCTACGACGACTTCCGAGCCGGAGACACCCAGCCCGTTGACCCGCGAGCTGATGATCTGCTGGGCCTGCGCCAGTGCGTCCCGGCTCGGGCGCGAGCCGTCCGGAGTACGCGCTGTCAGTGTCACCCGGGTACCGCCCTGCAGGTCGATACCCAGCTTGGGCGTGGCCTTCTTATCCCCGGTAAGGAACACCAGCAGGTAGACGCCGACCAGCATGAGCAGGAACACCGACAGGTAGCGGGCAGGCTGCACCGGCGCCGAAGACGATGCCACGTTCCTTCTATCTCCTTGAGAATCGGTCTTGAGGATCCGTCCAGCCCCGGACAGAGCCTCCGAAAAGACTACGTGCCGCGTTGCGACTGATGTAGCGCGCGCGGCGGTCGGTGCCGGTCAGGAATCCTTGGCGACCCGGCTGGATTCCGAGTCGGTGGTTTCGTCCTCGCCCGTCGCGTCCAATGCCGGGCTCCCGTCCTCGAAGTCGTCCTCCAAGTCGTCATCGTCATCCGGCAGGATGCGGTCGCGCACCGCCAGCTTCATCCAGGTGGTTACCACCCCGGGCGCGATCTCCAGATCGACGGTGTCGCCGGTGAAGCTGACGACGGTGGCTTCCAGGCCCGATGTGGTGTGCACCCGGTCCCCCGGCTGCAACGATTCGTGCAGGTCGATGGTGGCCTGCATGGCCTTGCGCTGCCGGCGCGAGGCGAAGTACATGAACCCGCCCATGATGAGCAGGAACGGCAGGAATAGCACGAAACTCTCCATCAGAACGCACGCCTTTCTTTCGTATCAATAGTGCTCGAAAGTGCTCGAATTCCCCGCACCAGCCGGGGGGTGGCGCCGGTCTGACCCGGAACCGCTCACGTCGCTAACGGTCCAGTGTGCCATTCCCGCAGGTCGCCAGCCGACTGGCATCGTCCTGCCGGCTACCGGCCAGATCCCGTTAAGGACATGCTGATCGACTCCCATTACGCTTTACCCGCGACGTGACCTGCGCGTCCGCGGGAGGAGGAGTACGTGGCCAGCCTCGAGCAGAGCCGCCATTTGGCCACTGAAATCCCGGGTCCCGCGTCGCTGGAGTTGAACAAGCGCCGTACCGCGGCGGTGTCGCACGGCGTCGGGGTCACCCTGCCGGTGTTCGTGGCACGCGCCGGCGGCGGCATCGTCGAGGACGTCGACGGCAACCGCCTGATCGACCTGGGCTCCGGCATCGCCGTGACCACGATAGGCAACGCCGCCCCACCCGTGGTTGAGGCGGTGCGCCGACAGGTGGACGAGTTCACTCACACCTGCTTCATGGTGACGCCGTATGAGGGTTACGTCGCCGTGGCCGAGGAGCTGAACCGGATCACCCCGGGCGCTGGCGAGAAGCGGTCGGTGTTATTCAACTCCGGCGCCGAGGCAGTGGAGAGTTCGATCAAGGTCGCACGTTCCTATACCGGCCGGTCGGCCGTGGTCGCCTTCGACCACGCCTACCACGGCCGCACCAATCTGACGATGGGGCTGACCGCGAAGTCGATGCCCTACAAGAGCGGGTTCGGCCCGTTCGCGCCGGAGATCTACCGGGCCCCGATGTCCTATCCGTACCGGGACGGCCTGCTCGACAAGGAACTTGCCACCGACGGCGAAAAGGCCGCGGCCCGCGCGATCAGTGTGATGGACAAGCAGGTCGGCGCGAAGAACCTGGCGGCGGTAATCATCGAGCCGATTCAGGGCGAAGGGGGTTTCATCGTCCCGGCTGAGGGATTTCTGCCAGCCCTGCTCCGCTGGTGCCGGGAGAACGACGTCGTGTTCATCGCCGACGAGGTGCAAACCGGTTTCGCGCGCACCGGCGCCATGTTCGCGTGCGAACACGAGGGCATCGCGCCCGACGTCATAGTCACCGCCAAGGGCATCGCAGACGGGTTGCCGCTGTCGGCGATCACCGGCCGGGCCGAGGTCATGGACGCGCCGCACGCGGGCGGCCTGGGCGGGACCTTCGGCGGCAATCCCGTCGCGTGCGCGGCGGCACTGGCCACCATCGCCACCATCGAGTCCGAGGGGCTGATCGAACGGGCCCGGGAAATCGAGCGCCTGGTGACCGAGCCGCTGCTGCGGTTGCAGGCCGGTGACGACCGGATCGGCGACGTGCGAGGCCGCGGCGCCATGATCGCCGTCGAGCTGGTCAAGTCCGGAACCGCCGAACCCGATCCGGAGCTCACATCGCAGTTGGCCACCGCGGCGCACGCCGCCGGCGTCATCGTGTTGACCTGCGGCATGTTCGGCAACATCATCCGGCTACTCCCGCCGTTGACCATCACCGACAAGCTGCTGACCGAGGGGCTAGAGGTACTGGCGGGTCTGCTCGCCGAGTTGTGAGGTGCGCCGGCGCCCAGATTGAAAGCACGCATACCGTCGTCGGCGACTCGCGTGTGTGGTGGTCAGTGTCGCGGCGGGGCAGGCTCCGCGGCATCCCAGAAGTCGACCAGCGTCCGCGCAATGGTCTTCGCGTCGACCAACAACGGGGCTACCCGACCGCCGCCCCGCACGACGTCGGCGCGCGCGTTGGGCATGGTGGCGCAGGCGGCCCGGGCCTGCTGCGGCGGCCAGCCCTCATCGTCGTCGTCGGCAGCCAGCATCAACGTAGGCGCGACGATGTGGCGCAGCTGGTCATGCAGGCTCGGCCGTTTCAGCATCATCGAGCGCACGGCGTGATACATCCCGGTCCGGTCGGCCTGCCGGAACGCATCCATGACCTCTGCGGAACCGTCAGGTCCCAGCAGGGACTGCGACAGCGGATCGCAGACCAGCTGGGTCGGACCGAACAACCGATACAGCGCCACCAACGGCCACCCCTTCGTCACGCGGAATCGCGCGCTGATCCCGTGCACCGGGGTGCCGATGGTGGTCAGGGTGCGGATCCGGTGCGGTTGGGTGGCGGCTAGCAGAATCCCGATATGTCCGCCCCAGGCGTTGCCAACCCAGTCGACCGGCCCGTCGATGCCGAGCGCATCCAGTGCATCGGCGGCCGCATGGGTGCATTCGTCTAACGTGAAGTCGCGGGTCACCGGTGCACTGCGGCCGTGTGAGGGCCCATCGATGGCGATCACGGAACGCTGCGGCGCCACCTCGTCGAGCGCATCGATCAGCGGTGCCCACGATCGGGAGTCAAGGAACAGGCTGTGCCACAGGATGGTGACCGGCCCGCTCCCCCGACGTTGCACGTGCATCCGCCCTAAATCGGTCACTACGAACTCGTCCGCCAAGTTGCTCACGTCGCACCTCATTTACTTCGGAAACCGAAACTTCGGTAACCGTAGTATGTTCGGAAAGCATGGCGACGTCAAGGGATCTGCCCAGGGATCGGCAGGCGGTCGGACAGTTGTTGGTGCGACTGACACGGCAGTTCCGTACCGACCTGGCCGCGCCACACGCCGAGCTGGGTTATGGCGACATCCGTGATCCGCATTTGCAGATCTTCGGCAACATCCGAATGGGTGGCATCCGACTCACCGAACTGGCATCTCGGGCGCAGCTGAGCCTGGCGGCGACATCGGAGCTGGTGAACGACCTCGCGACGCTGGGATACCTGACCCGCCGGCCCGACCCGCAGGACGGACGCGCGAAACTCATCGATCTCACCGCCCGCGGACAACGGTTGCTCGCCGCCGCCGGCGACCAAGTGGCCGATATCGAGGAACGATGGGCGAACCTGGTGGGTGCTGACGACTTCGCGCACATGTGCGCCACCATGCAACGGCTGCTCGATGCGCTCGACCCGGCAGATTCCCGCGCCTGACGACCGTGGCCCAATTCACAGCTGACTCGCAGCGATTCGGCGTTGAGAAACGTTGAGATATATCTTTACTTTAGCTAACGTTCTTTCTGTCGAGCGCAGCGTGGCGCCGCCCATAGTGCATTTTTCTCGGGTTCATTTCGAAGAGGATCTGACATGACGACCACACCAGAGGAGCGGCTCGCCCGCCGCGCCGCGGAGCTTGCGGCCGCCGACCCGCAGTTCGCCGCCGCCCGACCCGACCCCGCGGTCGCCGAGGCCCTGGAGAATCCGGAGCTGCGTCTCCCGCAGGTCATACAGACGTTGGTCGACGGTTATGCCGACCGCCCGGCACTGGGCCAGCGTGCGGTGGAATTCGTCGCAGACCCCAGGACCGGGCGTACCTCATTGACCCTGCTCCCCCGGTTCGACACCATCACCTACCGCGAGCTCGGAATGCGGATCGCCGCGTTCGGCCGCGCCCTGACCGCCGCTGCCGTGCAGGCTGGTGACCGCGTCTGCGTGCTGGGCTTCAACAGCGTGGATTACACGACGATCGACATGGCGCTCGGTCAGATCGGTGCGGTGTCGGTGCCATTGCAGACCAGCGCGGCCATCCCCCAGCTGCAGCCGATCGTCACC
>JALHRH010000122.1 GCA_022841565.1 Mycobacterium sp. | reverse complement strand
ACGGCTACGAGACGCTGGCGCCGGCCGAGCAGAACCTGATCGACACCATCAACAGGTTGCGGGCGCCGCTCAAGGTGGCCGCGGACTACTCGCCGGAATTCGGCTGCCTGTTGGGCGGCATCACTCGCGGCATCAAGGAGTTCGGCCCGTTGATCGGGGTGCGCAAGGCGGGGCTGTTCACCTCGTCGAGCTTCGTGCTGGGCGCGCCTTCGTACACCTATCCGGAGAGCCTGCCGATCGTCAACGCCTCCGGTGGACCGAACTGCCGCGGTTTGCCCGACATCCCGACCAAACAGACCGGCGGGTCGTTCTACCGGGCACCGTTCCTGGTCACCGACAATGCTCTGATCCCATACGAGCCGTTCACCGAGTTGCAGGTCGACGCGCCCTCGACGCTGCAGTTCCTCTTCCATGGCGCCTTCGCCGAGCGGGACGACTTCTGATGGCCGCCGCGAAAATCCCGTCGCACCGGTCGATGGTGATCAAGGTCGGTGCCTTCGTGGTGACGATGGTGCTGTTCAGCGCCGCTCTAATTGTGGTGTTCGGCGACTTTCGATTCGGTTCGGAGACCACCTACCACGCCACCTTCCTCGACGCGTCCCGGCTCAAGGGCGGCCAGAAGGTCCGCATCGCCGGGGTGCCCGTCGGCGCGGTGTCGGGCGTCAAGCTGAACCCCGACAACACCGTGGATGTGGCGTTCGGCGTCGACACCCGCTACACGCTGTACTCCTCCACGCGTGCCGTGGTCCGCTACGAGAACCTGGTCGGCGACCGCTTCCTGGAGATCACCTCGGGCCCGGGCGAGCTGCGCAAGCTGCCGCCGGGCGGGACCATCAACTCCCAGCACACCCAGCCGGCACTGGATCTCGACGCGCTGCTGGGTGGGCTCAAGCCGGTACTCAAGGGTCTGGACGCGGACAAGATCAACACGATCAGCAGCGCCGTCATCGAGTTGCTACAGGGCCAGGGTGGCGCGTTGTCCAACGTGCTGGCCGACACCAGCAGCTTCTCGACGGCACTGGGCAAGCGTGACCAGCTCATCGGCGATGTGATCACCAACCTCAATACCGTGCTGGGCACCGTCGATGCGCGCAGCGCGCAATTCTCGGCCAGTGTCGACCAGCTGCAGCAGCTGATCGAGGGGCTCGCCAAGAACAAAGACACCATCGCGGGCGCGATCCCGCCGCTGGCGTCGACCACCACGGATTTGGCCGACTTGCTGCGCAATTCGCGCCGGCCGCTGCAGGGCGTTCTGGAGAATGCGCGGCCGTTCGCCACCGAACTGGACACCCGCAAGGCCGAGATCAACAACGACATCGAGCAACTCGGCGAGGACTACCTGCGGCTGGCCGCGCTCGGCACCTACGGGTCGTTCTTCAACATCTACTTCTGCTCGGTGACGATCAAGATCAACGGGCCGGCGGGCTCCGATATCCGGCTGGGCCTCGGCGGCCAGGTGGATCCCAGCAAGGGGAGGTGCGCTTTTGCAAAGTAAGGAGCCAAATAAGAAGCCAAACAGCAAGAAGCCGGGCAGCAAGCGCGACCAGGATCCACTCCGCACCGGCGTCATCGGCTTGGCGGTGGTCACTTTCGTCGTGCTCATCGCATTCGGCTACGCGGGGCTCCCTTTTTGGCCGCAAGGTAAGACCTACCAGGCCTATTTCAGCGACGCGGGCGGCATCACCCCCGGCAACAACGTGCTGATCTCCGGTGTCAAGGTGGGCAAGGTGTCCGACGTCGCCCTGGCCGGCGACAGCGCCAAGGTCACCTTTCAGGTGGACCGCCACGTGGTCGTCGGCGATCAGACGCTGGCCGCGATCCGCACCGACACCATCCTGGGCGAGCGCTCCATTTCGGTGAGCCCGGCCGGTTCCGGCAACGCGACCACCATTCCGTTGAGCCGGACCACCACGCCCTACACCCTGGCCGGTGCGCTCGAGGACCTTGGCCAGAGTGCCAACAACCTGAATAAGCCCCAGTTCGAGCGCGCGCTGAAGGTGCTCACCGAGACCCTGCACGACGCCACGCCTCAGTTGCGCGGAGCGTTGGACGGGGTGACGACGTTGTCGCGCACCCTGAACAGCCGCGACGAAGCGCTGCAAGGCTTGCTGGCGCACGCGAAGTCGGTGACGACGGTGTTGTCCGATCGCGCCGGACAGGTCAAGAAGCTGGTGGACCAGGGCGACCAATTGTTCGCCGCGCTGGACGAGCGGCGCTCCGCGTTGAGCGCGTTGATTTCCGGGATCGACGACGTGTCCGCACAGTTGTCCGGATTCGTCAACGACAACCGCAAGGAGTTCGGCCCGGCGCTGAACAAGCTCAACCAGGTGCTGGCCAACCTTAACGAACGCCGCGACTACATCGTCGAGGCACTCAAGCGGTTGCCGACCTACGCCACGACGCTCGGCGAGGTGGTCGGCTCCGGCCCCGGGTTCAACGTCAACGTCTTCGGCGCCATCCCGGCGCCGCTGGTGGCGACCATGTTCGACGCGGTATTCCAGCCGGGCAAGCTGCCGGACAGCTTCGCCGACTATCTGCGCGGGTTCATTCAAGAGCGCTGGACGATCAGGCCGAAATCACCATGACAACGCCAAAACGCTTCGGCGGCAAGGGTTTGCGGACCGTCACCATCATCGCGCTGGTGGCGGCGCTGGTGGGCGGCGCCTACGTGCTGTTCTCGGCCGGCGGTGGCGGCCGCAAGCTCACCGCCTACTTCACCGCGGCCGTCGGGCTCTACCCCGGTGACCAGGTCCGCATCCTGGGCGTGCCGGTGGGAGAGATCGATTCGATCGAACCTCGGCCGGCCGATGTCAAGATCACCATGAAGGTGTCCGACGGTGTCAAGATCCCCGCGGACGCCAAGGCCGTAATCATGTCGCCGAACCTGGTGGCGGCCCGGTTCATTCAGCTCACCCCGGCGTTCACCGGCGGCCCGGCGCTGCCGGACGGCGCGAGCATCGACCTGACCCGTACCGCGGTTCCGGTGGAATGGGACGAAGTCAAGGAAGCACTGACCCAGCTGTCCGTCTCGCTCAGCCCGGCGGCCGGCGAGATGCAGGGCCCGTTGGGCGCGGCGATCAACCAGGCCGCAGACACCCTCAACGGCAACGGCGACTCGTTTCACAATGCCCTGCGTGAGCTTGCGCAAGTCGCCGGGCGCCTTGGCGATTCGCGTAACGACATCTTCGGCACCGTCAAGAACCTGCAGGTGCTCGTCGACGCGCTGTCACAGAGCAACGAGCAGATCGTGCAGTTCGCCGGGCACGTGGCATCGGTGTCGCAGGTGCTCGCGGACAGTTCGCGGGATCTGGACCACACGCTGGGTTCGCTCAACCAGGCGCTCTCGGACGTGCGGGGATTCCTGCATGAGAACAATTCGACGCTGATCGAAACGGTCAACCAGCTCACCGACTTCACCCAGACCCTGAGCGATCAGAGCGAGAACATCGAGCAGGTTCTGCACGTGGCAGGTCCCGGTATCTCCAACTTCTACAACATCTATGACCCGGCGCAGGGCACCCTGAATGGTCTGCTGTCGCTGCCCAACTTCTTGAACCCGGTGCAGTTCGTCTGCGGTGGGTCTTTTGACACCGCGGCGGGGCCGTCCGGGCCCGAGTACTTCAAGCGCGCCGAGATCTGTCGGGAGCGGCTCGGTCCGGTGCTGCGCCGGCTCACCGTGAACTTCCCGCCGATCATGTTCCACCCGATCAACACGATCACGGCCTACAAGGGGCAGATCATCTACGACACCCCAGCCACCCAGGCCAAGGCGGAGACACCGGTTCCGGAATTGACCTGGATTCCGGCCAAGGGTTCCGGCCAGTCGGTGCCGAGCAACACCACGGACCTGCAGAGCCTGTTCGTCCCGACCGCCCCCGGACCGGGCCCGGGCGCACCACCGGGGTACGGACCCGCGCCGGGACCGGCGCCCGCCGCGCCGGCTGCGGCCCCGGGACCGCTGCCTGCCGAGCAAGGAGCGGGTCGATGAAGCGACTCTTGATGCGCGCCATGGCATTGGTCGCCGGCAGCACGCTGCTCTCCGGTTGTGCGTTCGGCGGACTGAATTCCCTGTCGCTGCCCGGCACCGCCGGCCACGGCGGCGGCGCGTACACGATCACCGTCGAATTGCCCGACGTCTCGACGTTGCCGCAGAACTCGCCGGTCATGGTCGACGACGTCACCGTGGGCAGCGTCTCCGGAATCTCGGCCGAGCAGCGTTCCGACGGATCCTTCTACGCCGCGCTGAAACTGGCGCTGGACAAGAACGTGGTGCTGCCCGCGAATGCGGTGGCGAAGGTCGCCCAGACCTCCTTGCTGGGATCCCTGCACATCGATCTGTCTGCGCCGACCGGCCAGAGCCCGACGGGCAGGTTGGGCAACGGATCGCGAATTCCGGAGTCCAGGACCGGCCGCTTCCCGACCACCGAGGAAGTCTTTTCGGCCCTCGGTGTGGTGGTCAACAAGGGCAATGTCGGTGCGCTGGAAGAGATTACCGACGAGGCCTATCAGGCCGTGGCAGGCCGGCAGGGCCAGTTCGTCGACCTGGTGCCACGCCTCGCAGAGTTGACATCGGGCCTGAACAAGCAGGTCAACGACATCATCTCCACGGTCGAGGGGCTCAACCGGGTCTCCTCAATCCTGGCGCGGGACAAGGACAACCTGGGCCGGGCGTTGGACACACTGCCCGAATCGCTTCGCGTGCTGAACAAGAACCGCGACAACATCGTGCAGGCTTTCGGCGCGCTCAACAGGCTGGCGACGGTGACGTCGCGCGTGTTGTCCAAGACCAAGACCGACTTCGCGGCGGACGTCAAGGATCTGTACTCGGCGCTCAAGGCGCTCAACGACAACAAAAAGAACTTCGTCACCTCGTTGCAGATCATGCTGACGTTCCCGTTCCCCAACTTTGGTATCAAGCAGGCGGTGCGGGGCGACTACCTCAACGTCTTCACCACGTTCGACCTGACCCTGCGCCGGCTCGGTGAGACGTTCTTCACCACCAGTTATGCTCTCGATCCCAACATGATGCACATGGACGAGGTGCTCAACCCGCCCGACTTCCTGATGGGCGAATTGGCCAACCTGTCCGGACAGGCAGCCGACCCGTTCACCATTCCGCCCGGCACGGCAGCGCAGTAAGGCGGGGACGATGATCGACAGACTCACCAAGATCCAGCTGTCCATATTTGCGGTGATCACCGTGATCACCCTGACCGTCATGGGCATCTTCTACCTGCGCCTGCCGTCCACGTTCGGCATCGGAACCTACGGCGTGAGCGCCGATTTCGTCGCCGGCGGCGGCATCTACAAGAACGCCAACGTCACCTACCGCGGCGTTGCGGTGGGCCGGGTGGAATCGGTCCAACTCAATCCCACCGGCGTCACCGCCGAGATGCGACTCAATAGCGGGACCCCGGTGCCGTCTAATGTCACCGCGACGGTCAAGAGCGTGTCGGCGATCGGCGAGCAGTACATCGACCTGGTGCCGCCGGCCAATCCGGCGCCGGGCAAGCTCCGCAACGGCGCCAAGATCGACCGCGCCAACACCCGCATCGGTCAGGACGTCGCGGACCTGCTCAAGAAGGCGGAGAAGCTGGTCAACAGCCTTGGTGACACGCGGTTGCGTGAGGTGCTGCACGAGGCGTTCCTGGCGACCAACGGCACCGGCCCGGAATTGGCCAGGCTGTTCGAATCCGCCCGGCTGCTGGTCGACGAGGCCAACACCAACTACCCGCAGGTCGCCCAGCTGATCGACCAGGCCGGACCGTTCCTGCAGGCGCAGATCCGCGCCGGCGCCGACATCAAGTCGCTATCCGACGGTCTGGCGCGCTTCACCTCCGAGGTTCGCCAGGCGGACCCGAGGCTACGGGACACGCTGGCGACGGCCCCGGGTGCGATCGACGAGGCCAACACCACGTTCTCCGGCATCCGCCCCTCCTTCTCGACGCTGGCGGCAAACTTGGCCAACCTAGGCCGGGTCGGCGTGATCTACCACAAGTCGATCGAACAACTGCTGGTTGTCTTCCCGGCGATCTTCGCCGCGATCACCACCGCCGCCGGTGGCGTACCGCAGGACGAGGGCGCGAAGCTGGACTTCAAGATCGACCTGAACGACCCGCCGCCATGCAGCACCGGGTTCATTCCTGCGCCGTTGATGCGCTCGCCCGCCGATGAATCATTGCGTGAGGTCCCGCGCGACATGTACTGCAAGACCGCGTCCAACGACCCCAGCGCCGTGCGTGGTGCCCGCAACTACCCGTGCCAGGAGTTCCCCGGCAAGCGGGCCCCCACGGTGCAGCTATGCCGCGACCCGAAGGGCTACGTGCCGACCGGCACCAACCCGTGGCGCGGCCCGCCGATCCCTTACGGCACCCCGGTGACCAACGGGCTGAACATATTGCCGCCCAACCACTTTCCGTACATCCCGCCGGGAACCGATCCCGATCCGGGCATTCCGATCGTCGGTCCGCCGCCGCCCGGGGTGACGCCCGGTCCGGGTCCGGCGCCGAACCAGCCTGCCTACGACCCGCCGCCCCCGAACAACAGCGGCCCGCCGCCGGGCAACCCTGCCTGGATGCCGCCGAACTACCCGCCGGTGCCGCCGCAGATTCCGTACCCGAAATACATCGAACCGCCGCCGCCACCGGTGGGCACCGGCGCGCAACCGCAGGCCGGCGGCGCGGCCTACACCACCACCTATGACCCGGCTACCGGCCGGTTCAAGGACCCGGCGGGCGGCACTGGTATCTTCGCGTCCGGCGTTACCGGTCCATCTAGCGCCGAAAGCTGGGTGGACCTCATGCTCGCTCCGAAAACCTTTTAGTGGATCCAGTGGTGACAGAAGAACAGGCGACGACGCAGCGCGCCCGCCGACGGGCGTCGCGCGCGGCGGGTCCGCCGAAAGGCGCGTCGATCGGTGCCGCGGCGGCCCAGGACAGTGGGGGTGTCGGCGAGGCTGCGGCGCGTGCCGCCACGCCCATGCCGACCAAGCGCGCGCCGAAGCGGCCGGCCAACAAGGGTAAGTCCGTCAGCGCTCGGCCGCCCCGGCGGCGACGACCGCATGGCCGGATGGTCGGCTGGGTCTGTTTGGTCGCATCGGTCGCTGTGATCGCCGGACTGGTGTGGGGTGTCGTGGTCCTCCGTGGGCAGCACCGGGAAGCCGACGCGCGGCAGGCCCGCGAGCAACGCTTCGTCGACACGGCATCGCAGACCGTGGTCAACATGTTCAGCTACACCCAAGACACCATCGACGAGTCGATCAACCGGTTCGTCAACGGCACCAGCGGCCCGCTACGCAGCAAGTTCGGCGCCGAAAACGTCGAGTTCCTCAAGCAGCTGTTCCGCAAGACCAACGCGACCTCCGAGGCGGTCGTCAACGGTGCCGCCCTGGAAAGCGTCGACAACGTCAGCGACAATGCGTCGGTGCTGGTCGCGGTGCGGGTGACCGTCGCCGACATCGACGGGGTCAACAAACCGTCCCAGCCGTACCGGTTGCGGGTCATCGTGCACCAGGACGAGCGCGGACAGATGACCGGCTATGACCTGACGTATCCCGACGGAGGTAACTGATGGGCTGGCTGCGGTGGCTGTTCACGGTCGCCGGCGCCCTGGCGGCTGCCGCGGTGGTGGGGTTGTCGGCCGTCGGCGGTTGGTTCTACTGGGACCGAATTGAGAACCAAGGTGAACAGGCGGCCCGGGCGGAGTTGCCGAAGCTGGCCGAGAAGGAGATCCCGCAGTTCTTCGGCTACGACTTCCAGACCATCGAGCGCAGCCTGAACGACGTGTATCCGTTGCTGACGCCCGACTACCGTCAGGAATTTAAGAAGGTCGTCAACGCCCAGATCATCCCGGAGGCGAAGAAGCGCGAGATGGTGGTCCAGGCCGACGTCGTCGGCGTGGGAGTCATGGCCGCCAAACGCAATTCGGCGACCGCGATGGTGTACATGAATCGCATCGTGACCGACAAGTCACGCGAGCCGCACTACGACGGCAGCCGGTTGCGGGTCGAATTCAAGCGCATCGACGGCAAGTGGCTGATCGCCTACATCACGCCTATCTAGAAGCAGATCGCAATCTCGTTGCAGTCCATTGGGTACCGCTGGACCGGGCTGGGCGGCGGGCCCACCAGTTGCAGCGAGAACGGTTCCTTTTTCATTTCGGGCTGCAGGCCGCACACCGCGCCGTGCAGCGTGGTGTGGGTGCCGGTCAGCGTTTCGTCGCTGAACGCGTAGGTTTCGCTGGTTTCGCCGAAGCCCCCGCCGGGGCAGCTCACCCCCTCAGCCTTGCTGATGGTGAAGGTCCACAGCATGCTGCTCATCCGGGCCCGCGCGCTGAAGTTCTGGAGATGTTCGGCGCGGCTGTTGTTGGCCGGGGTCGTCGCCACTACGTTCAGCGCACAGTTCATCGCAATAACGATCGGGTCCGAATAGTCGTTCATGTTGCGGGTTCCGGACGGCTGCGCGCACAGCGCCGTGATGTTCCAGGTGGCACCCGAGACGCCGGCCTGATTCAAGGCGTAGGCGCCGTCCGCAGGCGGACCGATCGCATACGCCGGGCTTTCCGATTCCAACGCCATGCCTGCTGCGACGGCCGAGCCGATGGCGGCACCGGCGGCCAGCCCGCGACGGATTCTCACGCGTCCAGTATCACAGCGAATCGGCGCGAAAACCACGGAATCGACCGGTCAGGGCCGGGCGTTTGGATGCTCTACTTCCGCCGGGGAAGCGAGCGCGTCGAGAAACGAGCGGGCCCAACGGTCTACGTCGTGGGCGAGCACCTGGCGGCGCAGGGCGCGCATCCGGCGCCGGCCCTCTTCTTCGGTCTGGGTGAGTGCCGCCTCGATCGCGTCCTTGACGCCCTCCAGGTCATGGGGATTGACCAGGTACGCCTGCCGCAGTTCGGCTGCGGCACCGGTGAATTCGGACAGGACCAGAGCACCGCCCAGGTCGTTGCGGCAGGCGACGTACTCCTTGGCCACCAGGTTCATCCCGTCCCGCAAGGGCGTGACCAGCATGACGTCGCTGGCCACGAAAAATGCGATGAGTTCGTCGCGAGGAACCGGGCGGTGCAGGTAGTGCACCACCGGGTGAGCCACCTCGGCGTACTCGCCGTTGATGTGGCCCACCTGGCGTTCGATGTCGTTGCGCAGAATCTGGTAGCTCTCGACGCGCTCCCGACTGGGTGTAGCCAGCTGGATCAGCACGGTGTCGTCGCGCTTGGCGCGGCCCTCTTCAAGCAGTTCGTTGAAGGCCCTGAGCCGAACGTCGATGCCCTTTGTGTAGTCGAGCCGATCGACACCAAGTAGCACCTTGCGCGGATTGCCGAGTTCGGCGCGGATCTCCCTGGCCCGACGCCGGATGTTGCGGTCCCGGGCAGCATGGTCGAGCGAGCTGGAGTCAATCGAGATCGGAAACGCGCCCACCCGCACGATCCGGGACTCGTATTCCACCTCACCAAGTCGCGACCGTACCCCGACCGAGCCTCGTGACGTGTTGGCGCCTATCAGCTGCCGAGCCAGGACCAGGAAGTTCTGGGCGCCGCCGGCCAAGTGGAACCCCACCAGGTCGGCGCCGAGCAGACCCTCGATGATCTCGGTACGCCATGGCAGCTGCCTGAACAACTCCACCGGCGGGAACGGTATGTGTAGGAAGAAACCGATGGTGAGGTCCGGTCGCAGGGTGCGCAGCATTTTCGGAACCAGTTGCAGCTGGTAGTCCTGCACCCAGACGGTTCCGTTCTTGGCGGCCGCCTGTGCGGTGGCCTCGGCGAATCTACGGTTGACGTCGACGTAGCGCTCCCACCATTCGCGGTGGTAGATCGGCTTGACGATGACGTCGTGATAAAGCGGCCACAACGTGGCGTTGGAGAAGCCCTCGTAGTAGTCCTCGACGTCATCCGCGCTCAGCCACACCGGGTGCAGGCGCAGGTCATCCTGGACGATCGGCTGCTCGTCAATGTCCGAGGCGTCGGCCATCGCCTCACTGACCAATCCGGGCCAGCCGATCCAGGCGCCGCGCCGTTTGCGCAGCAGCGGTTCCAGGGCTGTGACCAGCCCGCCGGGGCTGCGTTTCCAGGCGGTGGTGCCGTCGGGCAGCCGTTCCATGTCGACTGGTAGCCGATTGGCTACCACCACAAAGTCGGAGTCCCCCGAACCCCCGGACTTGGCCCGCGGGGCTCGGCCGCCCGCCGCAGCCATTAGCTGTCGTGCTTCGCCGGACCAATACCAAGCATGGACAAGAAGACGCGGCACTCGTCAGCGTCGTTCGCGTACGCTGCGACGACCCGCCGTGCTTGGCTCGCGGTGCTGTCGGCCAGCGGTTCCACGTCGCCTATGTCACCATGGTCCGTTTTTGTGGGCATTAGTTAACTGTAAGCCAAGCCGGGCGGGGGGCAGTCCCTAGTCCGCCTCGGGCAACTGTTGGCCGCCCGTTCGCCCGAATCAGCCGCGCCGCACCAGACGCGAGTTGATCGGGTGGCCGCGTCGGGCAACCCACCAGCAACCCGCTTACACACGGCCCGTAAAATGTAAAGCCCAAGCCCGTGACAAGTGAGGTGGGGCAACATGACCGTGTCCGATCAGGCCAGTGCTGCGGCGCGGTCGGAGGCCGAATCCCCGACGGTCGAAACCCCGCAGCTGGTGGTCTACGAAACCCTCGACGAGGGCCGAATCGCGCGCATCTGGCTGAACCGCCCCGATGCCCACAACGCGCAGAACCGCACCCTGCTGGTGCAGCTCGACGAGGCGTTCTCCCGCGCGGAGGCCGACGACACCGTGCGGGTGGTGATCCTGGCGGCGCGCGGCCGAAACTTCTCCGCCGGCCACGACCTCGGGTCGGAACAGGCGCTGCTCGAGCGCAAGCCCGGGCCGCAGCAGCATCCGACGTTCCGTTCGCACGGCGCCACCCTGGAACCGGTCGTCGAGAAGCTCTATCACCAGGAGTGGCACTTTTTCTTCGAGAACACCCGCCGCTGGCGTGATCTGCGCAAGATCACCGTCGCGCAGGTGCAGGGCAACGCCATCTCGGCCGGTTTGATGCTGATCTGGGCGTGTGACCTGATAGTCGCGGCGGACAATGCGAGGTTCAGCGACGTCGTCGCGGTGCGGCTGGGCATGCCGGGCGTCGAATATTACGCTCACCCTTGGGAATTCGGTGCTCGCAAGGCCAAGGAGCTGTTGTTGACCGGTGATTCGCTGGATGCCGACGAGGCCTACCGCCTGGGCATGGTGTCCAAAGTCTTCCCGCTCGACGAGCTCGAGGAGAAGACCCTCGAGTTCGCGCGGCGCATCGCCGAGCGGCCCACCATGGCGTCGCTGTTGGTCAAGGCGTCGGTCAACGCCGCGGCCGATGCCATGGGCTTCACCGAGGCGCTGCGCCACGCGTTCCACATACACGAGCTCGGGCACGCGCACTGGGCGGCGCACAACGAGAACAGATACCCCGTGGGGCTGCCGCCCGAGGTCGAGGACTGGCGCACTGCCAAGCCGACCAAGGTTGCGCGCCGCGATACGCCGTAGCACCCGCGGCGCGACCGGCCGGCCTCGGGTATGGGCCGGCGGGCACCCGTAGTCATGGTGGCGTGCAGGTGTTGGGTCTCGGGGCAGTCGCGGTTTGATTTCGGACCGTACTGGCTACCGCTTCAGGTAGCGCCTCTCGGGCTGGCGGCTCTGGATAATCATGTGCCAGAGGAGTCGATGTGTCTTCGAATTCCAACGTCGTTTCCATGCGCAACTGGGAGGCTTCAGCCAGGCGGCAGCGGCTCAACCGCTGGTCGTCGTGGCCCGACACCGCAGCACGGGCCGCGGGCCAGGGATCCAGCACCGGCGTCGTGCGCCAGATGGACGATTTCCGCGCGACGCCACCGGCGGGCAAAGCCACGACGAGAGAGCTGGCGGCTCGCTTGGTGTCCGCGGCCGGATTCTTGCGGCGGCGCATCACCGGGGACTATGACGTCGACGAGTTAGGCTTCGATCCGCACCTCAACGACGCGCTGGTGCGCCCCTTGCTCAGGTTGTTTTTCCGGTCGTGGTTTCGCGTGGAGGTCAGCGGCATCCACCACCTACCCGTTGACGGCGCAGCGCTGGTGATGGCTAACCACGGCGGGGTGTTGCCTCTCGATGCGCTGATGACTTCCGTCGCGGTGCGTGACGAGCATCCGACCGGACGTGAGCTTCGGTTGATGGCCGACGATTTGTGCTTCGCCTTGCCGGGGATCGGCAAGCTCGCCCGCAAGGCCGGCCACAGTCGGGCATGCCCAACTGACAGCGCCCGGTTGCTCGCCTCCGGTGAGTTGCTGGCGGTGTTCCCCGAAGGGAACAAGGGATTGGGCAAGGGCTTCAAGCATCGCTACCAGCTGCAGCCGTTTGATTGCGGACGTATTATCTCGACCGCCGTGGCGACCAAAGCGCCGATCGTGCCGTGCTCCATTCTCGGCTGCGAGGAGGCTTACCCGATGTTGGCGGATGTAAAGCCGCTCGCGAGGCTGCTAGGTCTGCCCTACTTCCCGGTCACCCCGCTGTTTCCCCTCGCCGGGCCGGCGGGACTGGTACCGCTGCCCTCGAAATGGCGCATCACGTTTGGTGCGCCCATCGACACCACCAGCTTCGGGCCTGCCGACGTGGACAACCCGCAAGTGGTCTCCGAGTTGGCTGAGCAGGTGGTCAACACGATCCAGCAGACGCTGCGCTACCTAATGACTCACCGCCGAAACATCATTTTCGGCTAGCGGCCGCGAGGTTTCCGAGGTCGCCGAAGAGTGCCCCGACGCGCCCCGTGCGATAGTTGAAACTCGTTCATCACCGGGAGGCCTCCAGTGCAGCTTTCATTCCACGATCGGACGTTCCTGGTCACCGGTGGCGGTAGCGGTATCGGCAAGGCTGTGGCGACTGGGCTGGTCGATGGCGGGGCATCCGTCATGATCGTGGGCCGTAACGCAGACCGGTTGGCGGCGGCTGTGCAGGAGATCGAGGGCCTGCAACTGTCCGGTTCGGTTCGTTACGAACCGGCCGACGTCACCAACGAAGACGAGGTTGCCCGCGCGGTAGACGCGGTAACCGCGTGGCACGGTCGGCTGCACGGCGTCGTGCACAGTGCGGGCGGGTCGTTGACGGTCGGACCGATCACCCACACGGATTCGGAGGCTTGGCGTCGTACTGTCGACCTGAACGTCAACGGCACCATGTACGTGCTCAAGCACGCGGCGCGCGAGTTGGTGCGTGGCGGGGGCGGCTCATTCGTTGCCATTTCGTCGATCGCCGCCAGCAACACCCACCGATGGTTCGGCCCGTACGGGGTCACAAAATCGGCAATCGACCACATGATGCAGCTGGCCGCAGATGAACTCGGGGCATCATGGGTGCGTGCCAACAGCATCCGTCCCGGCCTGATACGCACTGATCTGGTTGACGCGAGCGTCATCCAGTCGCCGCAGATCAGCGGCGACTACGCGCTCTGCACGCCGTTGCCACGGGTAGGCGAGGTGGAGGACGTCGCCAACCTGGCCATGTTCTTGCTGAGCGATGCCGCCAGTTTCATCACCGGCCAGTGCATCAACGTCGACGGCGGCCACATGGTGCGGCGCGGCCCCGACTACTCGTCAATGATGGAGCAGATGTTCGGCGCCGACGCGCTGCGCGGAGTGGTGTAGGGGCCGCGCGGCCGCCATTACTGCATGCAACCGTTTTTCATTTGTACGCGCTTTGCGCATTGCGAATGTTTTGTATAGGTCCTTGACAATATTGGGCCGCGTGTTCAAAAAAATGGGTTTTGCGGCCCCCCATGCTCCCTTGCGTGCTACGTTCTGGTCGATGCGTTCGTTATCTGTTCGAGATATGTCCGTGATATCGGCACATTCGTTTCATGATCTAAGGATTTGAACATGTCATATGTGATTGTCGAACCGGAGCTGTTGGCGGCCACCGCAGCGGACGTCGCCGGCATCGAGTCGACGCTCAGCGCTGCCAACGCCGCGGCCGCGGCTCCTACCACGGGGTTGGCGGCCCTCGGAGTCGACGAGATATCGGCGGCCATCAACGGAGTCCTCAACACCCAGGCCCGGCAGTACCAGATCATCAGCGCGCAGGTGGCGGCGACTGTCAACGCTCGGATCGTGCAGGCGCTGAGTGCAGGTGCGCAGTGGTATGCGGGCACCGAGACGGCCATCGCGACCTCGCTGCGGAGCGCGGAACAGCAGCTGCAGGGCGTGGTCAGCCTG
>JALHRH010000121.1 GCA_022841565.1 Mycobacterium sp. | reverse complement strand
ATGTTCGTCTTGATCGACCCCAGCAAGGCAATGCGGCCCGGCGCACGCCCGGTGGCCAGCACCCGTCCCAGAGCGTTGGCCTCAATCGGGTCGCCCACCGGGGTTCCGGTGCCGTGCGCCTCAACGTAGCCGACCTCGGCCGGAGCAATCCCCGCGGCGGCCAACGCCGCGCGGAAGTTGTCCTCCTGTGCTTGTCCACTCGGCACGGTGATTCCCTGTGTACGTCCATCCTGGTTGACCGCACTTCCCCGGATCACCGCATACACGCGATCGCCGTCCAGCTGGGCCCGGGCAAGCGGCTTCAGTACCACGACGCCCGCCCCCTCACCACGCACGTAGCCGTTGGCCGAGGAATCGAAGGCCCGCGACCGGCCGTCCGGTGACAGCATCGCGGCCTGGCTCAGCGCAATGCCGAACTGCGGCGTCAGCATCAGGTTCACTCCACCCACCAGGGCCAGTTCGCTTTCGCCACGGCACAGGCTTTGCACCGCCGTGTGTACGGCGACCAGCGACGAGGAGCAGGCCGTATCGATGGTCATGCTGGGGCCGCGCAGGTCAAGTGTGTAAGACAGACGATTGGACAGGATGCTCATAAACGTGCCGGTGGCCGAATGGGGACCGAGGCCCTCCAGCTCCCCCGGCGCCGTTTGCAGACCGCCGTAGTCCTGGCTGCAGGCGCCGACGAAAACCCCGGTTCGACCGCCGGCCAACTCGCCCGGCACGATTCCGGCATCCTCTAGGGCTTCCCAACACACCTCCAGTAGCAGCCGTTGCTGGGGATCCATTTGTTCGGCGACGCGCGGCGAGATGCCGAAGAATGTCGCATCGAACGCATCGACGTCATCGATGAAACCGCCACTGCGAGTGCTCATCCGGCCGGGCTGCTGTGGTCTGGGCGAGAAATAGCGCTCGACATCCCACCTGTCGGGCGGAATCGGCCCGATGGCATCGATGCCTAGCTCGAGCGCCTGCCACAACAGCTGCTGGTCGGTGATGCCCCCGGGCAGTCTGCAGCCGATGCCGATGATGGCGATCGGCTCATCAAAGGGCTCATCAAAGGCCTCATCAACGTGGGCACTCACGTTGACCCCAGTTCGTTGAACGCGATGAGTACTTGTGCCGTTGTGAAAACATGCTGGGGCGCCCGGAATTGCCGATAGCCATCGGTCTGCGGATACGGATAATCGCCGCCGAACCAGGATCCATCTGACCGGCGGCGCCCAAGCAGCCAATCGACGGCGCGGCGCACCGCCGGTTCAACGGCGGACAGCCCGGCGTGGGCGAGGGTGGCAAGGGCGAGCGCGGTGTGCAACTCAGGTGCGGCTGTCGTGCCTGCCCCGTCGGCCCGACTGAACCAGCTTCCGTCGGGCCGCTGCTGCCCGAGCACAAAGTCGCGGGCCGCAGCGACCGGTGGATAGCTGGCAAAATCCGCCAATGCTGCGACCGCGGGCCGCATCAGGTAGTAGTAGGAGGCGTAGTAGTACCAGTTGATGCCGAAATGTCCCTGGCTGTGCTGCTTGCCGACGAGAAAGTCCAGTGCTTCGTCGAGGTATATGGGCTCGATATCCAGACCAGCGAGCGCCAGCAGAGCAAACCCCGTCACCGACGCCTCCAACTGGAATGCTTTCGGGATGTGGTTGTGCGTTTCTTCCCAGGGCCCGTCTAGTCGCTGTCGGTCGCGCAGAAAATGTGCTTTGACGCGCGCCTCGTCCACCCGACCGAGCAGAGTCAGGGTGGCGATGTATTCGCTACTGGTCTCGGCGCAATACCTATCCGATCCGATTTCCGCCCCACCCCAGCTCAGCATGCCGGTCGGTTTCTCCTGTGCGGCAAGGAATCCCAGCGCGGGCTCGATGATATCGCTGGCGTCGAAGTGAAAGACTCTCTGCCACAAGGCAATGGCCTTCAAGGCGTTGATCGTGTCCCATTCCCGGAACATAGCCGATGTGGGGTCGTCCGCTATAGAACCGTCAGGCTGCAGACAATTTCGGAAGTACTCGACCGCCTCTTCGACCACCCTCTCGATAGGCAGGTGCCGAGGGTCAGAAGCCGACGAAAGCATCGCGATTTCCTCTGCCGAGTACGTGCCGATTCGATGCTAGGATACAGCCCCGCGTGACTATTGCGGGCCATGTGCTGAGCCGGCGATGCTGCGCCGTGGAGGGCTGCTGCGCAATGTCCGCATGCTGACGCGCGACGCGGGTCGCCGGTGGCATTCGGCGAAACCGGTTCCGCTCGCTGCTGGTCGCCGGATAGCCTGGTCCGGTTCGGGTACAACGTGTTTAGGGGCACTGGTGCGACATGACAGCGGCGCCGACGGACGTCAGGCAACTGAAGTCGCAACCCTGTGCGATCTGCTGGATCGACGGGCGATCGAGCACCCTGCGCGCGACGTCCTGGTTTTCCCGGCCGCGACGGTCAGCTACGCCGAGCTGGCTGCACGGGCCGATATGGTCGCCCGTGGACTGCTGGCGCTGGGCATCCAGGCGGGTGAGACCGTCGGGATTCTGCTGCCAAACTCTCCCGACTCCATTGCGTTGCTGTTCGGGGCCATGAAGGTCGGCGCCGTACCGGTGCCGGTGAACACCAGGTTCAAGGATTACGAACTGACCGAGGTGATCGCGCGGTCACGGATGCGGCTGCTGTTCACTGAGCCATCGCTGCTGAACGCCCTCACGCCGACCACGACGGCGGCGCCCACACTCCGGCGGATCGTGGTGCTCGGTACGGCGGAGACATCACCAGATTTTCTCTGTGAGAAGGCTTTTCAAGCCGGAGCAAGGCAAATCGAGCCGCAGATGGTGCGCCGCCGGCAACAGGTGGTGGACGTGCGCGACACCGCGATGGTGTTGTACACCTCGGGCACCTCCGCGAGCCCTAAAGGGGCGACGATCAGCCACGGAGCCTTCGTTCGGGTGGCCGCGGGCACGGCGGATTCCCGCTTTTTTCTCACCGGGCAAGATCGGGTGTGGAACGCGCTCCCGTTGTTCCATGTTGGTGGCATCACTTTTGTGATCGCCTGCATCTACGCCGGTTGCTGCTGTTGCCACGTGGGCTTCTTCCGCCCGGATACCGCCCTGAATCACTTGGAAGAACAGCGCTGTACCGTCGCGCTGCCCGGGTTTGAGACCATCTGGCTACCGGTGTTGAATCAGCCCGATTTCGCGCAGCGAGACCTGTCGGCCCTGCGCCTCGTAATGGCCGTGGGGGTGCCGGAACGATTGCGCGACATGGCAAGTCGCCTTCCTCATGTTGTGCAGGTGTCATGTTTCGGAATGACCGAATCCGCCGGTTTCCTGGCGTTGAACTATCCGACCGACACCGCCGAACAGCGCATGACCACCGGCGGGCATCCGCTGCCCGGCATGCAGTGCCGTGTGGTGGACCCGCACACCGGCCGTGATGTCCCGCCCGGTACCGAGGGCGAGTTGATATTGCGCGGAGGCAACTGCTTTGACGGTTATCTCTACGACCCGGAACTCACCGCTCGCTCATTCGACGAGGCGGGCTGGTTTCACACCGGCGACGTGGCGGTCATGGACGACGACGGCCGGGTAACCTTCGTCAGCAGACTCAAGGACATGCTCAAGGTTGGCGGCGAGAACGTGGCCGCGGCCGAGGTCGAGGGATACCTACTGCGCCATCCCGCGGTGCACATCGCTGCCGTCGTCGCCGCTCCCGACGATTACTACGTCGAAGTCCCTGCCGCATACCTCGAGCTGAAACCGGGAGCGACCGCGACGGAGCGGGAGATCATCGACTTCTGTCTGGGCAAGATCGCCACCTACCGGGTGCCTCGCTACGTCCGGTTCGTCCAGGACTGGCCCATGTCAGGGACCAAGATCAAGAAATACGTGCTGCGCGAACGCATCCGAGCGGAGCTGCTGACAAGAGGCATCACCCGGGCCCCGAAACTTGAGCCCGTCCGGGATATGCCGGGATGATCGCGCCGAGCGAGCTCCCGACGATCCTGCGGCTCTACCGATCGCGAATCCGCCTCGCCATCTCGGCCGCATCGGGTGATCTGACCGCCAGTGTGCTGGGCATGCCGCGCGGGGCCGACGGCTACGGGCGATACGAGCGGATACGTGAGCGGGGCGATCTGGTTCGCGGCCGAAGTGGGTTGTGCATGACCGCTTCGCACGCGGTGTGCAGCCAGGTGCTGCGCGGTGAAGCATTCGTCGCCGCCCCGACGTCGGCAGTGCGATTAAATCTGCGACCGCTGCCCTGGCAACAAAGCGGGAAATTGGTGCATCCGCTCGACGACTCGTTGGCGTCCGCGAACCCGCCCGAGCACACCAGACTCCGAAAAATCGTGGCGCCTCATTTCAGCCCGGAGGTCATCCGCGCCCGGCGTGCGTTCATCGAAGAGATGGTCGACCGGCAGCTGGATCGGCTGGATCGCAGCGAACCGGTCGACCTGATCGACGAGTTCGCGATGCAGGTGCCCAGCAAAGTGATCTGCGAACTGCTGGGGCTGTCCCCGCAGGACCACTTCCTGTTCGCCCGATGGGGCAGCGAATTCGGCGCCACGGTCGACGGGGCACGTGGGCTACGTGACCGGCGGCGCACCCGAATCCTGCTCGCCGAAATGACCGAGTACTTCGCCGCCGTTGTCGCCGACCGTTCCCGGCATCCTCGCGACGACGTGATCACCGCCCTGGTCGGCGCGCTGACCGAGGGCCTGCTGACCGAGGTCCAGCTGTTGGCGACCTGCCAGGCGCTGCTCATCGGCGGCTTCGTCACTACCTCGAACATCATCGGTAACGCAGTGGTCGCCCTCTCGGAGAACCCGGAACAGCGTGCGGCTTTCACCGCGGATCTCGATTCCGCTGGTCAGGTCGTCGAAGAGGCGTTACGACTGCAGGCGCCCGCGCAGTACGGCGTCCGCCTGACGCGGGAGACAACGATGCTATTTGATCAGGAACTGCCCGCGGGTACCCCGGTGGTGACCTTGCTCGCGGCCGCCAATCGCGACCCGGCCGTGTTTGCTGAACCGAACGCGTTCGACATCAGCAGACGCAATTCCCGCGAGCATCTCTCCTTCGCTGCCGGAGTGCACTATTGCCTGGGCGCGAGTCTGGCCCGGATGGAGGGGGCGATCGCGCTGCGCGCCCTCTACGAACGCTTCCCCCGCCTCACCGTCGCGGGGGCGGTGACTTACTTCCCGTCCCGCGTCATTCGCGGACCCCTGCACCTGCCGGTCCGCTGCCGCTAAGCGCTTCGGGCCGATCTCCGGATGGGACCACTTTCTATCGGTGGAAGAAGCCGGAGTGCCCGCCGAAATCGGGCGGGAAGCTGCTCACGTTTCCGACACCCGAGTTACGGATGCCAGTGTTGAAAAAGCCCGAGTTCTGGAAGCCGACGCCGTTATTGAGGGTATTGAAGAAGCCGGAGCTGCGATCGGCTGAGTTCTGGAAGCCCGACCCTTCGAAGCCGAAGTTGTTGAAGCCCGAACCCCCGGCACCGAGGTTGCGCGCGCCGGACGACTTGTCGCCGGCGTTGGTGAAGCCCGAGGATTCATTGCCCTGGTTGAAAAAGCCCGAGGTGCCGAGCCCGACATTTCCGAAGCCGGAACTGAGGCCGGGACCGTTGCCCGCACTTCCGATAGCGGTATTGAGGTTGCCGGAGTTGAAGCCACCGGTGTTGATATCGCCGGCATTGCCGAACCCGGTGTTCCGAGCGCCGGCATTGAAAAAGCCGGTGTTGCCTTCACCCGAATTAAAAAAGCCGGTGTTAAAGCGAGCCGAGTTGAACATCCCGGTGTTCACATTGGCCGAGTTGAAGAACCCGGTGGTAAACCGGCCCGAGTTGAATGCACCCGTGGCTTCGCTGCCAGTGTTTCCAAAGCCGGTGGTGTTCAGGCCGGTGTTCCACGCGCCGGTGATGGTGCCGCCGGTGGTTTGGAAGCCCGTGTTGTTCGTCCCCGAGACCTCGAAGCCAACGTTGGCAAAGCCCGAGTTGAAGACTCCCACGTTGTGGCTGCCGGAGTTGAAGAAGCCAATGTTGTTGTTGCCGGAGTTACCGAACCCGATGTTGCCGCTACCGGTGTTCAGCCCGCCGATACCGATCTGGTTATTGCCGGTGAGACCGATGCCGATGTTGTTGTTGCCGCTGTTGCCGAAGCCGATGTTGCCGTTGCCGGTGTTACCGAAGCCCCAGTTTCCGTCGCCGGTATTGCCCGACCCCCGGTTGAGGTTGCCGGTGTTTGCGCTGCCGATGTTGTTGTGGGCGCCCGTGTTCGTCGGACCCACGTTTCCGAAGCCGATGTTCCCATCGCCCTTGTTACCGCCACCGACGTTGCCATTGCCGTCGTTGCCGACGCCAAAGTTTTGGTTGCCGCTGTTGCCGCCACCCACATTGCCGACACCGACGTTGCCACCACCGATATTCGAGTCGCCCCGATTACCGCCACCCACGTTGCCGTTGCCGAGGTTTCCGCCGCCGACGTTGGAGTTGCCGGTATTGCCGCTGCCGACGTTGGAACTGCCGCGGTTCCCGTTGCCGGCGTTTTGGTCACCGGTGTTTCCATTGCCGACGTTGGCGTTGCCCTTGTTGCCGACGCCAAGGTTGCCTGAGATGCCAAGCAGGCTCTGCAGGGACTGCTGCCACGACGTCAGCTGGGCGACTGCGGCGGCGGCACCGGTGTGATAGCCGAACATCGCGGCCACGTCCCGGGCCCACATCTGTTCATAGACGCTTTCCGTCGCAGCGATCGCCGGAGCATTTTGCCCGAACAGATTCGTCAACACCAATGACACAAACTGAGAACGGTTGGCCGCCAACGCGATCGGCTGCACCATCGCCGTGCGCGCCGCCTCAAACACACCAACGACAGCCTTGGCCTGCCCGGCCGCACCGGCAGCCCGCACCGCTGCCGCATCCAGCCACTTCGCGTAGGGCGCCGCAACCGCGGTCATGGCCGCCGATGCCGGACCCTGCCAGGCCGCACTGCCCAACGTCGACGTCACCGCATGGAACGACGACGCCGCCGAACCCAGTTCCGCAGAAAGCCCATCCCAAGCCGCCGCCGCTGCCAGCAACGGACCCGACCCCGCACCGCTGAGCAGCAACGCCGAATTGATCTCCGGCGGTAACGTACTGAAGTTTGCCAGCATCACGCCTCCTCGGACGTACCGCTCAACAAATCGCGCCGTGGCGAGATACCCAACTATAGCGATCTAGCTCGCGGAAAGATTGCCAAATCCACCAAGGTTGCCAGCCCGGCTCGTGTTCGCTAGCAGCGTCGGTCGAGTTCGCCGGACCCAACGGACAAGCCACTTGGTCGCGGTGGTGCAGTACGAACGCATCCGTCGGCTGGTGGCGCGCCCAACTCTTGGCACAGCGCCACACCGATGCGCTGCGGCTCAAGCAGCTCCATCGTGGCGCGAGCCCCTGGACAGCCCCCGGGTGGTGGGCTCAGTCCTCGGGGTTGTAACCGAGGTTGGGGCTCAGCCAGCGCTCGGCTTCCTTCAGGGTCCAGCCCTTGCGCTTCGCGTAGTCCGCGACCTGATCCTGGGCCAACCGGCCGACCACGAAATACTGCGACTGGGGGTGCGAGAAGTACCAGCCGCTGACGGCCGCACCGGGCCACATCGCCATCGACTCGGTCAGCTCGATGCCGGTCCGCTCCTGGACGTCCATCAACTCCCAGAGCGTGGCCTTCTCGGTGTGCTCCGGGCAGGCCGGGTAGCCGGGGGCAGGGCGGATTCCCACGTACTTCTCACCGATGAGAGCCTCGTTGTCGAGCTGCTCGTCCGGCTGAAATCCCCAGAACTCCGTGCGGACCCGCTCGTGCATCCGTTCGGCGAACGCCTCCGCCAGCCGGTCGGCGAGCGACTCCAGCAGGATCGCGCTGTAGTCGTCGTTGGCGGCCTTGAACTCGACGATCTTGTCCTGGCTGCCGAGCCCCGCGGTGACGGCGAATGCGCCGATGTAGTCCGCCAGACCGGTGTCCCTGGGCGCGATGTAGTCGCCCAGCGACCGGTTCGGAATGCCGGCGCGATGCTCGCCCTGCTGGCGTAGGTTGTGCAAGGTGGTCAACACCTCGGTGCGGGTCTCGTCGGTGTAGACCTCGATGTCGTCACCGACCGCGTTCGCGGGGAAGAACCCGATTACCCCGTTGGCCGTCAGCCACTTCTCCTTGATCAGGGTGTCGAGCATCTCCTGGGCATCGTCGTACAGCTTGCGCGCGGTCTCGCCCGAGGCCGGGTTGTTGAGGATGTCGGGGAACCTGCCCTTCATCTCCCAGGCGTTGAAAAACGGCTGCCAGTCGATGTATTCGCGCAACTCGGCGATGTCGTAGTCGAGCAACTCCCGCACACCCTCCCGCAAACCAACGCCTTGGGCGGGCACCGGCGGCGTGTAGCCGTCCCACTCGATCGGCGTCCGGTTCGCGCGGGCCTTCTCCAGCGTCACCATCGGCCGCTCATTTTTTTGAGAGTGCCGTTCGCGCAGGGCCGCGTAATCCTTCTCGGTGGCCTCCAACAGGGCCGGCCGCTGCTTGTCGTCGAGCAGGGCCGCAGCGACCGGCACCGAGCGAGACGCGTCCTTGACCCAGACCACCGGACCACTACGACGCGGCGACACCTTCACGGCCGTGTGGGCGCGCGAGGTGGTCGCGCCACCGATCAGCAGCGGGATCTGAAGCCCCTCGCGTTCCATCTCGACGGCGAAGTTGACCATCTCGTCCAGAGACGGGGTGATCAGGCCGGAGAGCCCAATGATGTCGGCGTTGTGCTCCTTGGCCGCATCCAAGATCTTCTGGGCGGGCACCATCACGCCGAGGTCGATCACTTCGTAGTTGTTGCACTGCAGGACGACCCCGACGATGTTCTTTCCGATGTCGTGGACGTCGCCCTTCACGGTCGCCATCACGATCGTGCCGTTGGTGTCCTTGGATGCCACTCCATCTTGGGAGGCACCGGCCTCTTCCTTCTCCGTCTCGATGAACGGCAGCAGGTACGCCACGGCCTTCTTCATCACCCGGGCCGACTTCACGACCTGGGGCAAAAACATCTTGCCCGAGCCGAAGAGGTCACCGACGACGTTCATCCCGTCCATCAGCGGGCCCTCGATCACCTCGATCGGGCGACCACCGGCGGCGGCGATCTCGGCCCGCAATTCCTCGGTGTCGGCATCGACGTGGGCGTCGATGCCCTTGACCAGGGCGTGCGTGATCCGCTCACGGACTGGCAGGCTGCGCCATTCCGCGGCCGCTGGGTCAGCCGAGGCCTCCTCTTTGCTGTTGAATCGTTCAGCGATCTCCAACAGCCTTTCGGCCGCGTCTTCTCGACGGTTCAGGACGACGTCCTCGATGCGGTCCCGCAGCTCGGGGTCGATCGAGTCGTAGGGCACCAGCGCACCCGCGTTGACGATGCCCATGTCCAGGCCGGCCTTGATGGCGTGGAACAAGAACACCGCATGGATCGCCTCGCGGACGGGGTTGTTGCCTCGGAATGAGAACGACACGTTCGAGATGCCGCCGGAGATGTGCACCCCGGGAAGGTTCTCCTTGATCCAGGCGCAGGCCTCGATGAAGTCGATCCCGTACGTCGCGTGCTCCTCGATACCGGTCGCCAGCGCAAAGCAGTTCGGGTCGAAGATGATGTCCTCGGCCGGGAAGCCGACCTCTTCGGTCAGGATCCGGTAGGCGCGCCCGCAGATCTCCTTGCGACGCTCCAGGTTGTCGGCCTGCCCCTGCTCGTCGAAGGCCATCACGACGACGGCGGCGCCGTACTTGCGGCACAGCCGCGCCTCGCGGATGAATTTTTCCTCGCCTTCCTTCATGGAGATCGAGTTGACGATCGGCTTGCCTTGCACGTTCTTCAGGCCCGCCTCGATGACCTCCCACTTGGAGGAGTCGATCATTACCGGGACGCGGCTGATGTCCGGCTCGGCCGCGATCAACTTGGTGAACCGGTCCATCGCGGCGACGCCGTCGATCATGCCCTCGTCCATGTTGATGTCGATGACCTGCGCACCGACCTCGACCTGCTGCAGGGCGACCGACAGCGCGGTGTCGTAGTCCTCGGCCTTGATCAGGTTGCGGAACCGGGCGGAGCCGGTGATGTTGGTGCGCTCACCGATGTTGACGAACAGGGAGCCGTCGGTGATGTTGAGCGGCTCCAGGCCGGAAAGCCGGGTGGCCACCGGGATCTCCGGCAGCTCACGCGGCGGTTTGCCCTCGACGACCTTCGCGATCTCGGCGATGTGCGGCGGCGCCGTTCCACAGCAACCACCGACCAGGTTGACCAGGCCGGCCTCGGCGAACTCGGCGATGTAGCCGGCCTGACGCTCCGGGGACTCGTCGTACTCGCCGAAGGCGTTGGGCAGGCCGGCGTTCGGATAGCAGGAGACGAAGGTGTCCGCGATCCGCGCCATCTCGGCGATGTAGGGCCTCATCTCCGGCGCGCCCAGGGCGCAGTTGAGGCCCACCGCAATCGGCTTTGCGTGCCGGATCGCGTTCCAGAACGCTTCGGTGACCTGGCCGGACAACGTCCGGCCGGAAGCATCGGTGATGGTGCCCGAAATGATCACCGGCCAGCGGCGTCCGCGCTCCTCGAACAGCGTCTCGACGGCGAACACCGCCGCCTTGGCGTTCAGCGAGTCGAAAATCGTCTCGATGATGATGAGGTCGGCACCACCGTCGACCAAGCCGTTGGCCGCTTCGAGGTAGGCAGCCACCAGCTGGTCGTAGGAGACGTTGCGGGCTCCGGGGTCGTTGACGTCGGGCGAGATCGACGCGGTCCGCGTCGTCGGCCCGAGGGCGCCGGCGACGTAGCGGGGCTTCTCCGGGGTGCTGAACTCGTCGCAGGCCTTGCGCGCCAGGGCAGCGCCGGCGTAGTTCAGCTCGTAACTCAGCTCCGCCATGCCGTAGTCGGACAGGGAAACCGCGTTTGCGTTGAACGTGTTGGTCTCCAGGATGTCGGCGCCCGCCTCGAGGTACTCGCGGTGGATCCCCTCGATGATCTGTGGCTGGGTCAGGGTGAGCAGGTCGTTGTTGCCCTGAAGCGGGCTCGGCCAGTCCCTGAAACGCTCGCCGCGGTAGCCGGCCTCATCCGGCCGGTCCCGCTGGATGGCCGTGCCCATGGCGCCGTCGATCACCATAATCCGCTGGCGCAGCGCGGCCGCCAGCTCCTCGGTGCAATCGGGGCGGACGTTCGGCACGAAAGCTTTCGAGTCAGCGATGTTCGGCTCAGCGGCGTTCACGCACGTTCCTTCCATAGCGGAAGGCGTCCTTTGATCTGCCGAGCGTGGCGGATACCGGCTTTAAGCACCCGGGTCCGTTGCAACGCCTCTCGACCAGACAAGTTTACGTCGTCACCCGACGTCTGGACGCCCAGCCCCGCTCGCGGATCTTGTCGGCAATTCTTGTTCGCGGGTCGCAGTTACCAAGGTTAACCAGAAGGCAGCCGAACGCATCGGTCAAGCACTCATCGACATTGCCACCGCGGTCGCGGTCTCAGCCGAAGCACGACCGTTGCGGCAATCTCGCAGAGGGTGAAGGCTCAGGCACACCGCAACGCCCGCACCGGTGCCCCACCGCCACGCCGTAGGCTAGCTGGGTGACTTTGCCGGATGGCGGGCGCGGTGGCGACTCGGGTGACACGCTGCCCCAACTGCACAACACCGTGGTGGTGGCGGCATTCGAAGGCTGGAATGACGCCGGTGACGCAGCCAGCGACGCGGTGACGCATTTGTCGGCGATTTGGGATGCGCTGCCCATCGTCGAGATCGACGACGAGGCCTATTACGACTACCAGGTCAATCGTCCGGTCATCCGTCAGGTGGACGGCGTCACCCGGGAGCTGGAGTGGCCGGCGATGCGGATCTCGCACTGCCGACCGCCCGACAGCCAGCGCGATGTCGTGTTGATGCACGGGGTCGAGCCGAACATGCGCTGGCGCACCTTCTGCGACGAGCTGCTGACCGTCATCGACAAGCTCAACGTAGACACCGTGGTCATTCTCGGGGCGCTATTGGCCGACACGCCGCACACTCGGCCGGTGCCGGTCTCCGGTGCGGCCTACTCGTCTGAGTCGGCGCGCCTGTTCGGTCTGGAGGAAACGCGTTACGAGGGCCCGACCGGTATCGCCGGGGTCTTTCAGTACGCCTGCGTGGCCGCCGGCATCCCAGCGGTGACGTTCTGGGCGGCGGTGCCGCACTACGTGTCGCACCCGCCCAACCCGAAGGCGACGGTGGCGCTGTTACGGCGCGTCGAGGAAGTGCTCGATGTGGAGGTGCCGCTGGGCGACCTGCCGGCCCAAGCCGAGGCGTGGGAACAGGAAATCACCGAAATGGCCGCCGACGACGAGGAGCTGGCCGAGTACGTGCAGTCACTCGAGCAGCACGGCGACGCCGCGGTGGACGTCAACGAAGCGCTCGGCAACATTGACGGCGACGCACTGGCCGCCGAGTTCGAGCGTTACCTGCGTCGCCGCCGCCCGGGCTTCGGGCTGTAAGCGGTGGGCGGCTGGCCCGCTGGGGCTGGCGAGCGCCCGCGTTTTGCCACCGACGCACCGGTGTGGGCGGCATGTTGCGGACGCTCGCGGCGTTGTCGGGACGCCGTTGGTTCACGGCTGATCGGTTGCGGACTCCGAACCGGCGTGCAGCATGGCGATCACCGGGGAGGGTGGGCCGGCCAACGCCGCGGTGATGCGCCGGTTGACCGACGGCAGCCAGGCCAGCCGCAGCGCGGTGCGACGCGCCCAGAGCTGAAACGGCGACGACGGCAGGAACCGATTGGCTGCTTCGCGCCCCGCCTTCTGCCTATCCTCGACTTCTGGACGCCAAAGCCGTTCATAGAACTCTAAGGCGCGGTCCACCGACGACGTCCGGCGCAGCTGCTCGGCCAGGACATACGCGGCGCCGACAGCCAAAGAGGCACCCTGACCGGCCAGCAGCGAGACGGCCGAACAGGCGTCGCCGATCAGCACCACCCGGTTGTTGCTCCACCGCGGCATGACGATCTGGGCGACCTCGTCGTAGTAGATCTCCTCCGGCGGCGGACATCGCCGCAGCACCTCGGGCACCAGCCAGCCCATGTCAGCGTAAGTGGCCCGGATCGCCGCCCGAGTGTCCTCGGGAAGCTGCCGATCCGGCGCGCGGTGCGCCGCGAAGACGGCCACCTTGCCGTTGCGCAACGCATAGCAGCCGATCTGTCGGTCGATGGTGTCGGTGAGGGCGACGTCATCTCCGGTCGCCTCGCCGATCGCGGACGCGTCGAATGTGAAAGCGGCGGTGTGGAATCCGAGGTAACGCAAGTACCGCGTTTCCTCGCCGAACACCAGTGCGCGCACGGTCGAGTGGATTCCGTCGGCCCCGACCAGCAGATCGGCATCCAGGGTGTCCCCACCCTCGAGCGTGACCGTCACTCCGTTGTCGCGATCGGTGATGCCGGTGAGCGCGGCGCCGTATCGCAGCTCGACGTCGTCGGGCAGGTTGTCCCGCAGCACCTTTTCCAGGTCGGGGCGCATCACGCTGCACAGGCGGCCGCGCAGGGCCCTGTCGATTTTGACGTAGGACACGGCGGCGCGGCGGCGACCCTGTTCGTCGACCAGGCTGGCTTCGTCGAAGTTGTAGCCGACATCCCGGATCGCCGGCAGCACCCCGATCGCCTCAGCCGCGTCGTAGCCGGCGCCGAAGAAGTCGATGAGGTAACCCTGCTGGCGAGGCCCGGGTGCGCGTTCGAGCAGCACCACCTCGGCGCCAAGCGACGACATGCGCTCCGCGGTGGCCAGCCCGGCAATCCCCGCGCCGCAAACGACTACCTTCACGGCGTCACCCGCTTCCCGGCTACGGTTTCTCCAAACCCTGGGTGTAGGCGCTGGTGGAACGCCCAAGCGCGGCGACCTGGGCGTCCAACTTGGGCATTATTTCGGCAGCGGACTTCAGCACCCCGGCCTCGCCGATCCTGGTGGACAGCACCGGCTTGAGCCACCGCATCGCCGCCACCCAGCCGGGGCAGTACACCCTGGTCTTGCGCCCTTCGATGCCCTTGACGAACGCCGCCGCGCATTTGTTGATCGAGGTGGTCCTGTTCAGCGGTGGCGGCAGCTTGGACAGCAGCTCACTGAACGCCGGCAGGTCGTCCTTGGTATCGCGGACCAGGGCGGTGTCGATCCAGGACATGTGCGCCGACCCGACGCTGACGCCCAGATGCGCCACTTCCAACCGCAGCGTGTGCGCCAGATGTTCGTTGCCGGCCTTGGACATGTCATACGGCGCCATCCCCGGAGCCGCCGCAAAGGCGGCCAGCGACGAGACGATCAGCACGTAACCGCGGCGGTCGATGATCGACGGCAACGCGGCGCGCACGGTATAAAAGACACCCATCAGGTTGACGTCGATGACTCGCTTGACCGCCTCCGGGTCGACGGTAAGCACCGAGCCGTAGCTGGCGATGCCGGCGTTGGCCATCACCACGTCGATTCCGCCGAACTTCTGCACGGCCTGCTCGGCGGCGGCTTGCATGGCCGACAGGTCACGCACGTCGGCGA
>JALHRH010000120.1 GCA_022841565.1 Mycobacterium sp. | reverse complement strand
CCTCCGACAGCACCATCGACCGTTGCACGGCCTGTTCGAGCCGCTTCAGGGTGGCGGGGCTGGACAGCGTCTTGCCGGAGATCACCCGGTGGGCCAGCGAGGCCATCACCGCCTGCTGGCGCACCACCCGGTCGAGGTCGCCGCGCGGCAGCTCGTGGCGCTGGCGGACGAACCTCAGGGCCTGCGGGCCGTCCAGGCGCTGCCGGCCGGCCGGGAAGTCTGCACCTGAAAGTGGTTCGTAGGCGGCATCTTTGAGACATACCTCGACGCCGCCGAGGGCGTCGGCAATCAGCGCGAAGCCGAGCAGGCCGATTTCGGCGTAGTGGTCGACGGTGACGCCGGTGAGGTCGGCCGCCGTCTTGATCAGCGCCTCGCGTCCGGCCTGAGTGCCCGCCGCCGCCGCTTCGGCGGCCGAGGCGCCGGCCTGCACCAGGCCGGTCCGCTTGATCTCGCGGGTCTGGCCGTAGACGCCGTTGATCTTGGTCTTGCCTAGCCCTGGGGTCGCGACGTAAGAGTCGCGGGGGATCGAGATCGCCGTCGCCGACTTCCCGTTGTTGGGGATCCTGATCAGGATGATGGTGTCGGTGTTGGTGGCTTCCTCGTCGCCGGCGCCGAGCATGGCCAGTTCCTCGGCGGTCAACGGGTTGCCGTGCGCGTCGGTGCGGCTGTCCAGCCCGACCAACAGGATGTCGATCGCGCCGTCGTCGGCACCGCGGCCCAGCGAGGGCGACGACATGTGGAAGATGCCGTCCTCGAACGAGCGCACGTTGCTCCAGGCCATTCCGGTGCCGAGAACGACCACGACGGCCAGTGCCGTAGAAACCACACGAGTCGCACGAGCCACACTTTGCGCAGGCATCACTGTAGACTACTTGTGCAACAGACGCTTTCCGGGTAGCCGGGCCCGGCGTGCCAGACTCGAACACATGGCGGGTAGGCCTGGAAGGCTAGTAGTTACCGGTGCGGGCGGGCAGCTGGGCACTCTGCTGGCGGCGCAGGCCATCCGCGAGGGCCGCGACGTGCTGGCCGCGACGTCGTCGGAGTGGGACATCACCGATCCGGCCGGTGCGGACCGGATCATCCAGGCCGGCGACGTTGTGATCAACTGCGCGGCCTACACCAACGTCGACGGTGCCGAGACCGACGAGGCCCGCGCCTACGCCGTCAACGCCACCGGCGCGGAAAACCTCGCCCGTGCCTGTGCGCGCGTCGGAGCCCGGTTGATCCACGTCTCCACCGACTTCGTGTTCAACGGCGAATTCGGGGACGCACCGGCACGCCCGTACGAGCCGGACGACCCCACCGGCCCCCAGGGCGTGTACGCGGCAAGCAAGCTCGCCGGGGAAGAGGCGGTGCGAGCCACTTTGCCGGATGCCGTGGTGGTGCGCACCGCCTGGGTGTACACCGGCGGGATCGGCGGAAGCGACTTCGTCGCCGTGATGCAGCGGTTGGCCGGCGGGGACGGCCCGATCAAAGTGGTCGACGACCAGACCGGTTCACCCACCTACGCCGCAGATCTGGCCGCGGCACTCCTGGAGTTAGCCGACAGCCACGTGCGAGGACGTGTGCTGCACGCCGCCAACGAAGGCGTCGTGTCCCGTTTCGAGCAGGCACGCGCGGTGTTCGAGGAATGCGGGGCAGACCCGCGCCGGGTGCAGCCGTGCACCAGCGACGAGTTTCCGCGGCCCGCCGCACGGCCGTCGTACTCCGCGTTGTCCGGCCGGTCGTGGGCCGCGGCGGGGCTGACCCCGTTACGGCCCTGGCGCGAGGCGCTGAGCGCTGCACTGAATGTGGCTACTGCAGCATCGGCTTCCGATCGACCGATACCCTCTACGCGTGGCTGACGTTCTGCCGGTCGTCGCGGTGACCTATTCGCCGGGCCCGCACCTGGAGCGGTTCCTGGCGTCGTTGGCGCTGGCCACCGACCGACCGGTCGGCGTGCTGTTGGCCGACAATGGTTCCACCGACGGGACACCGGAATTGGCCGTGGAGCGGTACCCGAATGTGCGCCTGATGCCCACCGGTGCCAACCTCGGATACGGCACTGCGATCAACCGCGCCATTGCCGAGCTCGGCCAACCGGGCGACTTAGGCGACTGGGGCCGCCTTAACCAGGAGTGGGTCATTGTCGCCAACCCGGATGTGCAGTGGGGCCCGGCCAGCATCGACGCCCTGCTGGACGCTGCCACCCGCTGGCCACGCGCCGGCGCGCTCGGTCCGCTGATCCGCGACCCGGACGGGTCGGTGTACCCGTCGGCGCGCCATCTGCCCAGCCTGATCCGCGGCGGCATGCATGCGGTGCTCGGGCCGGTCTGGCCGCGCAACCGGTGGACGCGGGCGTATCGCCAAGAGCACCTGCAGCCCAGCGAGCGGCCGGTGGGCTGGTTGTCGGGGTCGTGTCTGCTGGTGCGCCGGTCGGCCTTCGACCAGATCGGCGGCTTCGACGAGCGTTACTTCATGTACATGGAGGACGTCGATCTCGGCGACCGGCTCGGCAAGGCGGGCTGGCTCTCCATCTATGTGCCGTCGGCCGAAGTGCTGCACCACAAGGGTCACTCGACCGGACATGACCCCGGCCGCCATCTGGCCGCCCACCACCGCAGTACCTATATCTTCTTGGCGGATCGGCACTCCGGGCGGTGGCGGGCCCCGCTGCGCTGGGCGCTGCGGGGATCACTGGCGGTGCGGTCGCGGGTCATGGTGCGCAATGCGCTGCGTCGGTCGCGCCGGTCGGCGCGGAAAGAATTGGCAGAAGGGCGGCGTTGAGGTGGCAACCCATGACGTGGATGCGGTGGTCCTGGTCGGCGGCAAGGGCACCAGGCTGCGACCGCTGACGTTGTCGGCGCCCAAGCCGATGTTGCCGACGGCCGGGCTGCCGTTCCTCACCCATCTGCTGTCGCGGATCGCTGCGGCGGGCATCGAGCGAGTCGTGCTGGGCACCTCGTATCGGGCCGAGGTGTTCGAAGCCGAGTTCGGCGACGGGTCCAAGCTCGGTCTGCAGATCGACTATGTGACCGAGGAGAAGCCGCTGGGCACAGGCGGCGGCATCGCCAATGTCGCCGAAAAGCTGCGCCACGACACCGTGATGGTGTTCAACGGGGACGTCCTGTCCGGTACCGACCTGGGCCAGCTGCTGGCCTTCCACTCCGATCGCCAGGCCGATGTCACTCTGCACCTGGTGCGGGTGAGTGATCCGCGGGCATTCGGTTGCGTGCCGACCGACTGCGACGGTCGGGTCACCGCGTTTCTGGAGAAGACGCAGGATCCGCCGACCGACCAGATCAACGCCGGCTGTTATGTCTTCGCGCGCCACATCATCGACCGGATCCCGCGCGGCCGGGAGGTGTCGGTGGAGCGCGAGGTGTTCCCGGCGCTGCTCTCCGACCCGGACGTCAAGGTGTGCGGCTACGTGGACGCGACCTACTGGCGCGATATGGGCACCCCGGAAGACTTCGTACGCGGGTCCGCGGATTTGGTGCGCGGCATCGCGCCGTCGCCGGCGCTGCACGGCCAGCGCGGTGAGAGTCTGGTGCACGACGGCGCGGCCGTGGCCCCCGGTGCGCTGCTGATCGGCGGCACGGTGGTGGGGCGCGGTGCCGAGATCGGTCCCGGGGTCCGGCTGGACGGCGCGGTCATTTTCGACGGTGTCAAAGTGGAGGCCGGCTGCGTGATCGAGCGCTCGATCATCGGCTTCGGCGCCCGCATCGGCCCGCGGGCGCTGATCCGCGACGGCGTGATCGGCGACGGCTGCGATATCGGCGCCCGCTGCGAACTGCTGCGCGGTGCGCGGGTGTGGCCGGGCGTCTCGATTCCCGACGGCGGCATCCGCTACTCGTCGGACGTCTGAGCTCCGCTTGGTTCGACGGCCACGCCGGCGTGACGCTCGGCGGCGGCGGCCACGCTAGCGGGACGCTCGGCGGGTGGCCCGGCCCACCAGGTACTGCAGCGCGTGATCGGTGCCTGGCGGTAGGGCGTCCGCCGGCCACCACCGCAGGTCGTCGGACTCGTCGCTGCGCACAATCTGCGCCTCGGCCGGGGCGCGCGCCACGAACTGCAAATCCAGGTGCCGCGTCGGCACTCCCAATGAGCAGGTGACCGGATGCACGTGCACCGCAACCAGTTCGGGCTGCAGCCGCAGGTCTGCCACTCCGGATTCTTCAATGGCTTCCCGGGAAGCGGCGACGAGGATATCGGTATCGTCGTCCTCGCAGTGACCACCCAACTGCACCCAGCGTCCGAGCCGCGGGTGCAGGGTGAGCAGTACCTGGGCGCCGTTGTCGTCGAGCACCAGTGTGGATGCGGTGATGTGGCCGGGTTCGCACTCGCGCAGGCAGGCGTCGGCGCGGGCAAGCACGAACCCCAGCACCGCCTCCCGCAGCGAGTCCTGCGCCGGGTTCGGGGCCGGCCAGCCGGTGAGCATCGCGATCACCGACTGTCGAATATTACTCGGCGCAACGCTCATCGCGACCCCCGTCTGGTGCGGCGATCCCGCAGCGCGGCCCACGCCGCCCGGCACTGCGCCACCACCTCCGGCGACACCCCGAGCTTCTCGATCAGCACCCTTCGGTCCACCAGGTCCAGCGCCTTCTCAATTTCGTTGGCCCGCAACAGCAGATCGACATCGCTGGCCAGGTCGGGGTCGGCGCAAGCCGGCGGTGGGGTGGGCAGCCGCTCGGCCTCGGCGGGCTCGAGTTCCAAAATGCCGCCGCCGTAACTGCGGCCCATGATCTCGGCGAACGCGAACGTCGCACTGTTGTGGAATACCGCGGCCAGCGCACCGGGATCGGTGCCGGCCGCGACCCGCACCCGGTGCACGGTGTCGGTACTGGTCGCCGCGGCGGCATTGACCGTCAACCGCGGGGACCGGTGAATCTGGCGCAGCATGAACAGATCCGGAGCCCACAGCGACGGAGTGATCCACCACGGCTTGCGCAGCGAGCACTTGTAGCCCAGGTGGACTCCGGCCGCCTCGCCCGCCTCGATGTGGGCCAACAACGCATTGTCGTGCGGCTCCGCCGCCGCATGCAGCAGCCAGGTGCGCCGTCCTGACGTCAAATCTGTTGTGCGGCGGTCCATATCATAGAAAAGTCCGGACAGCTGGGCGCTCCGCGAGACCAGCGGCACACAGTGCGGCGTGAGCCCCAGCGCCTGCGCCTGCGCGTCGGTGAAGGTAAAGAAGCTGTTGCGGCCCGTCACGATTCCCACGTCCACCTCGGCTACCTGCCCGAGCCGGATCAGCCCACCGGATCCCTTCAGGCCCCGAAGTGTGCGTATCTGAGCGGGGTCGAGAAAGTACGTGGTCCACTTCTCCTGCTCGTGCCGCAGCGCCGGAGCCGACGGCACGTCCAAGTCGGCGTCGGCCAGCGCCTGAGCGTCGTGCAGTTGAACCGTGCGGATGCGCGCCGGACCGGATCCCGCGACGCCGCAGAACAACACCACTTCCTGCAGGACACCATCGAACACTAGGCGCCCGAAGCTGACCAACGTGATCTCCCGGTAGCGGTCCACCAGTAAGTCACGCAGCTGCGCTGCGTAAGAGACCTGCAGTAACTCGGCGGGCAGCACCAATCCCACCCGGCCACCCTCGCGCACCAGCGTGGTGCCGGCCACCACGAACGGAACCCAGGCATTGGTCAATCGGTTGGGACGCAACCCTTCCCGGCGCAGCATGGCCAACGCGGGCTCGCGCTGCTCGGCGGTCCAGTGGCCGAACCGGATGTAGGGCGGGTTGCCCGCGACGCCGTCCCAGCCGCCGGTGCCGCTCCAGCAGAACAAGTCCGCGGTGTCGACCGGGGCGAATGCGCGCGCCTTCACCGCTTCGGCGGCAACGAGTTCCACACCGCGTGCCTGATCGGTGAGGGCGGCCAGTTCGCGCAAGATCCGCCCGTCGCCGCACGACGGCTCCAGCACTCGCGGTCCGGCTTGGGTAACCCAGCGGGCCAGGAATCGGGCGATCGGTGCCGGCGTGTAGTACCCGCCGCGAATCTTATCGGCCGGCACGGCTGCCTTGCTCGCGAACGTCTTCATCTACTGATCAACAACTCCGCGGTCGGCACGGGGACGCGCAGCCCGGTCGGCTGGGCGGCATACCCAATCGCGACGGCGCCCAGCGGCTCCCAGTCGGCGGGTAGCGCGAGCTCGTCGCGGACCAGGTCGGCGGCGAAGATCGTCGACCCGATCCAGCAGCTGCCCACACCGCGCACCGCCAGCGCGACCAGCAGCGCCTGCACGGCCGCCCCGACCGCGACGGTGAACATGGTGTGCTCGGCATTGGTACGGGCGGCGTCGGGATAGCTGTGCGCGCCGTCGGGCACCAGGAACGGGATGATGAGTTCGGGTGCGTCGTAGAGGATCTGGCCCCGTGCCACCCGGCGTTCGACGGAGTCCGCCGGCCTTCCGTCGCCGGTGAGGTCGACGCGCCACTGGTCTTTCATGCGGTCCAGCAGCCCGACCCGCGTCTCCTGGTGCTGCAACCACACGAACCGCACCGGGCGGGTGTGGTGCGGGGCCGGCGCGGTGAGTGCTTCGGCGACAGCGGATTCGAGGAGTTCCGGCGGCACCGGCTGATCGGTGAACTGGCGCACCGAACGGCGCAACAGCTGGGCCTGCCCGCGGCCCAACTCGATGGCCTCGGCGGTACCGAGCCAGAACAGGTCCTCGGTGCCCGGCCGCACCAGTTGGCGGGCCGTCGACCCGTCGTCCACCGGGTGCAGGCCGCGCACCACGGCCACCGGCATCGCGGTGAGCTTGCCCTTGACCAGGTCGGCCGCCGCCGCGATCTCGTCGGCGACCGCCACCTCGGTGACCACCAGTTCGTTGCCGTGCCGGTCGACGGCACCCGAATAGTTGTGCAGCACAGCCAGACCCGCGGTGCCGACGGCCGCGTCGATCTGACCATTGCGCCAGGCGCGGCCCATGGTGTCGGTGATCACCACGGCGACGGTGACGCCGAGTCGCTCCCGCAAGCCGGCTCGCAAGGCGGCGGCGCTAGCGTCCGGGTCGAGCGGCAATAGGGCCAATTCGGTTCGCCCAACATTGGATCCATCCACCCCGGCGGCCGCTTGAATCAGCCCCAGCCGATTCTCGGTGATCAACGTGCGTCCCTTGCGGGCCAGAACCCGTACCGCCTCATCGTCGACCAGCTGGCGCCGCAACCGGTCTCGTGCCTCGTCGGCGTCGGGCGCCGGCACCAGCCGGCCTTCGCACTTGGACACCACCTTGCTGGTCACCACCACCACGTCACCGTCGCGTAGCCACGGCGCGGCCGCACTGAGCGCGTCGGGCAGATCGTCACCGGGACGGAACTCGGGAAGCCCTGTAACAGGCAGGATTTCAATTGCGGCGGCGGAGCCGTGCTCGCCCACCGCCGGCAGCCCGGTCACCGCGCCACTCCCGCGAGGTCCAGCCCGGCGCGCACCATCTCGGCCGTCGCCTCCGGGTCGTTCATCAACAGCGGGGCGGCGCGCACCGCAACCCCGTCGATCTGCGCGCAGTCCCCGTCGTGCACCAACCAGCAATCCAGTATCCCGGTGGCACTGCGGGCGCCGTAGTGCCGGCCCACCGCCTCCGCGGTGGAATCCACGCCGACGACCGACAGACAGGCATCGGCCATACCGCGCAACGGTTTTCCACCGATGATCGGGGAGTAGCCGACGACCGGGGCGGGCGCCGCACGCAGCGCGGCGCGAATTCCGGGCACGGCCAGGATGGCACCGACGCTGACCACCGGGTTCGACGGTGCCAGCAAGATGACGTCGGCGTCGGCGATGGCGGTCACCGCTTCGGTTGTCGCGGTAGCCTTTTCGGCTCCGACGAACGCGAAGCTGTGAGTGGGGACCTTGGCTCGGTAGCGCACCCACCACTCCTGAAAGTGGATCGCGCGACGGCTTGCGGTGGTTGGATCGGAGGCCGGATCGGTGATCACCACATGTGTCTCGCAACGGTCGTCGCTGGCCGGCAGCAACCGTGCGCCCGGTTGCCATCGGTCGCACAATGCCGCGGTGATCTGCGAGAGTGGATAGCCGGCATTGAGCATCTGCGTGCGCACCAGATGGGTGGCCAGATCGCGGTCGCCGAGCATGAACCAGTCGGGCTGCACGCCGTAAAGCGCGAGTTCCTCTTTGGCGTGCCAGGTTTCGTCGCGATGGCCCCATCCGCGCTCCGGGTCCACGCCGCCGCCCAGGGTGTACATGCAGGTGTCGAGGTCGGGGCAGATTCGCACGCCGTGGATCCAGGCATCGTCTCCGATGTTGACGACGGCATTGAGTTCATGGCCGACACTGTCGCCGTGGGCAAACTGACCCAGGCCGAGTAGCCGCTGCACTCCGAGCAGGAAGCGGGCGCCGCCGACTCCACCGACCAGCACGGTGACTTTCACACCAGGACAGTACCTGTCCGGCGGCACCCGCTATGGTGGGGTGACTTTTGGTAACCAATGGGGCGCAAGGGACTTGTGATCAATTCGTTGCCCGACACGCCGTATCCCTCCGACAACAGAACCGCCGAAATTCGATCACGAGATGGTATGGAATTGCGCCGAAGTGCTTGACCAGGGTCCCCGGTCCGTGTCTAATCACATCAGTGTCATTTCCCGGTTGGCCGGCCGGTTCCGGTGTCGCAGACCGAGATTCGATCACTTGTTCGAATTGGGCAGCTGTACATCAAAACAGTGGGAAACCATTTCACTCTCTACCAGTGAGGAGGCGGAGCATGTCCTATGAGCACCTTCGGGGCGTAATGGCAGGCACCCCGCACACCACTCCCGAGTCCGTTGTGATACCGACGGCGCACGTCCGTCCTCATCTGAGCGTGGTTCCCGAAGCGCCTGCTGCGTTCGAGCCCGAGCCGATCGAGGAGATCCCCGCCGATCAGTGGCAGGACAAAGCGCTGTGCGCGCAGACGGACCCCGAGGCCTTCTTCCCGGAGAAGGGTGGCTCCACCCGCGAAGCCAAAAAGATCTGCCTGGGATGCGAGGTCCGGCACGAGTGCCTGGAGTACGCGCTGGCGCACGACGAGCGGTTCGGTATTTGGGGTGGTCTGTCCGAACGCGAACGTCGCCGCCTCAAGCGCGGGGTTATCTGAGCGCGTGCCAGCGCGTCAGTCTTCAAATAGCGTGTCGCCACGTTGGTGTGATGTGTGAGTGCGTCAACTCCGGTTCCTGTCGTTCGATCTGACCGAGGCTCAGCGCATCCCATCGCGGCGCCGGGTTCGCCCGTCCGGGTGCGTGCCAGAGGACCAACTCACACCGCCGTATCCAGCACGCGGTCTTCGGTCTAAAGCCTAGAGGAGTTTGGCTCCCTCGCCCGTCGTCTTGTGGGGGCCATACAAAAATGGTGAGTGGCTGACTAGTCTCGGCTGGGATCGAGTGCTGATCGCCAACACAGACGCCGAATCGGACCGGCGGCCCAGGGTCACCTGCATTAGAAACAGAGTGATGGCCGTACGATCAGTGTTCGATGACAAACTTTTCTGAGTTGGTGGCGGTCGATCTGACCGAGGACGAACGTGAGTTCATTCGGCAGACTCTCGACCAATGGGGGTGGTCTGCGTCCAACAAGCCGTTTCCGTTCCAGCTGCTGGGATTATCGTCTTGGCAGGAATTCGGCCAGCTTGTCGTGCGATTGTCTCACGCCATCTCAACCGGTGACCCGTTGACCGATCTGGACTGGGCGCGAGTGTTGTTTCTGACTGAGATCACCTGGGCTAGCAGCTTAGTCGGGTCGGGCCTGGACTTCGCGATCGTCACCAAGTTCTCGGACGTCCAGGCCGTGGGTTTGCTACGCGGGTTGCAACGCAAGATCGGCAGGTACGACCGTGCCCTGCTCTTGTTTCCGAACGGCGGTCGCACCCGCACTGCCGAGGAAAATCGAGGAATTGGAGAGGTGGGGAGCGAAGGTGCTTCGCGAGCAGCAGGGGCGGCAAGATCCCCCTGGACTATGAGATGCCCTGCTCCAGGCCACGCCGATGGTGCAGGGAAGGTGTATGAGATATGCGGCTGCGGACTCAGGCCCGGGTGCAGCGGCCGGCACCGACCCGGGGTCATCCAGAAAAGCGAGTCAACCAGCGGATCCCAACCGGCACCCGCGTCGGCCGAGCTAGTCCGGTCCGAAACCGTAGCCGCCCAACACTATCGAGCGTTGACGATGATCGAGGGTGATCGCAGATCGCGCTCGATCATGCGGGCGCTTCGGTGCTGAAAAAGGTCCTGCTTAGCATGCCGTTGACTAACCTCAACGGGCTGAAACTCGTGCGGTGGGTGCTGGTCGTGGATCAGGTCGATGACAAGTTCATCTGAGTTGGTGGCGGTCGACCTGACCGAGACAGAGCGCAGGTTCGTTTGGCATGCGCTGCATGAGTGGCAGAACTCGGCCGCCTGGAAGCCGTTTCCGGTCCAACTTCTAGGATTGTCGACATGGGATGAGTTCGACGGGCTCACTGGGCGTCTTGCTGGTGCCGTCATCGGGGGACACGCGTTGACAATCTTGGATTGGGCGCGGGTTCTGTACCTAACCGAGTGTTCTTGGGCCAGCAGCCTCGTTGGCGCCGCCCTCGACTTTTCGATCGTCACCGGGTTCTCTGACAGCGAGGCGCTCGGGTTACTCCGCAGCATCCAGCGCAAATTCGGTGGTATCGAGCAGGCCGATGTGCTGTTTCCTGATTGCGGCCGACGGCGCCCCGTCGGAGATTGGATGCGCGAGAGCGAAAGAATAATCGAGGAGCAGGGGAGGCGGCAGTATCCCCTTGGACTATAAGCGACGGTGCTATTTGAAGTCTTAGGGATGCTCCCACGGGTCGTCCACTCCCAAGATCGGGAGATGGTGGGGAATGCTGTGCGGCGGGTGTACAACGTGGGGTCCCATGGGCGCAGCGGGTCCACCGGGCAGCATCGGCCCTCCGCGGCCCCACCGCCACGCCCAGCCCGTCCTCAGCTCACGTGACGCAGCCCACCCCCGCCGTGCTCACCCGGAAGGTCGCTCAACATCACCTAGCCCAAAACAGTGCAGTTGACCTTTGGATGGTGTGGGAGTTCGGGACCGCCTATGCGGGTGCAATGTGTATGCGGGTAGCGCACGCCCTGGGACGGAAATGCTGGCTCGTATGGTGCTGGCCGTACCATTAACTCGATGACGAATTCTGCTGAGCTGGTGGCGGTCGATCTGACCGAGCGGGAACGCGAGTTCATTCGGCAAGCGTTGCGGCAGTGGGGATGGTCGGCGTCTGATGCGCCGTTTCCGTTTCAGGTACTGGGGTTGTCGACGTGGGAGGAGTTTGGCACCCTCACCTATCGTCTTCAGCGCGCCGTGGAAGATGGTGAGTCTCTGACCAATCTGGACTGGGCTCGAGTGTTATTTCTCACCGAGATCACTTGGGCTAGTGACATGGTAGGTGCGGGTCTTGACTTTGCGACTGTCACCGGGTTCTCCGATGTCGAGGCGTTGAGCTTGCTGCGTGCCTTGCAGCGGCGTCGCGAAATTGGTGGCTACGAGCGCGCCAAACTTTTGTTCCCAAATGGCGGCCAGGCCCGCACAGCCGAACAAATGGAGGAACAGAAGCGGTGGATCGAACAGCTTCGGCGGGAGGAGTGTAACGCCAGGCCGAGGTAAACCGACTACGGTCGAGCCGTCGCAGCCACGACGTACCCAGCTCGCCGGGCCGCCGAGGCCGATGCTTACCTTGCCCGCGCGTCAATCGTCGATCGTGGGGTCGATGACCGAAGGTTCCACGTCCAGATAGATGGCCACCTGGGCCACCAGGATTTCATGCAATAAGTCGTCGAGTTCGACGGTGTCTTTGGCCCGTCGCTCAATAGGTCTGCGGAACAAGACAATTCGCGCCCGCGTGGCGTTTCCGCGGACATCCACGCCGGCCGGGATCAGCCGGGCCAACGCAATCGGTCCGTCGGCGATCACCTCCGGCGGCCACTGCACACTGTCGGGATCCTTGGCGGAGATGCGCGGGATCTCGTCCACCGCGACATCGAGTTCGGATACCCGCTCGTGCCAGCGCCGCTCGATCGGTTCGTAGGCCTCCAGCACCGCCATGTCGAATCGCTCGGCCCGGCTGCGCCAGCCCGGCACCGTCGGCGGGAGCAGCGGGCCGCGCAGATCTCGGCCCCGCCGACGTATCGGCCGGGGCCCGAATGGCAGAGCCGATCTTTCCCCGCTCACGCGCCGATGGTAACGGTTGGACATCGCCCCCGCCGATGCGCGTGTCAGCGCTGCACCGGCGTTTGTGCACGATAGCCTTTCGAGCGTGAACGTACCCCGACGCTGCTGCCGGCCCGGGTGTCCGCATTATGCAGTGGCAACGTTGACGTTCGTCTACTCGGACTCGACGGCGGTGGTCGGCCCGCTCGCTACCGCGCGGGAACCGCATTCATGGGATCTGTGCGTCAACCACGCCGGCCGCATCACCGCACCGCGTGGCTGGGAACTGGTGCGCCATGCCGGGCCGCTGCCCACCCACCCCGATGAGGACGACGAATTGGTGGCGCTGGCCGACGCCGTGCGCGAGGGTGGGGCGGCGGTCGCGCGTAACCCCGTACTGGTCAACGGCTTCGTCGCCAGCAACGGATTCGACGACATGCCGCGCGCCGATCCTCACCTGCACCATGGGGGCGCCCACGCTACCGTGCCCAGCGGTGGTCTGCTTGCACCGCCCGAGCATCGCTCCGGACGTCGCCGTGGGCATCTGCGGGTACTGCCGGATCCCCCCGGCTAGTTCGCGGACACTTTGGGTGGCGACCCGCTGCGCCCGGCTCACGCCGCGCTTGCGATCGCCACCGGACATTTTGGGTGGCGACCCGCTGCGCCCGGCTCACGCCGCGCTTGCGATCGCCACCGGACCCTTTGGGTCTGGCACTAGCCGGACCTCGCCGGGCCGATAGGCTGGCGGCCAAGAGTCGAACCCACCAGGTCGTCAGGAGCACCGGAGAATGTCGTGGCCCGCCGAGGCTGTCCACCGTGTCATCAAGGCCTATGACGTCCGCGGGCTGGTCGGCGAACAGATCAGCGAGGCGCTGGTCACTGATGTCGGGGCCGCGTTCGCCCGGCTAATGCGCAGCGAAGGTGCCACTCGGGTGGTGATCGGCTACGACATGCGCGACAGTTCACCCTCGCTGGCGGCGGCGTTCGCCGCCGGGGTCACCGGCCACGGGTTGGACGTGGTGCGCATCGGGCTAGCATCCACCGACCAGTTGTACTTCGCTTCGGGGCTACTGGACTGTCCCGGTGCCATGTTCACCGCCAGCCACAACCCGGCGGCATACAACGGCATCAAACTGTGCCGAGCCGGAGCCAAGCCGGTCGGCGTCGACACCGGGTTGACCACGATCAGCGAGGACCTGATCGCCGGGGTGCCGCGTCACCACGGCCCGCCGGGTTCCGTCACCGACAAAGATGTGCTGGCAGACTATGGGGTGTTCCTGCGGTCGCTGGTCAATACCGTCCATCTGCGTCCGTTGCGGGTCGCGGTGGACGCAGGCAACGGTATGGCCGGTCACACCGCGCCGGCGGTGCTCGGCGCGATCGACTCGATCACGTTGCTGCCCTTGTACTTTGAGTTGGACGGGACATTCCCCAACCACGAGGCCAACCCGCTGGACCCGGCGAACCTGGTGGACCTGCAGAACTATGTGCGCGAAACCGGCGCCGATATCGGGCTGGCCTTCGACGGCGACGCCGACCGCTGCTTCGTCGTCGACGAGCGTGGCAACACGGTCTCGCCCTCGACGGTGACCAGCCTGGTGGCTGCCCGCGAACTGGAGCGCGAGATCGGCGCCACCGTGATCCACAACGTGATCACCTCGCGCGCGGTGCCCGAGTTGGTGGCCGAGCGGGGCGGCACGCCGCTGCGCTCGCGCGTCGGACACTCCTATATCAAGGCGCTGATGGCCGAAACCGGCGCGATATTCGGCGGCGAACATTCGGCGCACTACTACTTCCGCGACTTCTGGGGCGCCGACTCCGGCATGCTGGCCGCGCTGTATGTGCTTGCCGCACTTGGTGAACAGCACCGTCCACTGTCCGAGCTGACCGCCGACTATCAGCGCTACGAATCCTCCGGCGAGATCAACTTCACCGTCTCCGACGCGCCGGCCTGCGTCGACGCCGTTTTGAAGGCGTTCGTGAGCCGGATCCAGTCCATCGATCATCTGGACGGGGTGACCGTGGATCTGGGCGACGGCAGCTGGTTCAACTTGCGCAGCTCAAACACCGAGCCACTATTGCGGCTCAATGTCGAGGGGCGCAGCATCGAAGATGTGCATGCGGTGGTCGGGCAGGTCAGTGACGAAATCGCGGCCCAGGCAACCGGAGCCGGACCGTGAGTGCCCTGGGGGCCGTCGATCTCGAGGACGCTGAGGGCCTGATCGCCGCCGACCGCGACGGCCTGCTACGGGCGGCGTCGATGGCCGGTGCGCAGGTGCGTGCCGTGGCCGCGGCTCTGCAGGAAGGCGAACTCGACTCGCTGCGCGGCGAGGATCGGGTGCGCAGCGTGATCTGGGTGGCCGGCCGCGGTGCCGCCGAGACCGCCGGCGCCCTGCTGGCGGCAACGTTGGCGACCGCGGCCGCCGAGCCGATCGCACTGGTCACCGAGGCCCCGCCCTGCGTTGGCCCGCTCGCCGTG
>JALHRH010000119.1 GCA_022841565.1 Mycobacterium sp. | reverse complement strand
AGGAGCGATCCGGTGCGGGGCTGCTGGCCGCGATCCGCGACGTGGTCGGCGAGGACCCGCTGCTCATCCACATCCACCGGCCCGACGTGGTGTCGCAGGCCGTATCGTTTTGGCGGGCGGTGCAAACCCGGGTGTGGCGGGGCCGGCCGGACCCGGTGCGCGATGCACGTGCCACTTATCACGCCGGCGCGATCGCGTACGTGGTCGAGATGCTGCAGGAGCAGGAGGCGGGCTGGCAGGCCTGGTTCACCGAAGAGAACGTCAAACCGATCGAGATTTCCTATCCCGTGCTGTGGCGCAACCTCACTGACGTGGTGGGCAACATTCTCGAGGAACTGGGCCTGGACCGGCGACTGGCACCCGAGCCGGTACTCCCACGCCAGGCCGACCAGCGCTCGGATGAGTGGGTGGACCGCTATCGGGCGGACGCCGAACGAGAGGGGCTACCGACGTGACGCTCACCGACACCGTCGACGAGTTGCGTTTGCTGGAAGCCGAGGCGGTGCACATCATCCGGGAGGTCGTCGCAGAGCTGGAGCGACCGGTCCTGCTGTTTTCCGCCGGCAAGGATTCGATCGTGCTACTTCGCTTGGCGGAGAAGGCTTTTCGCCCAATGCCGCTGCCGTTCCCGGTGATGCATGTCGACACTGGGCACAATTTTCCCGAGGTGATCGAGTTCCGCGACCGCCGGGTCACCGGCGAGGGACACAAGCTCATTGTTGCGTCGGTGCAGGAATCCATCGACCAGGGGCGCGTGCCCGACCCGGGGCCCAGCGCGTCGCGTAACCGCGCCCAGACCCGCACCCTGCTGGACGCGCTCGAGCAGGGGGGCTTCGACGCGGCTTTCGGCGGCGCCCGTCGTGACGAGGAACGCGCCCGGGCCAAGGAACGGATCCTGAGCTTCCGCGACGAGTTCGGCCAGTGGGATCCGCGGGCCCAGCGCCCGGAGCCCTGGACGCTCTACAACGGCCGGATCAAGAAAGGCGAACAGGTCCGGGTTTTCCCGCTGAGCAACTGGACCGAGATCGACATCTGGCGCTACATAGAGTTGGAAAACCTTGAGATACCGTCGATTTACTATGCCCACCAACGCGCGGTGTTCGAACGCGACGGCATCCTGCTGGCGGTGTCGGAGTATGCCAGCCCGCGCACCGGCGAAAGCGCCACCGTGGAGTGGGTGCGCTACCGGACTGTCGGCGACCTAACGATCACCGGGGCGGTGCGCTCTGAGGCCACCGACATCACCGGTGTCATCAGGGAGATCTCGGCGGCGACGGTCTCGGAGCGCGGGGAGACCCGCGCCGATGACCGGACGTCGGTCGCGGCAATGGAAGACCGCAAGCGAGAGGGGTACTTCTGATGACGGTTGCGGATAGGGTTGCGCCGCCGAAAGGGGTCACGCGTCAGCTGTTGCGAATCGCCACCGCGGGTTCGGTGGACGACGGCAAGAGCACCCTGATCGGCCGGCTGCTGCATGACACCGACAGCCTGCCGCTGGATCACCTGGAGGCGGTCACCGACGAAGAAGGCATCGCCGATCTTGCGGCCCTGTCCGATGGTCTGCGCGCCGAACGCGAGCAGGGCATCACTATCGACGTGGCCTATCGCTTCTTCTCCACCGAGAACCGCAGCTACATCCTCGCCGACACGCCCGGTCACGAGCGCTACACCCGCAACATGTTCACCGGCGCCTCCAATGCGCACGTGGCCATCCTGCTCGTCGATGCGCGCGCCGGCGTCCTGCGCCAGACCCGCAGGCATGCACGGATCGCGAAATTGCTGGGAATCAATCACTTTGTGGCAGCGGTCAACAAGATCGACCTCATCGACTTCGACCAGGACGGCTTCGCCAAGGTGGAAGACGAACTGGGCCATGTCGCGGCGCGGCTGGGCGAGGTTGACCTAACAGTGATCCCGCTGGCCGCCAAGCTCGGCGACAACGTCGTGCACCGCTCCGATCGCACGCCGTGGTACAGCGGACCCACCCTGCTGGAGTATCTGGAAACCGTGGAACTCATCGCCCCGCAGGCCCAGGCCTCATGGCTGCGACTACCGGTGCAGTGGGTATCGCGGCCCACCGCGGAGGTGCGTCGCCGCTATACGGGACGGCTCGCGGCGGGCACGCTGAGCGTCGGCGATCCGGTGATCTCGCTGCCCGCTGGCACCCGCTCGACGGTCACCGCGTTGGACACTCTCGACGAGGAACGAACGACGGCCGTTGCGCCGCTTTCGGTTTCGATCGAGCTTGCCGACGATATCGACGTGGGTCGCGGCGATGTGTTGATCAGCGGTGCCGATGACGCGGTGCCACCGGTGCTGGCCCGAGAGCTCGACGCGATCGTGTGCTGGTTCGTCGATTCCCCGCTGCGCGCCGGTGACCGGCTCGCCCTCAAGCAGACCACCAAGAGTGTGCGGGCCACTGTGCAGGAGCTGCACTCGCGGCTCGATCCTGAGACCCTGGACGAACTGGACGGTCCAGTTGAGCTGGTGCTCAACGACATCGGTACCCTGACGCTGCGGACCAGCTCGGTCGTCATTGCCGACCCTTACGACGAGAATCGGGACAGCGGCGCATTCATCCTCATTGATGAGGCCACCAACGACACCGTCGGCGCCGGCACCATCGTCGCGGCGCGAGAAGTCAAGCCGGGCACTCATCAACGCACTGATATCCGTTGGCACCCATCGGCTTTGGATCGCAAACACCGCTGGAGCGCTACCGGGCAGGCCGGGGCGACGATCTGGTTCACCGGCCTGCCGGCATCCGGCAAGTCGACCGTCGCGGTGGCCGTAGAGCGTGCCCTCGTCGAATCGGGTCGCGTCGCCTACCTGCTCGACGGCGACAATCTGCGGCACGGACTCTCGGACGACTTGGGCTTCTCCCCGGGTGACCGCACCGAAAACATCAGGCGGGTAGGACATTTGGCACGACTGCTCGCCGATGCGGGGGTGGTGGCGCTGGCGTCGTTGGTGTCGCCGCTCAAGTCCGACCGCGACACCGCCCGGGCCCTCAGCGAAGCCGCCAAACTACCGTTCCTCGAAGTGCACGTCGCCACCTCGCTAACCGAGTGCGAAAAGCGAGACCCTAAGGGTCTTTACGCGCGGGCCCGCTCCGGCGAACTCAAGGGCTTAACCGGAGTCGACGCACCGTATGAACCGCCGGAGCGCCCCGACCTCGTGCTGGACACCACCGACGCCGACATTGACGAACTCGCCGCCCGGGTCATCAGCCTGCTCAACGAAGTGAGCCCACGCCTACCCCGGTGAGCCGGGTCAGCCGACCGGTGCGTTGGCCGGCGAGCGAAGCTGCGTTCGATCACGGACGTAGCCCTGAGCGCCGTTAGCGAAGAACTGCCAACGGTTTTGCGGATCGGCGACGGGCTTGGCCGTCGCGCATGTGTGGTGATCTGTAAATCCTCCACCGTCGCCACCTCGCACTGGTCGCCTGGCCAGCTTCCATCAGTGGGCCGCAACCGATGGTGACCCCCCTCAACCGGTTTCCCCTACCTCGCCCGCACCTCGGGCGCCATGCGTCTATTGAGGCTGCTGCAGGATCTGATAGGAGGGGTCGACCATCGATATGGGTCGATTTCCGGTTTGACGGGCCTTGCCGGTGATGCGCAGAACGTGACCGGGTTGGATGTCGGCGCCCCCGTGCCCGGGACGGAACGTGATCTCGAGGTCTCCCGTGTCATCTCCGATGAAGATCCGTCGCGCCGTGCGCCGGTGAGTACTGAGGTCTTCGACTTCTCGGACCCGGCCTTCGATTGTGGCGCGTTGCCCCGGGATCAGTCCGGCCACCGTAATCACCGATTCCGGCCGCGCAGGGTGTTCGTAGCCGTCGACGGTTCGGTCTTCGCCCTGAGAAACCCACGCTTCGATCTTGTCTAGTCTGCGCTCGATCCGCTGCTCGAAACGATCGGGATAAGCCTGTTTGATCCGGGATTCCACGTCGTAAGGCACGATGGTGGCCGCCGCGTCGGGGATCAGGCTGACCGCCCGCGCGATCTTGTCCGCGGTGCGGTCGTGCAGCAGTCGTCCGAGTAGCGGCGCGTAGGTCCGGCGCGGGAGCAGCACCGTCACGTTGGTATCCCGCTGTTCCTTGACCGCCGTGGCGACCAATATTTGCGCGGCACGATTGATCCGCCGGTCTGGACAGTCCACCACCCGCAACCGCGTGTCGAGATCGAAGGCTTCCCAACGTTTTCGCAGCTGATCCGCGTTGATCGCGTCGACCATGAAATGCACCGCGATCAACTCGTCGGCCCGCAATCCTTTCCCGTACCGCAGCGCTTCGATAACGGCCAGGTCGACCGAGTTCACGAAGATGTACACGCGGTGGCGGGCGTACTTCACGAGTTCGGGTCGGTCGGTGCGAAACATCTCGAGAATTGCTGCCTCGGAACGATATTCGCGGTTGAGCCGGATCAGCGCGAACACCAGCAGCGGAAACACAACGACCACCAGCCAGGCACCTTCGGTGAACTTGGCCACCGCGAAGATGGCCACCACGATCGTCGACAGAATCCCTGCCGACAGATTGATTGCCAGCCGGTGTCGCCAGCCTGGTTCCCGGTGCGTCAGATGATGTTTAGTCATCCCGTAGCCGGCCATCGAGAAACCGGTGAACACGCCGATCGCATAGAACGGGACAAGTGCGTTGACCGAACCTCCGGTCGTCACCAGCAGCACCACCGAGAGCGCGGTCAACGCGAGGATGCCATTGGAGAACACCAGGCGATGCCCACGCTTCATCAATTGTCTCGGCAGAAAGCGATCTTCGGCGACAAAATTGGCCAGCGCCGGAAAGCCGTTGAAACTGGTGTTGGCGCCGGTGAACAGGATTGCCGCGGTCGACGCCTGCACGAGGAAGAAGAAGACGTTCCCGATGACGCCATTACCGAACACCGCCCGACCGATCTGCGACAACACCGAGGGATATTCGTTGAGATACGGCGTCGCGTGGGTGGCATACGCGAGGTAGGCGACGCCAGCCAACAGGAAACCAAGGATGCACGCCATCGCCGTGAGCACCCGACGCGCGTTGCGGCCCTGCGGCTTCTGGAACACCTCAACGGTGTTGGAGATCGCCTCGACGCCGGTCAGCGACGAGCCGCCATTGGCGAACGCCCGCAGCAACACCAGAACCGTGGCACCCATCACCAGCCCATTGCCTTGATGCACCGGTACTGTTCCGGGCAGTTGCTGGGGGTCGTAGCTCGGCAAACCCCAAAACAGATGGCGGACAACACCAGTCACGATGGTGGTCGCGATCATGATGATGAACAGATACGTCGCTGCCGCGAACGGCGGACCAGCCTCCCGCATCCCGCGCAGATTCAGATAGCAGATGAGGATGACCACGCCCACCGTGATCTCCAGGCTGAGCGGTCCCAGAGCGGGAAGCGCCGAAACTACCGCAACCGTACCGGCCGCCGACTGCACCGCCACGGTCACCACATAGTCGATGAGCAGCGCTGCCGCGGCGATCTGCGCGACTCTAGGCCCAAAGTTGTCCCGTGCCACGATGTAGGAGCCGCCCGCCCGGGTGTAGGCCATCACCACCTGCCGGTACGACGCCGCCACCAACAACAGAATCAGCAGAATGACGCCGGTAACTGGCAGCAGTAGCGCGAAGGCCGCCAAGCCGGCGTGCGGCAACAGCTCGATCAGAATCTGTTCGGGGCCGTAGGCGGTAGAGGAGATCGCGTCGGGCGACAACGCACCCAACGCCACCCGGTTGGACAAGCGCTCGCCGGCTAACTGCTCGGTAATCAGCGGTTTTCCCAGAAACACCCGCTTGAGGACGTCGCCGATAGTCAGCGGAATCCGCAACCGGCTCACCGACTTGCCCGCCGGACTTGCCAAGATCACCACCCCCTGCCTGGTTCCTTGCCGAGCGGTAAGGCTATCCCAGACGTTGGACGGCGGCGTTGATCCGCTCGTCGGTGGCAGTCAGCGCGACGCGGACGTGCTGGGATCCGGTGGGGCCGTAGAAATCACCGGGCGCCACCAGAATGCCGCGGTCGGCCAGCCACCCCACCGTCTGCCCGCATCCCTCGCCGCGGCTGGCCCAAAGATAGAGACCGGCCTCGGAATGGTCCACCGAAAAGCCCGCGCCGCGCAGCGCTGGCAACAGGGCCGCACGTCGCTGCGCATAACGTTGCCGCTGCATTTTCTCGTGATCGTCGTCGTCCAGAGCAGCAACCATGGCGGCCTGCACCGGCGTCGGCACGATCATCCCGGCGTGCTTGCGCACCGCCAGCAATTCGGCGACCACATCCTTATCACCGGCGACGAAGCCCGCCCGGTAGCCGGCCAGCGACGAGCTCTTCGACAACGAGTGCACCGCCAGCAACCCCGTGTGGTCGCCGTCGCACACCGCGGGGTGCAGCACCGACACGGGTTTTTTGGAAGGCTGAGCCTCCCAGGCCAACCCCAGGTAGCACTCGTCGGAGGCCACCAGCACACCCCGCTCCCGCGCCCACCCCACTACCTTGCGCAGGTGGTCAACACCCAGCACTCGGCCGGTCGGGTTACTCGGCGAGTTCAGATACACCAGCGCCGGAGACTGCGGACCGAGCTGGGTCAGCGAATCGGCCCGCACCACGCGCGCCCCGGCCAGCCGCGCACCCACGTCGTATGTGGGATACGCCAGCTCCGGCACCACCACCACATCGGCCGCCCCCAGCGCGAGCAGGGTCGGCAACCAGGCGATCAGCTCCTTGGTCCCGATCACGGGCAGCACCGCCGCCTCGGACAGGCCGGTAACGCCGAACCGACGGGCCAGGGCGGCCACGGCGGACTCCCGCAACCGCGGGGTTCCCGCGGTCGCCGGATAGCCCGGCGAGGCGCTGGCCGCCGCCAACGCCTGTTGGATCAGCGGCGCCACTGGGTCCACCGGGGTGCCGACGGACAAGTCGACGATGCCGTCTGGATGAGCCGCGGCCGTGCTTCTTGCCGCGGCCAGAGTGTCCCAGGGAAAGTCCGGCAGCGACGCCGACACAGCTCGCCGGCGTTGCTGTTGCGCGCTCAGTCGTCCTCGCCCTGCGGCGGCATATCCTTGACGACTTGCGGGTCGTTCTCGGTCATGCCGACCTTCGCCGCACCACCCGGCGAGCCCAACTCTACGAAGAAGTCGGCGTTTATCTGGGTGTACTGACTCCACTGATCGGGCACGTCGTCTTCGTAGTAGATCGCTTCGACGGGGCAGACCGGTTCACAGGCACCGCAGTCGACGCATTCGTCGGGGTGGATGTATAGCATCCGGGCACCCTCGTAGATGCAGTCGACCGGGCACTCTTCGATGCACGCCTTGTCTTTGATGTCGATGCAGGGCTGGGCGATCGTGTACGTCACGGACGTCTCCTCAACATGTCCTCATGTACGGCTCGATGTGGGCTGCTGCTCGCCTCACCCCGGGGCTTCGAGGGTGAGCGTTCGATTACTGATACTAAACGTCGCACATACAGCTCCGGCAATTGGCACGCCAATCAGTCAGCCACCGCAATGAAGGCAGTTGCATAGCCACCATCGCCGCTCTCACGGTGCCCTAGTGGGAGCCCCCCGTCATCCTGTACTCGCTGTGCGTAGATCCGGTCCCGGCACGAGATTGGCCCGCCGGTTCGGTGCCGCGATCGGCCACTTCTGAGTGCAGCTTTACCCGGGAACCGCGCGCGATGGGGAACCGGGGGGCGACCGGCGCACCGGCGTGGATGCGCAGATCATCGTCGACACTGCGTTACCCCGCGTTGGATGTTGAGAGCGACGTTTGGGAACGACAGCGACTCGCGAGCCGGCTCTGACCGGTGTCAGCGGGCCTGATTTCGCCTACCGCGAAACAGCGGTTTACAACCCCCTGAGCTGGGAATAGTTACGTCCGCACAATGCCGTGCGATATCAATTTTGATAGAAGCAAGTCCAGGGGGCCTGGTAGCCTTGACCGGAGACGGCAGCCGCTGGGCAGATGTCGTCGCCGTTGAAGCTAACGGTGCAATAGTTGGGGAAGGTGTCCACAATATGAGGCTGTCGTTTATCGGAATGGGTGTCGCCACGGGCGCCGTCGCTATGTCGTTGGGTCTGGGAGCCGGAGTCGCCTCAGCAGATCCGTATGACGTAGTCGTCAACACGACCTGCAGCTACCCGCAGGTGATCGCCGCGCTGAATGCGACCAATCCAGGTGCGGCGGCACAGTTCAACTCGTCGCCGATCGCGCAGAGCTACCTGCAACGGTTCCTGGCTTCGCCGCCGCCGCAGCGGGGACAAATGGTCGCACAGCTGCAGGCCATGCCTGGGGCTGCGCAGTACATCGGCGTCGTCGAGACCGTCGCCGGCGTCTGCAACAACTACTGAGCCTGACCCGCGAGCGTAACGCCGCAGCCCGGCCCTTCGGGGTCGAGCCGGCGTTACGCTCGCGTTTTGCCTCGGTACGGGTTCGACGCGCAGGGACCGGTCGATGTCGCTGATAGTTCGCACGGTGGCGGGCAAAGCGGTTGCGGCGCATTGGCAAACGCATCCGCGAGACTAGGCCGCAGATACCGCGTACGTCGTCGTACGCTGACGGGCCGGCCGGCCGATTCCCTCCGCGATCGCGATCAGTTCGGCCGCCGATTTCGCCGAACCGTGTTCGGAACCCGCCATCCGCGAAATGGTTTCCTCCATCAAGGTGCCGCCCAAGTCGTTGGCGCCGCCGTTAAGCATCACCTGGGTGCGCTGGACGCCGAGCTTCACCCAGCTGGTCTGAATGTGCGAGATGCGCCCGTGGAGCATGATCCTGGCCAATGCATGCACCGCGCGGTTGTCGCGATGAGTGGGCCCGGGACGCGCGGCACCGGCCAGATACAGCGGCGAATTATGGTGCACGAACGGCAGCGGGACGAACTCGGTGAAACCGCCGGTGCGGTCCTGGATGCCGCGCAGCACGTTGACGTGCCCGATCCAGTGCTTGGGGCTGTCGACGTGGCCGTACATCATCGTCGAGGACGACCGGAGGCCCACCTCGTGCGCCGTGGTCACGATCTCAACCCACAGGGACGTCGGCAATTTGCCCTTGGTCAGCACCCACCGCACCTCGTCGTCCAGGATCTCAGCGGCCGTGCCCGGAATGGTGTCCAGACCGGCCTCGCGCAGCCCGGTCAGCCACTCGCGGATGCTTAGCCCGCTCTTGGTCACGCCATTGGCGATCTCCATCGGGGAGAACGCATGCACGTGCATCGAGGGCACCCGGGCCTTGACCGCACGCACCAGGTCGGCGTACCCGGTGACCGGCAACTCGGGGTCGATGCCGCCCTGCATACAGATCTCGGTGGCCCCGGCCACGTGGGCTTCCCAGGCGCGGTCGGCCACTTCCTGCGCCGACAGCGAGTACGCGTCTGCGTCCCCCTTGCGCTGGGCAAACGCACAGAACCGGCAGCCGGTGTAGCAGATGTTGGTGAAGTTGATATTGCGGTTCACCACGTAGGTCACGTCGTCGCCGACCACCTCTCGGCGCAACGAATCGGCCAGCGCGGCAACAGCTTCCAGCGCGGGACCGTCAGCTGTCGCCAGTGCGAGGTACTCGTCGTCAGAGCAGCCGCCGGGGTCGCGTTCCGCCGAGCGCAGCGCGGCCAGCACGTCGGTGTCGATACGTTCCGGGGCACGTGCTGCCAGCTCACGGACATGCGAGCGGATGGATTCCCAGTCACCGAAGGCGCTGTCGAGGTCGCTACGCGCCTCGGTGTTGCGACCTTCGGTGTCGATCGCGGCGCCCAGGTCCACCCGACCTGAAGATGCCACTTCGTCGGGCTCCTGCCAGGGCATGCCCACCGGGTTAACGTCCCGGGCAAACCCCGTGGCCGGATCGGCAAGCGCCACAACGTGTCCGCGCACCCGCGGGTCGATCCACGCCGCACCTGCCTGCACATACTTGGGTTGCGCGGTCAGCCGCTGCACCAAGTCATAACCCGCCTCGGCGGTGACGGCGGCCAGGTCATCCAATGCCGGCCACGGCCGTTCGGGGTTGACGTGATCGGGTGTTAACGGCGAGACACCACCCCAGTCGTCGACGCCCGCGGCCACCAGTGCCAGGCATTCGTCGCGGGACACCAGGTTCGGCGGCGCCTGGATGCGCATGCCGGGTCCCAGCACCAGCCGGGCCACCGCCACCGTCGCGAGGTAATCCTCGATCCCCGCGTCGGGGACGGCGGCCATCGCGGTGTGTTCCTTGGCCCGGAAGTTCTGCACGATCACTTCCTGGACGTGGCCGAACTCCTTGTGCGACTTGCGAATTGCGTGCAAAGTGTCGGCTCGTTCCAGCAGCGTCTCGCCGATGCCCACCAACAGCCCGGTGGTGAACGGGATGGACAACCGCCCGGCGTCGGTCAGAGCTCGCAACCGTACCGTCGGGTCTTTGTCCGGACTGCCGTAGTGCGCGAGACCCTTGGTTTCGAACAGCCGTCGTGACGTCGTCTCCAGCATCATGCCCATCGACGGCGCCACCGGCTTGAGTCGAGACATCTCCGACCAGGTCATGACGCCGGGGTTCAGATGCGGCAGCAACCCGGTTTCTTCGAGCACCCGGATGGCCATTGCCCGCACGTAGGACAGGGTCGAGTCGTAGCCGCGCGCGTCGAGCCATTCGCGGGCTTGGGGCCAGCGGTCCTCGGGACGGTCGCCAAGGGTGAACAGTGCTTCTTTGCACCCGAGTGCGGCACCGCGGCGCGCAACGTCGAGAATCTCGTCGGGCTCCATGTACATGTCCATCCCCTGGGCGCGCAGCTTGCCCGGAACGACGACGAACGTGCAGTAGTGGCAGGTATCCCGGCACAAGTGAGTGACCGGAAGGAAAACCTTGCGCGAGTAGCTGATCGGCAACCGGCCGGCGGCGCCGCGACGCCCCGCCGATTCCAGGCCCGCGTCCCGGACACGCGCGGCACTGGCACACAGATCGGCCAGGTCGTCGCCGCGTGCGGACATCGCGATGGCAGCTTCGTCAATGTTGAGGATGACGCCGTCCCGGGCCCGCCGCAGCACCCTACGCAACGCCGAGTTACTGACTCTGGGTGGCACGACGGGATGGGGCAGGACCGTCGGCTTCAGTGGCCCCGATGTTACTGGCACGTTGGTGTAACTTCCCGACTCACTGATTTCATCCGAGCGTCCCACTCTCTGAGAACGTTCCACGCCGTGATTATCTAGGCATCAAGGGCGGCGCTTCCGCAACAGTAGCGGCAGTAGGCGGCCAGCACGCGACTGACCAGCATGCCCCAGTGCGGGGTCCATTTGGCCAAGTACGGCAACTGCCGCCGGCGGTCGCGATAACATCTGCGTCTGTCTGCTTAGCGGTAAGGGGCCCGATGTAGCCCTACCTGGTATCAAGTAGGGGGTGAATGAGATGTCGTTCTTGCACGTGGCGCCGGAGGCGCTGAAGGCGGCCGCTTCCAACATCGCCGGCATCGGCTCGGAGATTAGCTCGGCCAATGCCGCGGCGTCGCTGCCCACCACCGGTGTGGTGGCGGCCGCGGCAGATGAGGTTTCCGCTCAGGTCGCAGCGCTATTTTCGTCATACGCCCAGGGGTACCAGCGGCTCAGCTTCCAGGTCTCGGCGTTTCACGACAAGTTCGTGCAGGCCCTGGGCGCAAGCGCCGCTTCCTACGCCAACGCCGAGCGCGGCGCAGCGCAGACCCTGGCCCGTGTGGTCGACGCGCCAGCTCGGCAACTGCTGGGCCACCCGCTGATCGGGCCGGCGGCACCAAGCTTGGCCGCCGCAGCCGCCAAGGCCACGACGCAATTACAGAGCGCGTTCCAGGGGGTGGGCGCCGCCAACGTGCTGAGCGTCCTGGGGCTGACGCCGACCGGCGGACCCGGTGGTCTGGCCGCCACCGGCGCACTGCTGGGCCCGTTGTCCGCTCAGGCGGCACCGGCGGCGGTGATACCCGTGTCGTGGGCCACCGCCATCGAGAACTTCTACAACCTCGCTGAACCGTGGGTGGAATATGGCTTCAACCTGGCCTCCTACTTCGCGGGCTGGCTGCCGTACGTGGGGATTCTGGCGCCGCAGATCAACTTCTTCTACTACCTGTTCGAACCCATGGTGCAGGCCGGCCTGTTCAACACACTGGACTGGTTGAGTGGAACCATCACCTTCAGCCAGGGCCTGGCCAACTTCTGGTCGGTCACCTCGGCGTCGATCAATCAATTCATCAACACCGAGATCTCCTGGTTCCTCAGCTTCCTACCGCCGCTGCCACCGTTACCGCCGCTGCCGTAGCTCAGAATCAGCGATGGACTCGGCGCCGCCACAGCATTCCCACCGGTGGCGCGACGCCGAGCACGATCAGGACCAGCGCCGCATACGCCATCACGCCTTGCCCGCCGAGGATGATGTCGCCGCCGGGCCCACCCAAGCTCGCCACCGCCACCGTGAGCAGCCAGGTCCACAGCGGTAAGGCGGCCACTCTGGGCGAGGCAGTCCACTGGCTTGCGGCCCATACGAGCGCGGCGTTGACCAATCCGCTGATCAACGCGCTGATCGGAAAGGGAATCGAGCCGATATAGGAGGGCAGCAGCAACGTTCCTGCCAGCGCGGATAGCACACCATCGACAGCCAACAGCGCCAGAACTACGAAACGGATCGCCGGATCTGTCGCGCCGGTCTCCTCAGTCGAGAGGGCGCGCGGCTGGGTGTCGATCAGGTTGGGACGCTGTCGATCTGCGAGAGGACGGAACCGATTACCCACTGCAGGCTGTCGAGTCGGTCCTGCCAGTGCTGGAGGTTAGGGTCCAGGTCGGGGTCCATGCGAGTTCCTTCCTCTTCCTTTGCGAGGCGGCCTGCGCCAAAGCCTAGTTGCCGGACCCGGAGATGCCCAGCCCGGCAAGCAAATCCGTTTCCCACCCACGCTCGTCTCGATCCCCCGCCGAGCCCGCGACAAGAACGTAGTGCTCTTGCGAGAGAATCGGCAGTACGAGGTTATTCGACAGGGCGCACGCCCGACCGGTTGCGCCGACGGTGAGTTGCGTGGCATGCGCGGCTAGTGCGGCGACCTTGGCGGCGTGCGCGTCCGCATCGGCATCGATGACGGCGGTGATGCGATCGTCGGGGTAAAGGAACGTCACCTCCTCTGGAGGCAAGGTCCACTCAGGTCGCAGGTCTTCGGGGACCAGGGCATGCAGGCCCGCCAGCATGGCGTCCCGAGACAGGACCGTCCAGTAGAACTTCGGCACCGCCCACGGGTCGCCCGGGAAGTCGTCCGAGCGGCCGGTAACGGCGACTGCGGCAGTGGTGACGGCGTGGGCGCGGATGTGGTCCGGGTGGCCGTACCCGCCGTCGGGGTCGTAGGTCACCACCACGTGCGGGCGCAACTCTCGGATCAACGCAACGAGGGCGCCGACGGCCTCGCTTTCGTCGGCGTCGACGAATCTGCGGTGGCTGCGCGGTTGGGTGCCCGCCATACCGGAGTCGCGCCAACGCCCCGCCCCGCCCAGGTAGACGGGACCTGTGACGCCCAGCGCGTGCAATGCGCGGCTGAGCTCGCTGATGCGGTAGCCACCAAGTTGATCCGCGTGATCGACGGCGAGTTGGGCCCATCGGTCACCGACGACCTCACCTTCCTCGCCAAGGGTGCAGGTCACGACATGTACCTGCGCGTCGCGGGCGGTGTAGTGCGCGATGGTGGCGCCGTTGGCCAGGCTTTCGTCATCGGGATGTGCATGCACGAACAACAGCCGCGGCGTCTCAGGCATGGACGGAACCCTACCGCCGCCAGCTCGGCAAGCGAAAAGCCGTCTTAGTGAACGATAGGAACGCTAACGGCTACTATCGACCAATGCCGCAGCGGACCGGAACCACCCCGAGCGCCAGCCGCAGCCGACGGCGCGGTGAAGTGCTCGAACGTGCGCTCTACTCGGCGACGTTGGCCGAGCTGGCCGCGGTCGGGTACGGCGGTCTGACCATGGAAGGCATTGCGGCGCGCGCGCACACCGGCAAGGCCGCCTTGTACCGGCGCTGGGCCAGCAAGCACGACCTGGTGCAAGCCGCCATGACCCACAACGTGCCACCACTACCACAACCGCGCGCCGACCGGTCGGCCCGAGAGAACCTGCTTGCGGTGTTCACGGCTCACCGTGACGTGTTGGCAGGCAAGACCGATTTTCCCGGGTTGGAGATCATCAGTCAGCTGATTCACGAGCCCGAGCTGCGTGCGATCTTCGTCGATGCGGTGGTGGTCCCGCGCATGAAGATCGTCGAGTCGATTGTGAAAACCGCGGTTAGCCAGGGCGATATCGATCCGGCGACGATTACCCCGTTGACTTCTCGCATCGGATCAGCGCTGATTAACCAGCACTTCATGCTTACCGGGGCGCCGCCGACTCGCCGGGAGCTGAGACTCATTGTGGACACCGTTATTCCGCCAAGAGCTCCGTCAGTGTGCCTCGACTGACGGCAGCGGATCTAGCAGTGGCCAGCCTCATCTGCCCGTGATGAGGCCGGCGAGGTCAAGGCCGAGCAGCAGGCTCTGGTCGAAAGCACCTACCAGACCGCCGATTTGGCCGCCGTTGAAGGTCTGAGCCGCGCTACCCGTCAACAGGCTGGAGGTGAACGTGGTCGGGACCTGCGCGCCCACGAGAATATTGACGGCTTGCTGGCCAGTGCCCAGCAGCAGATTACCGACGTTGAAGCCACGGT
>JALHRH010000118.1 GCA_022841565.1 Mycobacterium sp. | reverse complement strand
AGTATAAACGCGCGCTCGACAAGCTGCTGCCGCCCGAGTGGTCCGAGGTGGTCTACAGCAAGAATGCGAGCGATGTCGTCGACCGTCCCGACGTACATGAGCTCCAGCTTTCCGATGACCGCGAGAAAGAGGTGCGCCGGCAGTTCAAGAAGGCCCATCAACAGCCCAAGATCCTTATCGTCACTGACAAGTTGCTCACCGGCTATGACGCGCCGATCTTGTACGCGATGTATCTCGATAAGCCGATGCGTGACCACGTCCTCCTCCAGGCGCTCGCGCGCGTGAACCGACCATTTGTCGACAGCCAGGGTGTGCAGAAGAAGGTGGGTCTCGTCGTAGACTTCGTTGGCATCTTAAAAGAACTTCATAAGGCGCTGCGGTTCGATTCCGCCGATGTGGAAGGCGCCCTGCAAGACCTCGATGTGCTGATGGCAGATCTGTTGCTGAAGATCGACGCTGCTTCCATCGAGTACCTTCAGGTGACGAGCGGCCAAGGCGATGACGAGCAGTTAGAAGGCATCGTTTACGGCAAATTTGTAGCGGAGGACGAGCGCAAGAAGTTTTTCGACGATTACCACGACATCGAGGCGTTGTGGGAAATACTCTCGCCATCAGCGGAGTTGCGCGACCACATCGCGACGTACAAGCGCCTATCTGTTCTATACGCGGCCGTGCGAAACGCCTACTCCGAGGCGACCACCTTCACTGCCGATCTGGAGCACAAGACCAAGCGCCTGATCGAGGAGACCGTAACCCAGGAAGGTCTCGGCAGGTTCACCAAGGTTGCCACGTTCGACGTCCCAACATTGGAGGCAATGGGTAGGGACGACGGACCACCTGAGGAGAAGGTCTACAACCTGTTGCGTGGCTTACGCAAGGAGATGCAAGACAACCCGGCAGCCGCGGTGGCGCTCCAGGGCATCAAAGAAAGGGCCGACCGTGTCATCGAAAATCTCGAAGAGCGAAAGGTCACTGGCCTTGCCGCACTTGATGAACTCCGAGCCCTCGCGGAGGAGAAAGACAGACTACGCGAGTTCGCTATACAGAGCGGGCTGTCTGATCGTGCCCTCGGCATCTACTCGGCACTGAGTACCGAGCGAGCGCTGAGTCGGCTTCAGGTCGACATCCAGTGGATCGCAGTGAGCATTGAGGTGGCGGTGGACCAGTTCCCCCACTGGCGGCAGAACCCAGACGAGCGGCGTCGCCTGCGCAGTGGACTCTACAAACCCCTGCTTGACAGTCAGGTCCCCGCGAGTTCCTGCACCGAGATCATCGACAACGTTATGAACGTCCTGGAGAAGTTCGAATGGCAAGACCAAAGATGACTCTGACCGCCGACCAAGCACTCACCCGCAAGGCAATGGTGTGGGCGACCAAGATCCGGGTGAATCCTTCGCGCATCGTGATCGCCGAGCTGACTACGAAGTGGGGCTCGTGCGCGCCAGATGGCGCGATCACGCTCGCGCAGGATCTTGTCGACATGCCCGCGGCCTTCCAGGACTATGTCGTCGTTCATGAACTACTCCACCTCCGCTACCGCTCCCACGGCAAAGCCTTTACCGCGATGATGAATGCTCTCGTCCCCGGTTGGCGCGACCTGGAGGCGTCAAGCCCAATCAGGGAGGTGCGCGGATGTGCACCGCCCCGGTGAGTCGAAGGCTTTCTGATGCGGCCAGCGTGCGACGCGGATGACAGACGCCGGGAGGTCGGCGACACCGTGAAAGTGGCGTCCGCGTGCTTGCTCGGCAGCGAGTCCTCCGCGCCCAGCCAAATTTCAAGAAAGTTTCGCTCGACTGCTGCGTAACCCCTAGCGCGATGGGACGATTTATTCGCTAGCGCAATTTCAGTGGAAGGTTAACGGGTGTCAGTGCCGAAGTGGCTCAAGGTTTCTCACCAACAGGTGTTCCCGCATCGGGCGTTCGTCGTGTCCGACGTGACGGCAGTAATCGACTATGAGCGGTCGACGAAGGACAACAAGGTCCAGGCGGCTGATCGAGAGTCGGGCCATCCGTTATGGCAGGTCGAAGTCCTCGACGGCGACCCAGCCGCGAGCGAGCACGCACAATCACCGTCAAATTCGCGAATCTGAAGCAGCCTGAATGCCCGCCCAATACAAGTGGAATGCCCTTCACACCAGTAATTTTCGAGGGCCTATCCATCTTGCCGTATGTGGACCGCTCGAGCGAAGGCGGTCGTATCGCATGGTCCTTTCGGGCCTCGGGCATGACTGCCGACACAGGCAAGACGGCATCGTCAGGATCAGGCCGCGCGTCGGCATGAGCCAATTCGACGACCCCTAACCCGCAATACCCAACGATCCATATTCAGTACCCGATGCCGGAGTCGGTATCGACCTCGACTACCTCGCGCACCTGCTAATGCTCTGCACCGCGTGGATCTTCGGAACGATCATCGCTGTGAGTATCGGACTCGTCATCTGGCGACTGCGATCCCCTGTCACATACGAGCGCTACTTTGGCGTACATGCACGACAGGCACGCTGGATGCTCTGGAGCCTGACCGCCTGGCGGCGAATCGCCAGGGACTGCGGCTTGTCAACTTCAAGAAGAGTCACTCGAAAAGATATGCAGGGCAAGCCAACCACCAAGATCGTCTGGACTCACCCCGAAGTTCTTGGGATAGGGATGTCGGGCCACTGCCTGCGCATGAGCGTCCGCACGCGGTCGGGTCAGACCGTCGACGACCTCGAAAAGGCCGTGCCTGCTATCCGCGATGCTGCCGGAGCACATTCCGGTCGCTCGACGGTCATCGCACCTGGCACAGTGCGCATGGAGTTCGTTATGAAAGAACAACTCTCGACGGTTGAGACAGCCAAAAGGCCAACCGGAACCGACGCGACTACCATCGAGATCGGCCGACACGAGAACGGGTCGACTTGGCGCCTTCCCATATCGGGCCTGCACACCCTGACAGTGGGATGCTCGGGCGCGGGGAAGGGCTCCATCTTCTGGGGCATCGCCGGCGGACTAAGCCCTGCCGTCAAATCCGGCACTGCACTGCTGTGCGCAATAGATCTCAAGTACGGGATCGAGGTGTCTGTCGGGTCTTCCCTCTTCACCAGAGTCGCAACCACTGAGTCCGAAGCCGCCAAGCTCCTGGCCAAGTTGGAAGAGGTGCTCGACATGCGCGGGCGAGCCATGGCCGGCCACACACGCTCTCACACACCAAGCCGCACTGATCCGCTCGTCGTGCTGCTCGTTGATGAACTGGCAGGTTTGACCGCCTACATCACGGACGCCGCGCTCAAAAAGCAAGTCGCGGCGTCACTTTCCCGTATCCTGACCAAGGGACGGGCTGTCGGAGTCGTCGTCGCCGCATTCATGCAGGACCCGCGCAAGGAAATCCTGCCGATGCGCGGACTGTTCACGCAGACCGTCGCCTTAAGGCTTCGGTCACGCGAAGAGGTCACGATGGTCCTCGGCGATGGCATGGCTGATCGCGCACCCGCCCACCGCATCAACCCAGATGAGCCGGGCACCGGATACGCCGTTACTGAAGACGGCTCAACAATGCGGGTTCGCGCCGACTACTGGCCGGACGCACTGATCCGTTCCGTCGCAAACGAATACAGCTACACATCCCCAAGTAACACCGCTTCGGCGAAGAACTGAGGAATTTGACATGAGACCTTCCAACACCGCGGATACCGCGGCAGGAACGTTTCCAACGCTTCTGACAGCGGAGCAGGTGGCCGATCTGTTCGGCGTGTCCGCTGCGACCGTGAGCCGATGGGGCGCATTGCGCGATCAGGGAGTAGAAGTGGGGCCGCCCTGCTACACGCTGTCAGACCGCGTAAGACGTTGGGATGCAGCGGAAGTCCGTGCGTGGCTCAGCCAGGTGCGCCGCTGAATGGCCGGCTCGGTACCGCGCGGTATCCGAAAGCGGATCAATTCAGCGGGCCAGGCGCGCTATCAGGTGCGCTACTTGGTGCGTGATCCAGACTCCCCGTCGGGATGGGTTGAAACATCATCGACGTTCGCCACCATGCGAGAAGCGCGGGCCTTCAAAGCCGAGCGCGACGGCGAGGCGGCGATCGGCACAAGACGCTTCGACCCAAGGCTTGGTCGCGCAAGCCTTTCCGCCATCTGGACGCAATTCACCGCCTCGAAACACCCGGCCGTATCACCCAAGACTTGGAGCGGTTACACCCAACATTGGGAACTCCGTATCGGTCCGCGCTTCGGCCATGTCCCGGTCGACGAGATCACCCGCGAGGATGTACAGCAGTTCATCGGTAGCCTCTCCGTTGGGCCGTGGGCCAAAGTCGCCACGTTGCGCCTGCTGCGGTCAATTCTCGACATGGCTCGCGAAGACGGCCGAATTCACACCAACCCGGCCCAGGGAGTGTCTTCCGGGCGGATGCCTGTACGAGAACGCCACCGCTATCTCACGGCCGGCGAAGTTGTCGCCCTGGCAGCGGCATGCGGCGACCAGGGCGACATCGTCACGATCTTGGCCTTCACCGGACTTCGCTGGTCCGAATTGGTGGGCCTCCGCGTTGGCGACATCAACCTCGAGACGGGTCGGCTTGAAGTTCGCCAGGCCGCACCGGAAGTAGAAGGCCGAATAATCGTCGGACCGCCAAAGACTCGCGCTGCGGTTCGAACCGTCCCACTCCCCCAAGTCGTCATCAACGCACTCAAGCCACGAATTGCCGGCCGCGGGCCCCGGGAACAAGCGATTACCTCGCCGAACGGCGGCTACCTCAGATCCAACAACTGGCGCAGACACACCCACTGGAACGAAGCACTCAACAAAACCGAACTAGCGCCCCTGACGATTCACGACCTACGCCACACCTACGCCAGCCTGGCCCGGGCCTCAGGCGCCGACCTTCGCTACGTCCAGAAAACGATGGGGCATTCGACACCGACCGTTACCGCGAATATCTACAGCGACCTCTACTCAGACGAACTTGATCATGTAGCCGCGAATCTCGACCGGCTCTGCAGCACCGTCGCCAACCAGGTGAACGGACAGGAACCGGACAAGACAAACAATCAACAGAGTGCTGTCACCGCATCCAAGCAGGTCAAACCCGGTGGCCAGGGGCGGGATCGAACCGCCGACCTTCCGCTTTTCAGGCGGACGCTCGTACCGACTGAGCTACCTGGCCGGAAGCCGGCAGGCAGCGTGTGCCTCGCCGTGCTGGCGACCCTGACGGGACTCGAACCCGCGACCTCCGCCGTGACAGGGCGGCGCGCTAACCAACTGCGCCACAGGGCCTTGATGTACTGCTGAGCTCCGCGGGTACCCGCGTCGCCAGTACCCCCTACGGGATTCGAACCCGCGCTACCGCCTTGAAAGGGCGGCGTCCTAGGCCGCTAGACGAAGGGGGCCAGAACCGAATCTCTCCGGGGCACTCGCAACGCAATTACCGTTGGGAGCCAAGCCAGCTTAGGTCACCCCGGGCCTAATCCTCAAACGAGCCCTTCGCCGGCACACAGTATTCTGATTCTCCGCTGCCCCTATAGCTCAGTTGGTAGAGCTACGGACTTTTAATCCGCAGGTCGTAGGTTCGAGTCCTACTGGGGGCACCAAACCGGCGCCGACCTGGCCTCCCCAGCCCGCCGAGCACGATGTCCGGCACGAAATCGGGCACTCCGCCGGATAGCCGTCACGCTTGGTTATGCTCGCGGCTATGCTTCCGGACGTGAATCCCGCTGAGGTACAACCCAACGCCCCCGTAGCCCTGGTGACGCTGGAGATCCGTCACCCGGCAACAGACTCCCTGACCGAGTCGGCAAGCCGCGAACTCAAGCATCAGCTGATCAACGACTTGCCGATCGAACGCCAGGCCCAGGACGTCCAGTGGGGCGTGACGGCCCCTGGGCAGCCACCGCAACCGGTTGCGGATCGCTTCGTGCGCTACTCCAACCGGGAGAACACCACCGCCGCATCGCTGAAGAACCAGGCGATCGTCGTCGAGACCAGCGCATACAGCAACTTCGACAGCTTCCTGGACATCGCGATGCGGGTGGTCGACGCCCGTTCGGCGGTCTCGTCGATCGTCGGCATCGAGCGCATCGGCCTGCGCTACGTCCTGGAGATCCGGGTCCCAGCCGGCGTCGATGGCCGGATCGAATGGGCCAACTGGATCGACGACACCCTGCTCGGCCCCCAGCGCCTGGCCCCGGGCGGACTGACCCTGACCGAATGGCAGGGCGCCGCCGTCTACCGCGAGGCGCAACCAGGTAAGTCACTCATCGTGCGTTACGGACCGGGTGTTGGCCAGGCGCTCGACCCGAGCTACCACCTGCGCCGTGTCACACCGGCCCAGACCGGGCAGTTCTTCCTGATGGACATCGACAGCTTCTGGACCCCGCCCACCGGCGCGATCCCGGAGTACAACCGGGAAGCGCTCGTCTCGACCTACCGGGATCTCTACACTCCGGCGCAGACGGTATTCCAGGACATGCTCACCACCCGGCTGAAGGACGAGCTGCTGCGCAGCCAGTAGCGGCCGCTACGGCGTCAACACCGCGCGGACGTATGTCACGTCCGCGAACGCTTCGGCGAGTTCGTCATCCCGGTAGGTAAAGCCGTTGGCCGCGTGCAGTTCCTTGATCGTCTGCGCCGAGGTTTGCCAGCCGGTGCCAGCTAGGTAGTCGACAACGTGGCTGCGTTCGGCGTGGTAGACGAGGTCGTTGAAGTCGATCTCGAAACCGAGTTCGGTCATCCGGTCGTGGTGCGCGCGCCACCGCTCGTCCTGGAAAATCCGGGTGTCGGGGACGAACTCGAACGCCATCCGGCTACCGGGCGCGCTCAACGCGGTGATGTTGTCGAACAGGGCATCCTGGGCGTCATCGGGCAAGTAGACCAGCAGCCCCTCAGCGCTCCACGCTGAGGGCGCCTGGCTGTCGAACCCGGCGGCCCGCAGCGCCGCGGCCCAGTCATCGCGCAGGTCGACGCCGACGGTCCGGCGCTCGGCGGTGGGCTCGGCACCCAGGTCGCGCAGCGTCAGCGTCTTGAACTCGATCACCTCCGGCATGTCGACCTCGTATACGACGGTGCCCGCGGGCCACGGCAGGCGGTAGGCGCGCGCATCCAGGCCCGACGCCAGAATGACCACCTGACCGGTGCCGCTGCCGGTGGCGTCCAGAAAAAACTCGTCGAAGAACCTGGTGCGGCAGGCCATGCCCCAGGCCATCTGCTCCGGGTCGAATTCGGAGTCGGCCCCGACGGGAAGCTGCCCGTCTACCAGACGGGTGTAGACGTCGATGCCGACCGCGCGCACCAGCGGCGCGGCGAACGGGTCGTCGATCAGCGCGTACTTGGGGTCGGAAGCCAGCGCCCGCTGGGCGGCGACCATGGTCGCCGTCGCACCGACGCTCGTCGCGAGATCCCAGCGATCCCGATCGGTCCGCACCATTGCACTCCCTTGATCGCAAAAAATATAGACAACCTAGTTACTAGCACAGAACCGCCAATGATCTCGCCGGCCGGCTGAGAGCCGCCCCAGCTTGACAGCGCGCAGCCGTGCTGCACTATTATCTACGTATGCATGCAGATAATAGACATCGCCGGTTGCCGGACGACCAGGTCGGCCTGGTGGTCGAGGTTTTCCGCATGCTCGCCGACGCCACCAGGGTGCAGGTGTTGTGGGCGCTGGCCAAGCACGAGATGTCGGTGAACGAACTCGCCGAGCATGTTGGCAAACCCGCTCCGTCGGTCTCCCAACACCTGGCGAAGTTGCGCATGGCACGCCTGGTCCGAACCCGCCGCGAGGGCACCACGATCTTTTACAGCCTGGAGAACGACCACGTGCGCCAGCTCGTCATTGATGCCGTGCACAACGCCGAGCACGCCGGCCCGGGCGTTCCGGGTCATCACCGCGGAGACGGCGGACTACAAGCTATCGAAAAGCTACCAAAAGTCGAAGCGCCACAACATATTTCACGATAAGGAGAACATCATGTCAGAGCACAGCCACGACGAGGCCCACGCCCACGAACACCAGCACGGGGACCTACACCACAGCCACGCCCACACCACTCATGACCACGAGCACGTCACGCACCAGCACACCCACTCACACGACGACGGCACCGAACACACTCACCAGCACGTGCACCAATCCGGGCTTGAAGAGGTGCACAGCCACACCCACTGACGCGCTCAGACTCCGGGGCAGTAATGCTTCGGATTGCCGCGCTCGTCCAGTGGGGGCAGGTTCCGCGCCGGCGTCTGCGGCAGCGGCGCGTCGGCCGGAATCCGTCCGGATGCCCGGTCGAGACCGGCGCGGGCGCGCGGGTGCTTGCGGTAGCGGGGTGGTACGAAGACGAAGATCACCCGCACCAGGTTGCCGAATCGCCGGTGCAGCCACTCGTCCCGGTGTGACCATCGATAACCCATCCGTTCCCGGACAGCCGGGGGGTAAAGGCCGACCGTCAGCCACAAGAAGAACGGCGCAGACAGCTTGGTGAGGGTTGCCCAAAGCCAGTCCGGAAGCCACGGTGCGATCGGCGGCTTGTCGTACTTGGTCAGATCGAGTACGGCCCGGGTCGCGTAGTTGTCCTCTAACACGTTGCGGCACATGTGGTCCCAATAGACCTGAAACTCCTCCCAGGATTCCGGCACCGGCCGCATACTCATGCCGTACATCCGATACCACTCGACGTGCTCGTCGAATAGCTGCCGCTTCTCCCCTTCGGTCAGACCACCGCCGAACCGTTCGGCCACGTGGATCGTGCCGACGAAGAACGTGGTGTGCGCCCAATAGAAAACGTCCGGGTTCAACGCGTGGTAGCGACGTCCCTGTTCGTCGACGCCTTTGATGTCGATGTGATAGTCGCGCACCTCGGCGCCCGTCGTCGGGGCACGATCACCGTCGAACACCACCCCGCCAATGGGGTACAGCGACCGCATCACCCGTGGCAGGGGCTCCCGGAAGAACGTCGAGTGGTCCTGGACGGCGGCACCCAATTGAGGGTGCATGTTCTGCATGGATCCCGCGAACGGCCCCTGCAGCAGACCCCGCCAGTCGCCGAAGTATTTCCAGGTTAAAGAAGCCGGCCCAAGCGGCGTCGGCGGAACCTCGTAGCCCGACCGCGATACCGGACACCCGACCGCCACCCGGTGGTCTGCGTCGGACGTCCCGGACCCAGACCCGTCCGCGCTGGTCACTGGGCAGGCCCCAGACGTATCTTGAGTCACTGGCGATAATTCCTCAGCTGTTAGAAATCTGACTACGCGCGTTGTCAAAATGAATTGTAGGAGCTGAAGTGCAGGCGGGTCAACGACGGGGGCGCTGGTCGGGCGTCCCCCTGGAAGACCGCAATGCGTTGCGCCGCGACACGTTGGTAGCTGCCGGCGTACAACTGCTGGGCGGCGAAGGCGGGCCTACACTCACGGTGCGCGCCGTCTGTCGCCGGGCAAATTTGACCGAGCGCTACTTCTACGAGAGCTTCACCGACCGCGAGCATTTCGTGCGCGCGGTGTATGACGACGTCTGCACTCGGGCCATGGCGACGCTGACGTCGGCGAAGACGCCACGGGAGGCCGTCGAGCAATTTGTGGCGCTGATGGTCGACGATCCGGTGCGCGGACGCGTGCTGTTGCTGGCGCCGGCAGTCGAGCCGGTGCTCACCCGCTCCGGTGCGGAATGGATGCCCAACTTCATCGACCTGCTCCAGCGCAAACTGTCCCGGATCCACGACCCGATTGTGCAGAAATTGGTCGCGACCAGCTTGATCGGCGGCCTGACCGCCTTGTTCACGGCGTACCTGAACGATCAGCTGGGCGCCTCCCGGCAGCAATTCATCGACTACTGCGTCGACATGCTGCTGGGTACCGCCGCCACGTATGTCTCACACGGCGAACACCGCCCGGTCGACGTACCGGTGGTGGCGACGCCGCACGATTAGCCGCGCCCACCCTTGGGCATCCTTCCCGAGGTAGCAGATCACAACCTTGACCGCACCGTGATACGCCACACCGTGGGCAAACTTGATGCTACTGATAGGCACAGATATATTGACTGCAACCAACAGACACAGATAACTGGAGTTGCCATGTCAGCCGAGCTGACCAATCTGCAGCTGCTACAGGAACTCGAGCCAATGGTCGAGAAGTACCTGAACCGGCACGACAGCATGCACAAAGACTGGAACCCCCACGACTACATCCCGTGGTCGGACGGGAAGAACTTTTACGCGCTCGGCGGCCAGGATTGGGAGCCTGGACAGTCGAAGCTGTCCGACATCGCCCAGGTGGCGATGGTGCAGAACCTGATGACCGAAGACAATCTGCCGTCGTACCACCGCGAGATCACCATGAACTTCGGCCTGGACGGCGCCTGGGGTCAGTGGGTCAACCGGTGGACCGCCGAAGAGAACCGGCACGGGATCGCGCTGCGTGACTACCTGGTAGTGACGCGCGCCGTCGACCCCTACGAGCTGGAAAAGCTGCGCATGGAGGTGGTGAACCGGGGCTTCAGCCCGGGCCAGAACCACCAGGTTCGCGACGACCTCTTCGCCGAGAGCCTGTTCGACTCGGTCATCTACGTCACGTTCCAGGAGTTGGCCACCCGGATTTCGCACCGCAACACCGGCAAGGCCTGCGACGAGCCGATTGCCGACCAGATGCTGGCCAGGATCTCAGCCGACGAGAACCTGCACATGATCTTCTACCGCGATGTATCCGAAGCCGGCTTTGAGATTGCCCCCAACCAGGCGATGAAGTCGTTGCACAAGATTCTGCGCAACTTCCAGATGCCGGGCTACCAGGTGCCCGAGTTCCGCCGCAAAGCGGTGCTCATTGCCGTCGGCGGCGTCTACGACCCGCGGATCCACCTCGACGACGTCGTCCTGCCGGTGCTGAAGAAGTGGCGCATTTTCGAGCGTGAGGACTTCACCGGCGAAGCCGCCGCGCTTCGCGACGACCTGGGCGTGCTGATCAAGGAGCTGGAAGCGTCGTGCGACAAGTTCGAGGTGTCCAAGCAGCGCCAACTCGACCGGGAAGTACGCACCGGCAAGAAAACCACCGCATTCGAACTGCATGAGACCGCGGGCAAGCTGACGCTGAGCGGGCGGTAGCGCCCATTGCGCATCGGCACAATCGAGTTGGCCAGCCCTGTCGTGCTGGCGCCCATGGCCGGTGTGACGAACGTCGCATTCCGATCCCTGTGCCGTGAGCTGGAATTGTCGAAGGTCGGCACCGTCAGCGGACTCTACGTCTGCGAGATGGTGACCGCGCGTGCGCTCGTTGAGCGCCATCCGGTCACTATGCACATGACGACGTTCTCCCCCGACGAATCTCCGCGCTCCCTGCAGCTCTACGCCGTGGACCCGGACACCACCTTCGCCGCGGTCAAGATGATCGCCAACGAGGGACTGGCCGACCACATCGACATGAACTTCGGCTGCCCGGTGCCCAAGGTGACCAAGCGCGGCGGCGGAGCGGCATTGCCCTATAAGCGGCGGCTGTTCGGGCAGATCGTCGCCGCCGCGGTCCGCGGCACCGCCGGCGCCGACATCCCGGTGACCGTCAAGTTCCGCATCGGCATCGACGACGAGCACCACACCCACCTGGACGCCGGACGCATCGCGGAGTCCGAGGGCGCCGCCGCCGTCGCGTTGCACGCCCGCACGGCCGCGCAACGGTATTCCGGCACCGCCGACTGGGATCAGATCGCCCTGCTCAAGCAACAGGTACGCACCATTCCGGTGCTGGGCAACGGCGACATCTACGACGCCAGCGACGCGCTGGCCATGATGGTCGCCACCGGATGCGACGGCGTGGTCATCGGCCGCGGCTGCCTGGGCCGGCCGTGGCTGTTCGCCGAGTTGTCGGCCGCCTTCACCGGTACCCCGGCACCTACCCCGCCCACGCTCGGTGAGGTCGCCGACATCGTTCGCCGGCACGGGGCGCTGCTGGCCGCTCATTTCGGTGAAGACAAGGGCATGCGTGACATCCGTAAGCATGTCGCCTGGTACCTGCACGGCTTCCCGGCCGGATCCGACTTGCGGCGCGCATTGGCGCTGGTCAATACGCTCGGCGAACTCGACGCATTGCTCAATCGGTTGGATGGCGACGTTCCGTTCCCAGCAGCCGGCAACGGCCCACGCGGCAGGCAGGGCTCTGCGGCCCGGGTGGCTCTTCCCGACGGCTGGCTCGACGATCCCGACGACTGCCGGGTACCGGACGGCGCCGACGTCATGCATTCCGGCGGCTGACCCGCAAACGAGGGTGTCGGAACCGAGACTGCCTCGAAATCGCATCTGCGCCGATAAATCAGTACGATATGACCCTCAATGCAGTCTCGCGGCGCCGAGTACGGCGGTGCTGCGTGCACGTGTGCGCGTTATGCCCGGGCGACCACCCCATTGGCGGGGGACGTCCGCATAGTGACTTTCGGAGGCCGGTAGGACATGAGTGACGGCGAGAACGACGCCACTCCTGACTATCGGCGCGCGCCCGGCGCCGGTGATTCTGACTTCCTTACCGCAAACTCGCAGCCGTTGCCAGACGCCGCGCCGTGGGAGCGGTTTTCTGCGCCGTCGACCGATGCCCCCGACCTGACTCGCTGGGCCGCCCGGCCTTTCAGCGGAGCCGCAGCCGAACATCAAGACGCGGCGCGAGACGACCACGGGGGCAGCCACAACGACGGTGTCCTGAGCGTCGCCGATTTGATCGCTAAGCTCGGCGCCACCCTTCCGGACCGTCCCCACCATCACCATGTGGCCGACGAGCCGGACGGCGCCGAAGAGCCTGAGGTCGCTGACGCGGCGCCCCAGTTCTTCGACCGCGACGACCTGCTCGATACGCAGGTCATTCCCACCCCGGCCTACTCGCTGCAACTGCTCTCGGAACTACCCGATCTCGGAGCAGCCAACTATCCGCAGGACGCCGCCGAGGATGCCGAACCGGCAAAGGTGGCGCGGCGGAAGCGTCGCCGCGCAACTTCAACGACCAGTGCGTCGAGCGCTGGCACCCCGACGAAAAAGTCCCGCCGCCGACCGATCTTGATCGCGGGCCGCTCGATGGTGGCGGTGATCGCGCTGCTGTCGCTGGTGCTGACTGGCGGCGCATGGCAGTGGAGTTCGTCGAAGAACAATCAGCTGAACACCGTCAGCGCGCTCGACCCCGGGTCAGCCGACATCGTCGACCCCAACGCGCAGTACGGCGACGAGAACTTCCTGATCGTCGGGATGGACTCCCGCCTGGGCGCCAATGCCAACGTCGGAGCCGGCGATACCGAGGACGCCGGGGGTGCCCGGTCGGACACGGTGATGCTGGTCAACATCCCCGCCAACCGCAAACGGGTGGTCGCTGTGTCGTTTCCGCGCGACCTGGCGATAACTCCGATCCAGTGCGAGGCGTGGAATCCCGAGGATGGCAAGTACGGACCCATCTACGACCCGAAGACCGGCAAGACCGGTCCCCGCATGGTCTACACCGAGACCAAGCTGAACTCAGCGTTCTCCTTCGGCGGACCCAAGTGCCTGGTGAAGGTCATCCAGAAGTTGTCGGGCCTGAGTGTCAACCGGTTCATCGCCATTGACTTCGTCGGGTTCGGACGCATGGTCGAGGCCCTCGGCGGCGTCGAAGTATGCAGCACCACGCCGCTGAAGGACTACGAGCTGGGCACGGTGCTCGCCTATGCCGGACGCCAGGTCATCGACGGCCCCACCGCGCTGAACTATGTGCGCGCCCGTCAGGTCACCACCGAGAGCAACGGCGACTACGGACGCATCAAACGGCAGCAGCTCTTCCTGTCCTCGTTGCTGCGGACGATGATCTCCGAGGACACGTTGATGAACCTCAACAAGCTCAACAATGTGGTCAATATGTTCATCGGCAACAGCTACGTGGACAACGTGAAAACCCGAGACCTGGTCGAGCTCGGCCGCTCGCTGCAGCACATGGCGGCCGGACACGTCACGTTCGTCACCGTGCCCACCGGCGTGACGGACCAGGACGGCAACGAGCCCCCTCGGACCGCGGACATGAAGGCGCTGTTCACGGCCATCATCAACGATGATCCGCTGCCCAAGGAGAACGACCAGAACGCGCAGAGTCTGGGCACCTCGCAGACTTCGGGGACGGGCCCCAGCTCCCCCAAGAAAGCGCCTCAGCCGGCTCCGACCAACGACACACACAGCGAGCAGGTGACGACGACCTCGCCGCAGGAGGTCACCGTCCAGGTGTCCAACGGAACCCCCACCGAAGGCCTGGCCGCCGCGGCCGCGAGCCAACTCAAGCGCAACGGTTTCAACGTGATGACGCCCGATGACTACCCGAGTTCGCTGAAGACCACGACGGTGTTCTTCTCGCCCGGCAATGAGCAAGCCGCCGCGACGGTGGCCGCGGCGTTCGGTAATGCGAAGGTCGAGCGGGTCACCGGGATCGGCTCGGTGGTTCAGGTAGTGCTCGGCCCGGACTTCAGTGCGGTAACCTCTCCACCGCCAAGCGGCTCCTCGATAAGGATGCAGATCAGCCGCAACACCAGCAGCCCGCCGACCCGGCTGCCGGAGGACCTGACGATTACCAACGCCGCAGACACCACGTGCGAATAAGCAGACCGGCTGTACCCGGCGCGACGGTGCCGTCTGGAAAAACACGGTCGCCGCGCCGCTACACCCTATTTGCCGTTTGCAGAACGTAGGCTTTACCTATGAGGACCGCATACCATGAGCAGCTCACGGATCTATC
>JALHRH010000117.1 GCA_022841565.1 Mycobacterium sp. | reverse complement strand
CGGACCCGCCGGCCCCGCCGGACCCGATCAACCCCGCCGCACCCCCCGCACCACCGGTCTGAGTCGTGGTGCCGCCGGTATAGCTGAACCCCGCACCACCGTTGCCGTACAACAACCCCCCGGGTTGCCCGTCGGGACTCGACGCCGTCCCGGCAGCACCGTCACCGATCAACGGCCGCCCCAATAACGCCCCGGCCGGAGCATTCAGCGCGCCCAACACGAGTCGCTCGGCCGCCTGCAACGGCGAGGCGCCGGCGGCCTCGGCAGCCGCATACGACGCCCCGGCGGCGGCCAAAGTCTGGACGAAATGCTGGTGGACCCGCGCGGCTTGCGCGCTCAACTGTTGATAGGTCTGCCCATAGGAGCCGAACAACGCTGCGATCGCCAGCGAAACCTCATCCTGGGCCGCGACAATCAAGCTGGTGGTCGGTAGCGCTGCGGCGGCACGGGCCGCGTTGATCGCCGAGCCGATGCCGGCCACATCCACCGCCGCACCCGCCAATACTTCGGGCACCGCAATCACATAAGACATCTGCCACCAATCGTTTCGCTCGTCCACGTCGCACGCAGCGGGCCGGGGCCGTCGTCACGAAAACCGACCGGCGGACGGGGACTCGGCACAATTCGGGCTGCGGGCGCTCCGTGCAATCCTGACGGGTCGCTGGACCACCCGTCGGGGAATTGAAAAAGCACAGGAATTCGGGCTTTCAGCTCGGGCTCTCGGCATCGTAGGTTCCGCTCGGCCCCGGGCCGGCCGGCAGACCCCAATCGGGCTGGTAGTCGAACAACACGTCTGCCGTGACCGACTGCAGGTCAACGTCGAGCATCTCGATAGCGTTCAGCGGAACCAGGGCGGGGTGCGGGTAACCGCACGCCCGGGCCAGGGACAACAGCTCGAAGCGCAGGGTGGCCAGATAGTTGGCGCAGCGCACCGACTTCAGCGCCGGATCGAGGCCGTGTTGCAGCCACGCCGACTGGGTGGCGACTCCGGTCGGGCAGCGCCCGGTGTGACAGCGCTGAGCCTGAATGCACCCGATGGCGAACATCGCGGTGCGGCCGACGTTGACCAAGTCGCAGCCCAGCGCCAGCGCCAGCAGGGCGTTTTCCGGGATTCCCAGTTTGCCCGAGCCGATGAACACCACGTCGTGGTGCAGGCCCTGTTCGGCGAAGGCCCGGTAGACCCGGGGGAACGCCCACTTGAACGGCAACGCGACGTGGTCGCTGAAAACCAGCGGCGCGGCGCCGGTGCCGCCCTCGCCCCCGTCGACGGTGACGAAGTCGACGCCCCTGCCGGTTTGCGCCATCCGCGCCGCCAACTCGGGCCAGAACGCGTCTTCTCCGACCGCCGACTTGATGCCCACCGGCAACCCGGTGGCATCGGCGATGGTTTCCACGAACTCCAGCAGGCCGTCGACGTCACCGAACGCCGAATGCCCGGCCGGGCTCTTGCAGTCGACCCCGACCGGGATGCCGCGGATCTGGGCGATCTCTTCGGTGACCTTGGCACCGGGCAGCATGCCGCCCAACCCGGGCTTGGCGCCCTGGCTCAGCTTGATCTCGATCGCCCGGATCGACGGGGTGGCGGCCACCCGCGCCACCAGTCGGGGCAGGCTGAAGGTGCCATCGTCATTGCGGCAGCCGAAATACCCGGTGCCGATCTGCCAGATCAGGTCGCCACCGCACAGGTGATACGGCGACACCCCGCCCTCGCCGGTGCTCTGCATGGCGCCGGCCAGCGCCACGCCCTGGTTCAACGCGGTGATGGCTGCACCCCCGAGCGCCCCGAAGCTCATCCCCGACACGTTGATCAAGGACGACGGACGAAAAGCCTTGGCGCGCTTGCGCGCTCCGCCGAGCACCTTGGCCGCCGGCAACGGCAGCTTCGGATCGGGGTGAGCGGGCTCGCCGTCCGGGGCCGAGACCGGGAACGCCGCATGCTTGATGATCGGGTAATTGTGGACACGTTCCAGATCGTTGTCGGTGCCGAAGCCGAAATACCGGTTGCTCATCTTCGACGACGTGTACACCCAGCGACGCTGATCGCGGCTGAACGGCCGTTCGGCGTTGTTGTCGGTGACGATGTACTGCCGCAGCTCGGGCCCGACCGCCTCGAGAACGAAACGCAGGTGGCCCGCGATCGGGTAGTTGCGCAGGATGGCGTGGCGGCGCTGCCATAGGTCCCAGCCCGCCAACCCGGCCAGGCCCGATCCCAACACAGCGCTCACGGAACGTCGTTTCACGCCCTCATGCTCACCCCGGCCACCGACCGACCGCTAGTGACCTCGGTCCTCGAAGGTCCTGGAAAGGTCCTCGATTGCTCAGTTGAGCGGCACCGGTTCGAGGATCTCGGCGCGCGCCTCGGGTGCACTGGCCCGCAACTCGTCGGCCGACACGTCGTCCGGCTGAGCCTGCGACAACACTTCGGCCTCGACCCGGGCCTTGTAGTTGGCGACCTCTCGGTCGATGTCGTCAGCGCTCCAGCCGAGCACCGGCGCCACTAGTTCGGCCACCTCGCGGGCACAGTCGACGCCCCGGTGTGAGTACTCGATGGAGATGCGCATGCGGCGGGCCAGGATGTCCTCGAGGTGCAGCGCACCCTCGGCCGCGGCGGCGTAGACGGCTTCCACCTTCAGATAGCCGGGCGCGTCCCTGATCGGGCCGAGCAGATCGGGATTGCCGGCCGCCATACCCAGCACACCGCCGATCAGCGAACCGTAGCGGTCCAGCAGATGGCGGACCCGGTAGGGGTGCAGCCCCTGCAGCGAGCCGACGTTCTCGGTCTGGTTGACCAGGGCGAAGTAGCCCTCGGCGCCCATCAGCGGCACCTTCTCGGTGATGGACGGCGCCACCCGCGCCGGGATGAATTCGGCCGCCGCGTCGATCGCGTCGGCTGCCATCACCCGGTACGTGGTGTATTTGCCGCCGGCGATGGCGACCAGACCGGCCGCCGGCACCGCCACCGCGTGCTCGCGCGACAGCTTGGAGGTGTCATCGCTCTCCCCCGCGAGCAACGGGCGCAGCCCGGCATAGACGCCGTCGATGTCGGCATGCGTCAACGGGGTGGCCAGCACCTCGTTGACGGTGGTGAGGATGTAGTCGATGTCGGCCTTGGTGGCGGCCGGGTGGGCCAGGTCGAGATTCCAGTCGGTGTCGGTGGTGCCGATGATCCAGTGGTTGCCCCACGGGATGATGAACATCACCGACTTCTCGGTGCGCAGGATCATCGCGACGTCACTGACGATGCGGTCGCGGGGCACCACCACGTGCACGCCCTTGGATGCGCGCACCTTGAACCGCCCGCGCTGCTTGGAAAGCGCCTGAATCTCGTCGGTCCAGACTCCGGTCGCGTTGACCACCACATGCCCACGGACTTCGGTCACCGCCCCGTCCTCGGAGTCGCGCACCCGTACCCCGGTCACCCGGTCGCCCTCGCGCAGCAGTGCGACGACCTGTGTGGAACACCGCACCACGGCGCCGTAGTGTGCGGCGGTGCGCGCGACGGTCATGGTGTGGCGGGCGTCGTCGACCACGGTGTCGTAGTAGCGGATGCCGCCGATCAGGGAGCTGCGCTTGAGACCGGGGCTCAGCCGCAGGGCACCGGCGCGGGTCAGATGCTTCTGCGCGGGAACCGATTTCGCTCCGCCGAGGGTGTCGTAGAGGAAGATTCCGGCCGCCATGTAGGGACGCTCCCACCAGCGCTTGGTCAGCGGGAACAGGAACGGCAACGGCTTGACCAGATGCGGCGCCAGCGTGGTCAGCGACAGCTCGCGTTCGAAGAGCGCCTCGCGCACCAGCCCGAACTCGAGTTGCTCGAGATAGCGCAGGCCCCCGTGGAACATCTTCGACGACCGGCTGGAAGTGCCCGACGCGAAGTCGCGGGCTTCGACGAGCGCGACCTTGAGGCCGCGGGTGGCCGCGTCGAGCGCGCATCCGGAGCCCACCACACCGCCGCCGACGACCACCACGTCGAATTGCTCGGCACCCAGTCGCTCCCAGGCCAACGCACGTTGCTGAGGCCCCAGCGAGGAAGCCACCCAGGTCTGAGCGCTCTCCGGTGCTTGAATCGGGTTGCTCACGACGATGGACTCCTGTCGGTTTACTTGTCGGTGGGCGTTCGCCCAACCAGGCTAGTTCGTCGGCGGCCGTTGAGTCGGGCTTCAGTCCAGATCGTCATGCGCCATCAGGCGGCGGGCGGCCTCGGTGATCGAACCGGATAACGACGGGTAAACGGCAAGCGTCTGGGCCAATTCGTTGACCGTGATCCGGTTGGTCACGGCCACCGCGATCGGCAGGATCAGCTCTGAGGCGATGGGCGCGACCACCACGCCGCCGATCACCACGCCGGTGGACTTGCGACAGAAGATCTTGACGAAGCCCTGCCTCAGGCCGGACATCTTCGCCCGGGCATTGGTGTGCAGCGGCAGCATGATGGTGCGCGCGCTGAACGAACCGTCGTCGATGGCGGACTGCGGGACACCGACCGCGGCGATCTCGGGCCGGGTGAACACCGTTGCCGCCACCGTGCGCAGCCGGATCGGGTTCACGCCCTCGCCCAGAGCGTGATACATCGCGATGCGGCCTTGCATGGCCGCAACCGAGGCCAGCAGCAGCAGGCCGGTGCAGTCCCCGGCCGCGTAGATGCCGGGCACCGACGTTCGCGAGACCCGGTCGACCTTGAGATAGTCGCCGGGTCCCAGGTCGATGCCGACGCGTTCCAGGCCCAGGCCGCCGGTGTTGGGCACCGAGCCGATGGTCATCAGCGCGTGGCTGCCCTCGATGGTGCGGCCGTCGGTCATCGTCACCAGCACGCCTTGACCAGTCGCATTGCCGGTCCTGGTGACCGACTCGGCACGTGCGTTCTTGACCAGATTGACGCCACGCTCGGCGAACGACTCTTCCAGCACGGCGGCGGCGTCGGCGTCTTCGTAGGGCAGTACCCGGTCCCGGCTCGCCGCCACCGTCACCGGCACCCCCAACTCGGTGTAGGCGTGTGCGAACTCGGCGCCGGTGACCCCGGAGCCGACCACGATGAGGTGCTCCGGCAGCGCCTCGAGGTCGTAGAGCTGGCGCCAGGTGAGGATGCGTTCACCGTCGGGTTGCGCGGACGGCAGGATCCGTGGGCTGGCACCGGTGGCGATGAGCACGAAGTCGGCGTCGTGCTCGGTGACGGTTCCGTCCGGAGCGGTCGCCCGCAGCCGGTGCCTGGCCAGGCCGGGAGCGGGATCGATGAGTTCGCCGCGGGCGTGAACCAACTGCACGCCCACGGCCCGCAATTGGGTGGCGATGTCGTCGGACTGCTCGGCGGCGAGCTTCCTGACCCGGGCGTGGATCTGCGGCAGGTCGATCTTGGCGTCGTCGATGTCGATCTCGAAACCCAGCCGCGGCGCACGGCGCAGCTCGGTGCGCAGCCAGGTGGATGCGATGAACGTCTTGGAGGGCACACAGTCGTCGAGAACGGCAGCGCCGCCGACGCCGTCGGAATCGATGATGGTGACGTCGACGTCGGGGCTTGCGTTGGCGGCCACCAGGGCCGCTTCGTAGCCGGCCGGGCCTCCACCGAGGATCACGATGCGGGTCACCACAGCCCATAACCTAGTCCGGCGACGATGCTCTTGGCAGCGGGGAGTTTAAGCTTTCCCCGTGCCGCTCTACGCCGCCTACGGGTCGAACATGCATCCCGAGCAGATGCTCAAGCGTGCACCGCACTCGCCGATGGCCGGAACTGGCTGGTTACCGGGTTGGCGACTGACGTTCGGCGGCGAGGACATCGGCTGGGAAGGTGCACTGGCCACCATCGTCGAGGACCCGGATTCTCGGGTGTTCGTGGTGCTCTACGATATGACCCCGGCCGACGAGATGAACCTGGACCGGTGGGAGGGCTCCGAGTTCGGCGTGCACAAGAAGATCCGCTGCCGGGTGGAGCGGGAGTCTTCGGATACCGACATCGACCCGGTGCTGGCATGGCTCTATGTGCTGGATGCCTGGGAGGGCGGCCTGCCGTCGGCGCAGTATCTGGGTGTCATGGCGGACGCCGCTGAAATCGCCGGCGCGCCAGCGGATTACGTGCATGATCTGCGCACCCGGCCGGCCCGGAATATCGGCCCGGGACCTAGCAGCCCGGAATAGCGGCCTGCTTTCGCTCGCGAGCGCCCGCGTGTTGCCAACGACACGCCGCTGCTGCCGGCATTTTGCGGACCTTCGCCAAACAGTCACGCGGCTCTCGCGCACTCGAGTCGCGATTCGATCCGGCGCACGAGTTGGGCGGGTTGACGCCGGACATCCGCGGCGATGATCGGCACCACGACCCAGCGCAGGTCCTGTAAAGCCCCGGCACGGGTGCGATCGCGACGGAATGCCTCAGGCCCGCGGTGCCAGTCGACACCGTCGTATTCGGCGGCGACGCGGTAGTCGGGCCAGGCGAAGTCCAGCCGCCAGACCCGGCCGTTCAGGTCGACGATTTCATACTGCAACACCGGCGGCGGCAGTCCTCCGTCGAGCATGACCAATCGAGCCTCGCTCTCCATCGGCGACTCCGCCAACGGCGAAGCCAGAGTTAGCAATTCGCGTGCGGTACAGACGCCGCGACGGCCGGAGTGTAGATCAAGAGTCCGCGTCAATTCGTCGCGGTTGCAGGTACCGCTGCGTAGCGCGGCATCCAGCGCCGCCAGCGCCCGGGGCCGGCGTAATATGCGCGCCAGCTCGATTGCAGTCCACTCCGGCGTGGTAGCCGGACGTCCCGCGACAACCGCCAATGGTGCACCCGCGCGACGGTGCACCACCAGGCCTTCGGTTGAGCGTAAGCGCCGGCCCACCGGGCTGAGCACGTGCAGCTCTGCGCGTTGCTCGGTGTCGAAACCGTAAGCGCTCGCCGCGGTACCCATGCACGTCGCGACGGTTGTGCCCGCAGCCAGGTCGAGTCCGCGCAGCCGCAACGCGGTGGTCATTTCGCCGCGGCCGTAGATGCCGTGCCAAACCTTCTGCAGCACACCGCAACCCAGTTGCGCCTCCAGGCTGCGGCGGGTGAAGAAGGGCAGCAGCTGGGCACTGGTCACAACGCCGCCTTGCGCATCGAGCAGCCGGTCCAGCTGTGGGTGCATGTCGCCTATCGTGAGCGGAGCGCACCACGCCCACAATTCACCTCGCGAGGGGCCGCAAATTGCCAACAAACACGGCGTGTCGACGTCAAAACGCGGGCGCTCGTGGGCTAGAAAGCCGCCGACTGCTCGACGATGTTGACCATCACCCGCACGCCAATGGCCAGCGCGCGCTCATCGAGGTCGAACGTCGGCTGGTGCAGGTCCAATTGCGGCCCTTCGCCCGACCACACCCCCAGCCGCGCCATCGCGCCGGGGACTTCTTCGAGGTACCAGGAGAAGTCCTCCCCGCCACCGGACTGCCGAGTGTCGGCCAGCACATCGGGGCCGACGGCTTCGATGGCGTGGGTGAGGATGCGCGTCGAGATGTCCTCGTTGACCACCGGCGGCACCCCACGCCGGTACTGCAGGGTGTGCTCGATGGCCAGCGGCGACAACAGGCCGGTGACGGCTTCGCGAATGATCGCCTCCAGGTCGATCCAGGTTTGGCGGCTGGCCGTCCGCACGGTGCCGGCTAAAACGCCGGATTGCGGAATCGCGTTGGGCGCCACGCCCGCATTGACCGCTCCCCACACCAGGACGGTGCCGTTGCGGGGATCGATGCGACGAGACAGCACACCGGGCAGCCCGGTGATCACGGTGCCCAGCCCGTAGACCAGGTCGGCAGTCAGGTGCGGGCGCGAGGTGTGCCCGCCGGGGGAATACAGCGTGATCTCGAGCTGGTCGGCCGCCGAGGTAATGGGCCCCAGCCGGACGGCGACCTTGCCGACCTCAAGCCGGGGATCGCAGTGCAGCGCGAAAATCCGGGACACCCCGGTCAGCGCGCCGGCGGCAATCGCGTCGATCGCGCCGCCGGGCATCAGCTCCTCGGCGGCCTGGAAGATCAACCGCACCCCGACCGGCAGTTCGGGCACCGACGCCAGCGCCAGCGCGCTGCCCAGCAGGATCGCGGTGTGCGCATCGTGACCGCAGGCGTGCGCGATGTCGGGCACCGACGAGGCGTACGGCGCGCCGGTCCGCTCGGCCATCGGCAGCGCGTCCATGTCGGCGCGCAGCGCGATCCGTGGCTGATGCTCCGGGCCGAAATCGCAGGTCAGGCCGGTTCCTCCGGGTAGCACCTTGGGGTTGAGTCCGGCGTCGGCCAAGCGCTCGGCCACGAACTGCGTGGTGGCGAACTCTTGGCGTCCCAGCTCCGGATAGCGGTGAATGTGCCGGCGCCAGTCAACCAGGTCGTCGTAGTGGGCAGCCAGCCACGACTCGGCACTGTCGACCAGGCTCATAGCGCGGCCGCCCGGCGCTGTTGGGCGGCTAGGACCCGGTCTCGCTGGCCGGGATCCGCGGCGAGTGTAACGACGGTGCGGGCCAGCATGATCGCTCCGTCGATCACCGCCCGGTCGGCGCTGGGGCCGGCCGCCGCGGCCGCAAAGGCGCGCTGGTGCACCGTCGCGCCACCGGCGTCGACCCCGATCACCGGGTGGATACCGGGCAGCACGTGCGTCACGTTACCCATGTCGGTGCTGCCCAGCGGGAGCGCCGCTTCCACGGCGGCCGGCACTGGTTCGCGCCCCAGGCGGCGCATCTGCGCACGACAGACGTCCGCCAGCCACTGGTCGGGCCGCAGCTCCGCGTACCCGGGCCCGGCCTCGCTGATCTCGTGGTCACAGCCGGCCGCCAGTGCGCCCGCGGCGAAGCAGGCGTACATCCTGCCCTCCAGCTCGCGCAACGAGTCGGACTCGACCGCCCGCATTGCGTATTTCAGCGCCGCCTGCCCCGGAATGACGTTGACCGCCTGCCCGCCGTCGGTGACGATGCCGTGCATCATCTGCCCGGGCGCCAGCTGCTGACGCAGCAGACCGATGGCCACTTGCGCCACGGTCACCGCGTCGGCGGCGTTGAGCCCGAGGTGCGGCGCGACAGCGGCGTGCGATTCCTTACCCCGGTAGTGCACGGTGACCTCGGACAACGCCAGCGACCGGGCCCCGGCGATGTCGGTGGGGCCCGGGTGCACCATCACGGCCACCGCGACGTCGTCGAACGTGCCGGCCCGCAGCATCAGCGCCTTGCCGCCGCCGGATTCCTCGGCGGGAGTGCCCAGCAGGGCCACCGTCAAGCCCAGTTCGTCGGCCACCTCGGCCAGCGCCAGCGCCGTCCCCACCCCCGAGGCCGCGATGATGTTGTGACCGCAGGCGTGGCCGATCTCGGGCAGCGCGTCGTACTCGGCACACACTCCCACGACGAGCGGCCCACTGCCGAAGTCCGCGCGAAACGCAGTGTCCAGGCCGGCGACCGGGGCTATCTCGAAACCCCGTTGCGCGACAAGCTCTTTGGCCTTGGCGCAGCTACGGTGTTCGTCGAATGCGAGCTCGGGCTGCGCGTGAATGGCGTGGGACAGCTCGACCAGGTCACCACCGCGGCGGCGCACCGCCGCCTCGACACTGTCCAGGGGGCTGAGGGCGGGCATCCACGCAGTATCTCACCGAGGGTCAAACCCGTCCGGCGATGAACCCCGCCGCCTGGCCCGGGTACGGCGGCGCCTCGTAATCGCTGTGCGCAAGCCGGTCGCGGCCGCCCACCGTGCAGACCGGGTCACCCGGACTGCACAGGTCGATCGCCCGGCCGGCGAACTGGCCCGTCGACGACAGCGGCACGTTGAAGCGGATGCCGGGATTTCCGAACACCGCCACGGCGGCAACCTTCTGGGCCAACACCGGATCGAGCTGCGGGGCCGACCCGAAGTCGCCGATCCGGTCCCCCAGCGGCGGCACCCCCGCGAGCATCGAGACCGCGGCGGCGCCCTGCGAGAAGCCGCCCAGCACAATTCGCGTTTTCGGGCACTGGTCGGCCGTCCAGGCGATGTGGTCGCGCGCGTCGTTGGCTCCGTCGGCGGTAGTCAGGAAGTTGTAACTGGCCGCATAGTTGACCGGGTACACCCCCAGGCTGCGGGCACCCAACGCCGGCCGCAGCGCGGCCTCCAGCGCGTCGCCGACCCGCCCCATGCCGGGCGGTTCAGCGGTGCCGCGAGCGAAGACGAGCTCAACGTTGGGACAGTCGTCGGCGCCCGCCTTCGGTACCGGGCCGCCGATCATCGCGGCCAGGACGACGGCCGCGACGAGAACGAAGGGCGATTTGTAGTGCCGCACAGCGCAGATCATCACATACCCCGAGCATTGCCGCCTCAGCAAGTAGTCTCGCCGAGTGTGACCAGCGAACTCGCCGTCCACGCGGCCCGCGTCATCGCCGAACGCACCGGCATCGACACCCACGGCGTCGCCGTGGTGCTGGGCTCGGGGTGGTCACCGGCCGTCGCCGCACTGGGCTCCCCGACCGCCGTGTTGCCGCAGGCGGAGCTCCCTGGGTTCGCTCCCCCCAGGGCGGCGGGTCATGCCGGCGAAATCCTGTCGGTGCCGATCGGAGAGCACCGGGTGCTGGTGCTGGCCGGGCGCATCCACGCCTACGAAGGGCATGACCTGCAGCACGTGGTGCACCCGGTCCGTACGGCCTGTGCAGCCGGCGCGCAGATCGTCGTGCTCACCAACGCCGCGGGCGGATTGCGCACTGACATGCAGGTGGGACAGCCGGTGCTGATCAGCGACCACCTGAACCTGACCGCACGTTCGCCGCTGATAGGCGCGCAATTCGTGGATCTGACCGACGCGTACGCGGCGCGCTTGCGGGCACTGGCCCGTGACTGCGACCCCGAGCTCTCCGAGGGCGTCTACGCCGGACTGCCGGGTCCGCACTACGAGACACCGGCGGAGATCCGGATGCTGCGGATGCTGGGAGCCGACCTGGTCGGGATGTCGACAGTGCACGAAACCATCGCGGCGCGGGCGGCGGGCGCCGAAGTGCTGGGGGTATCACTGGTGACGAACCTGGCGGCCGGGATCACTGGTGCGCCACTGAGCCATGCCGAAGTGCTGGCCACCGGCGCCGCGTCGGCCGCCCGGATGGGCAGCTTGCTGGCCGACGTGATAGCCCGGTTCTGATCCGTGACGCCCGAGGACTGGATTGCCCACGACCCCGATCCGCAAACGGCCGCCGAACTCGCCGCGCTGGGTCCCGACGAACTCGCCGTCCGGTTCGGGCGCCCACTGACGTTCGGCACCGCGGGCCTGCGCGGGCCGGTACGCGGTGGGCCGGACGCGATGAACTTGGCCGTGGTGTTGCGGGCCACCTGGGCGCTGGCGCAGGTACTGGGGCGCCCCGCGACGGTGATCGTGGGTCGCGACGCCCGCCACGGCTCAACCGAATTCGCGGTGGGCTCAGCCGAAGTGCTTGCAGCGCAAGGGTTTTCGGTCACATTGCTGCCGGGCCCGGTGCCAACTCCGGTGGTGGCGTTCGCGGTGCGTGCCACCGGAGCGGCGGCCGGCATCCAGATCACCGCGTCGCACAACCCCGCCACCGACAACGGCTACAAGGTGTATCTCGACGGCGGCATGCAGATAATCTCCCCCACCGACCGCGACATCGAAGCCGCCATGGCGAATGCTCCCGCGGCCGACCAGATCCCCCGCAAACCGGTAGCACCCGCCGACACCGATCTGGTCGAGCGGTACATCCGCCGCGCATCGGGGGTGCGCCGCGGCGCCGGTTCGGTCCGGGTGGCCCTGACCGCGCTGCACGGCGTGGGCGGCGCGGTAGCCGTCGAAACCTTGCGCAGGGCCGGCTTCGACGACGTGCACGTCGTCGCCCCGCAGTTCGCGCCGGACCCCGACTTCCCCACCGTCGCGTTCCCGAACCCCGAGGAGCCCGGCGCGGCCGATGCGTTGCTCGCCCTGGCCGCCGACGTCGGCGCCGAAGTCGCCATCGCGCTGGATCCCGACGCCGACCGGTGTGCGGTGGGCATCCCTGGCCCGGCGGGCTGGCGGATGCTGTCGGGCGACGAAACCGGTTGGCTACTAGGCGATTACATCCTGTCGCGGGCCGCGGACGGTGATTGGACGGTGGCTAGCACGGTGGTGTCTTCGCGCATGCTGGCCGCAATTGCCGCGTACTACGGCGCGACACACGTCGAAACCCTCACCGGCTTCAAATGGCTGGCGCGCGCCGACGCCGAGCGCCCCGGGACGCTGCTTTACGCCTACGAGGAGGCGATCGGGCACTGCGTCGACCCGCAGGCCGTGCGGGACAAGGACGGCATCAGCGCAGCGGTGTTGGTCTGCGACCTGGTGGCCTCGCTGGACAAAGGTTCGGTGGCTGACCTGCTCGACGATCTGGCCCGTCGCCACGGCGTGCACGAGGTGGCCGCGGTGTCGCGCCGGGTCGCCGACACCGCGGAGGCCGCGGCCGTGCTGCGCCGGTTGCGCGCGGCGCCGCCGGATCGGCTGGGCGGTTTCGCCGTGACCCACCACGACATCGCCGACGCCCTGATCCTCACCGGCGGTGCCGACGACGCGTCGGTGCGCGTGGTGGTGCGCCCGTCAGGAACGGAGCCAAAGGTGAAGTGCTACGTGGAGGTTCGGTGCGCGGTGCACGACGGTTTGGCTGCCGCCCGGCAGCGGGCCGCAGCGCTGCGCGCGGAGTTGGTCACGGCGATCCGACAGTGGTGAGTCAGCGCGGCCCGAACTGACGGTCGCCCGCGTCGCCCAGCCCGGGCACGATGAAGGCGGTCTCGTTGAGTCCGTCGTCGATCGCCGCCGTGTAGAGCCGCGCGTTCGGCGCCACCTTCTCCACGGCAGCGATGCCTTCCGGCGCCACGCACACGCACAGCACGGTGAGGTCTGTCGCCCCACGGGACACCAGCAGGCCGATGGTGTAGACCATCGACCCTCCGGTGGCCAGCATCGGGTCAAGGATCATCACCGGCAGGTCGGTCAGGTCGTCGGGCAGCGACTCGAGATACGGCACGGGCTGATGGGTTTTCTCGTCCCGGGCGACGCCCACGAAGCCGACGTGCGCCTCTCGTAGCGCCGAGTGCGCCTCGTCCACCATGCCCAGCCCGGCGCGCAGCACCGGCACCAACAGCGGCGGTCTCGCCAGCCGCGCCCCGACGGTTTCGCCGACCGGGGTGCGGATGGTCATCGGCTCGGTAGGTGCGTCGCGGGTGGCCTCGTAGACCAACATCATTGTCAGTTGGCGCAGCGCGGTCCGGAAGGCGGCGTTGTCGGTGCGCTCGTCACGCAGCACGGTCAATCGGGCTGCCGCCAACGGATGGTCAATGACGTGGACGTCCACGGGAAGTGACCCTATATAACAATCGGATTCAGGCCTGCTGACACACGCGGTTTCGTCCGATGGGCAAGCTGAAACTGCCCCTATACTCCCGGCATGCGTAGGCTCAGACGGCATCTGACCAGTGTTTTCTGTGCCTTGTTGGCCTTAGGCACGGTGCCGGCGCCCCGCCTGGCGCTGGCCGCGGCGACGCTGCCGGCGTATGCGCACGTGGTGATCGTGGTCGAGGAAAACCGCTCGCAGGCCAACATCATCGGCAACAAGGCGGCGCCGTTCATCAATGCGCTGGCTGCCGGTGGAGCCATGATGGCGCAGTCGTTCGCCGAGACGCATCCCAGCGAACCGAACTATCTGGCGCTGTTCGCCGGCAACACCTTCGGACTCAAGAAGGACAGCTGCCCGGTGGACGCCGGCGCCCAACCGAACCTCGCGTCTGAATTGCTGGCCACCGGCCACACCTTCGGCGGTTACGCCGAGGATCTGCCCGCCGTCGGGTCGATGGCCTGCAGCTCGGGCAAATACGCGCGCAAGCACGTGCCCTGGGTCAACTTCAGCAACGTCCCGGCTGCGGTCTCGGTGCCGTTTAGCGCCTTCCCGCAGCCGAACAATTACCCGAGCCTGCCGACGGTGTCGTTCGTCATCCCCAACAACGACGACAACATGCACGACGGCTCGATCGCCCAGGGGGACGCCTGGCTGAACAGCCGGATGTCGGCCTACGCCAACTGGGCCAAAGCCAACAACAGCCTGCTGATCCTCACCTGGGACGAGGACGACGGTGGCCCCCGCAATCAGATCCCGACGGTGTTCTACGGAGCGCACGTGCAACCCGGCAGCTACAACGAAACCATCAGCCACTACAACGTGCTCTCCACGCTGGAGGAGATGTACGGGCTGCCCAAAACGGGTTACGCGGCAACCGCTCCGGTGATCGCAACTATTTGGGGCGGGTAAGGGGCAACAGGCCGGGTCGCTATTGTGTGCCGCATGGCTGCTGACCTCGTGCCCATCCGCCTGAGCCTGTCCGAGGGTGACCGCTACACGTTGTGGGCGCCCCGCTGGCGCGACTCCGGGGACGAGTGGGAGGCGTTCCTGGGTAAGGACGACGACCTGTACGTTTTCGACAGCGTCGCGGACCTGGCCGCGTTTGTCCGCAGCGACGACGACAACGATCTGGTCGACCACCCGGGGTGGAAGGACATCACCGAAGCTCACGCGCACAAGCTGGACCCGCCCCAGGACAGGCAGTTCGATCTGGTGGCCGTGGAGGAGCTGGTGGCCGAGAAGCCCACCGAGGAGTCGGTGGCCGCGCTGGCCGGCACGCTGGCGATCGTGTCGTCCATCGGGTCGGTGTGCGAGCTGCCGGCGATCTCGAAGTTCTTCAACGGCAACCCGACCCTGGGCACGGTGTCCGGCGGTATCGATCACTTCACCGGCAGGGCCGGCCAGAAGCGGTGGGACGCC
>JALHRH010000116.1 GCA_022841565.1 Mycobacterium sp. | reverse complement strand
GGGTTTCATAGCGACAGGTGTATCCGTCATGTCGCAGCGAAGCAAGCATCAACACACTGCGTGTCGCATCTCCCACCAGCAGATTCTCTACGATTAGCCGGTTAAGAGGCAGGTGATGGCGGCCTTCATGGCGTCGGTGACCGCGTGCTGTTGGCGGTAGGCGGCGATCGCCAGTGGCACCTTGCTGGTGGACCAGGCTGGCCCCCGCTGCCAGTCGCCGAACGTCGCAGGCGGCTCGTCGCCGCCGACGGCGGCCACGGCCAGTCCCATCGCCACGTTCAGGCGGCCGGCCAGTTGCTGGAATTCCGCGACGAGGTCGCTGTTCTGTTGGTACGGGGTACTTCGGGGGGACGTCATCGGGTGCCTTCGCGGAGCGGGGACGTGCCGGTAGGAGTAGATGGCAATTGTCACACCGCGATCGCGCTAGCCGGCCTTGGCTTGAAGATAGGCGACTATCCCTTGGGTAACGGCGGCGGCGTATCTGGCTCGACCATCGGCACTTTCGATCTGGGCGGCGTCGTCGGCGTTCTTCATGTTGCCCAGTTCGACAAGCACGGCCGGGTACTGAGCCAGGTTCAGGCCGACGAGGTCGGCACGTCCATACAAGCCGTCGGAGCCGATGTAGTTTGACGGCTGGAAACCGGCCGCGATCAGGGCTGAGCGCATCGCGTTGGCCAGTTGCATAGCGCCGTTGGATTGGGCGTCGTTGAGCGGCGGGCTCGAATAGTTGACGTGGAACCCGCGTCCAGACGTAGGTCCGCCATCGGCGTGGATGCTGACGATCGCGTCCGGGTGGACGGCGTTGGCGCGGGCGGCCCGGTCATCGATGCAGGGGCCCACGGATCCGTCGTCTCCCCTGGACAACTGGGTGTTGACGCCCAGGTTGTTCAGGTTGGCCGCAACCATATTGGTGACGTCCCAGGTGAACGCATGCTCGGGGTAACCGTCTCCGGCCGCCGTGCCCGAGGTGTTGCACGGCTTCGTGCCGCCCCTGCCGTTGGGGACCTGCTGGTTAATTGACGCATCCGCGACGGCGTTGTGACCCGGGTCGAGGAATACGCTCATCCCGGCGATGCCGGGATGAGCTGAAGCTGGTGGGACGGTGACCATCGCGCCCAGCAGCAGCGGTGCCGCGGCAGCGTATTTCAGCACGTCGCGCCTGGAAAATCGGCTCACCGCGCGATGGTAACAACCGCGTGGTGCGCCGCTCACCCGCGACGTCGCGGTGCGCACCGAGATTGCCGCCACGGTTGCGAATCAACCCCCGATCACGACCACCACGGCAATCTCGGTGCGGCCACCCGTGCTATGACCAGACGATGCGAAACTTCCTCCAGGTCAAAGGGGCCACTTGGCCACTGTGAAGAACAGAGCACCCGGTGATTCCCCATCGCGACAGCGCGGGAACCGGTACCACCTGGCGCTCGCCGCGGTTTTCGTTGCTTGCGGTGCTTCACTGCGCGTTCTCGCGCGGAACCGGGAGGCACTGCTCGCACATGCTGGGTTCCGCAGATTCCTGAAGTCCTACAACGCTTTCACCCGCCGTATCTCCGGGGCGCGCGGGTCGACTTTGGGGTTGTTGACCCACGTCGGGCGACGCAGCGGGCGCAGCTATCAGGCGTCGCTGGGCGTGACCCGCTACGGCGACGGCTTCCTGGTGCCGCTGACCTATGGCCCGGGCACGGACTGGTACCGAAACCTGGTGGCCGCCGGGTGCGGGACTCTCGCCTGGCAAGGCCGCACCCATCATGTCGAGCGGCCCGAGCTGGTCTCCGGACCCAAGCCGATGCGTGCTTGGCCGCTCGCATCGCGAATCATGTTGCTATTGTTGGATGTTCACGCGTTTGTATGGCTGCATGAAGTCTGACCATGCCGCCGCCAGGGGTCACAGGTCGAGATGCAGCCGCGGTGTCCAGCTGGGAGAGCCCGGTCGGCGCCATCGTGAAAGTTCGACGGCGAAGCCGTTCGGTTGCAACGGATCTGATCGGCTCAGCCTGGGCCTTCGAGTCGAGTGCGAGACCCCGTAGTGCCGTCAGCCAGAGACTGATACTCAACTTCATCCTGCGTTGCCACCTAGGTGGTACCGACGACCTTTCGCACCGGGCGTGGCCAGGCTTGGGCGTCGCAGAGCTGCTGCACCGTCGTCGGCCCCGGAGCCGCGGGCACCGTCGGCCGCGAACCTGAACGGTTCACCGAGAACCCCGCGACCAGCATCGACACTCAACAACGCCACTGCCCGCGGCCTACCTGCGGCACAATGGTGAACGGAAGGCGAACGCGCGGCAAAACCCCAGCTAACCTGGCGCGGCATTCAGCCCAGTGAAATGCTGTCACTGTTGCGGGTGCCGCGTAGAGTCTGGCCAGGTAGTGGCGGTTTCTCCAGGAGGGTTGGTTGCAGGGAACGTCGTTCGGCAAGTATCGGCTCATCGAGTTGATGGGCCGGGGCGGCATGGGCGAAGTGTGGCGAGCCTACGACGCCGACACCGACCGGGTGGTCGCCCTGAAGATTCTGCCTGCCGCCGTATCCACCGACGAGGTGTTCCAGCAGCGATTCCGGCGCGAAGCCCACGCAACCGCACGACTGAACAACCCCCATCTGATCCCCATCCATACCTACGGCGAGATCAACGGACGGTTGTACGTGGACATGCGGTTGATCGAGGGTCACGATCTGCAATCGGTGCTGCACGTGGGCCCGCTCGCGCCGGCCCGGGCGGTGGCCATCATCGAACAGGTCGCCAAGGCGCTGCACGCCGCGCACCGGGACGGCCTGTTGCATCGCGATGTCAAACCGTCCAACGTTCTGCTCGACGCCGATGACTTCGCCTATCTGATCGACTTCGGCATCGCGCGCGCGGCAGACGACCTGGCGTTGACCGCCACCGGCAACTTCATCGGGACCTGCCACTACATGGCACCAGAGCGGTTCACCACGGCACCCGTGGACTCCCGCTCTGACATCTACTCCCTGGCGTGTGTGCTGTATGAGTGCTTGACTGCGCACTCGCCGTTCCCCGGTGACACCCTGCAGGAACAGATCACCGGTCACCGCTCGGCTCCTCCGCCACGGCCGTCGAATACCAATCCCGACATTCCTGCGAGCTTGGACATGGTCGTCGCAAAAGGCATGGCCAAGGATCCTGGCGATCGTTACGACACCGCCCTGGAGTTGGCGCGGGATGCGAGAAATGCTCTTACGGCGACTGCCGCGCAGCCGGTCATCCGGACGCACCCGGTTGCCCCGGGCTATGTCAACGCCCTCCCTCGGCCCAACACCAGCTGGCGGCAACCGCCACCAGTTCGCGTCGGGCCGCCTGCAACGCCGCCGCGGCGGCCATCAGCGCCGCCACCCCCGCAGAACGTCGACCCGACTATGGCGCGACCGCTGGTGTCGGTCCCCAGGGCAGTGCCGCCGGTTGTCCGGCCTGTCGCGCCGCCGCCGGCCCGGCCATGGTGGCGACGCAAGGCCGTCGCCGCGAGTGCCCTGCTCGCCGCAATCCTGGCGGTGATAGCCATCGTTGTCCTCGGCAACTCAGGGTCAAAAGACGAATATCAACAGGTGACACTGCCATTCACCGGTCTGCGCGACCCGCAGGGCCTGTGGGTGGACATCGGCGGCACCGTGTACGTCGCCGATACCGAACACAATCGGATCCTCGCGTTATTCGCCGGCGCTACCGAGCCCCATCAACTGCCGTTCGACGGCCTCAACCTGCCGACCGGGGTGACTGCGGACAACACCGGCACCGTCTACGTGAACGACGCCGGCAACAAACGCGTGCTGGTACTGCGTCCCGGCGCGCAAACCCAAGAGGTACTGGCCTTCACCGACCTGGTAAATCCCACGGGCCTGACCGTGGACAGCAGCCGAACCGTCTACGTCGCCGACACTGGGAAAAATCACGTGGTGGCACTTGCCAACGGTTCGAACACGCAAACCGAAGTGCCATTCACCGGTCTGAACAATCCGACCGGTTTGGTGGTCACCGGCAACGGAACCGTCTACGTGGCCGACGGCGGCAACAATCGGGTCCTCATTCTGCCGGTCGACACCAAAAAGCAAGCGGAATTACCCTTTACGGGCCTCAAGCAACCCGGCGGTCTAACGCTGGACTCGCAGGGCAACGTGTACCTCAACGACACCGGCCACAACCGCACGCTCAAGCTCGCGGTGGGGTCCTCGACACAGGAGGAGTTGCCCTTCACCGGCCTCGACTATCCGTGGGGGTTGTCGGTGGACAACAGCGGCACGGTGTACGTAGGCGGGCGCAATGACAAGATCGTGGCGCTGAAGCGGAAGTAGGACCGGATCTGAGCTCGTGCGGAGTGAGCGTCCAATGCCTGCGAATCCGCGCCAATTCCCGAGTAATTCGGTTAGACCGCTGGTAAGGGTCGACGGCCAAGTAACTGGCGCAAACATTGCTGGCATAGACGAAAGCCGCCATCACCGGACGTTTACGCCCTTGGATGTCCTCCGCGGCAGCACACAACAAACAAGAACCTACATGCGCTTCAGACTGCAGATCGTGATGTCGCTCGTCGAGCACAGCCGGCACGTCAGCGAGCGCACCTTCAGCCGGACCTTCGAGATCTGTAATGCTTTCTTGCAGAACGGGTACCGGCAGCAGCACGACAGGGTGATCCACCAGTCCGCCGGGTGCTCTGCTGCACTGCAAAACTTCTGGCAAATGCACGGAATCTCCGTGTCAAAGTCCAATGCGGACAGAATCTCGAGCTCTGGCAGAAGCGAGTACCCCCGGACCGTCATGAGATGGAAGGGTAAAGCTTTGGTTGAGACTTTTGGTTGAGGCGCGCGGGAGCGAACACATTGATCGCGGGAAAACTGGTAGATGAGGCCCTCGACACGCTTCCGCGCTGCCGGGAGCCCTCCGACGAGAATAATCGGGTGCCGCTCCCGTCCTTGCCAAGCGGCGTTAGCTGCTCGCGCCGACTGTGAATCTGACGACGCGACGCGCCGCTGCAGCGTCGCAGAATTCACAGCCGGCGCGGGAAGGCTACTCGGCTGACGCCGACCAGATCTGAACCCTGACCAAATCGGCGCCTGCTGACCAGGGGGCTAACCTCACGGTCATGCCCATTCTCGAAGATGCGCGCGGCCACGCCTACTACCGGCACTGGCCCGCCGCAGATCCGCGCGCCGCGGTCATCTTCCTGCATGGCTTCGGCGAGCACACCGGGCTGTATCACCGGTATGCGTTTGCGCTCAATGCCGCCGGTATCGACCTGTGGGCCGTCGACCAATTCGGGCACGGGCTCACCGGCGGCGAGCGCGGCAACATCATTTCGATCGAAGCCTCCTCCGAGCTGGCCGAAGCCATTACCGTGCTCGCCGAACGCCATCGGCCCGGCCTACCGCTGATCGCACAGGGACATTCCTTCGGTTCCGTCGTGACTTTGTGTCGGTTGCTGGATATGAAGGACCGCTATCGAGCCGGCGTCCTCTCTGGTGCGCCACTTGCACCGGTAGCCGAATTGTTGGACGCCGAAGGCTCTTTCGACCTCGATCCGGCCTGGCTGTCGGCCGACCCGTTCTATTTCGATTCGCTGGAAAACGACCCGCTAGCGTTCGTCGGTTCGAGCGGGTCGGTTCTGTTCCGCGAACTCAATACGGCATGGAACCGGTTCGGATCACAGCTGCCGGGCCTCGCGGTACCGACGCTGGCACTGCACGGCGAGGCCGACCCGGTTGCGCCGATCGGACCGGTGCGCGCTTATGCTCAACGAATTGCGGCCTTGCAGCTCAAGGCATTTCCGAATGCAAGCCACGACATTCTCAACGAGACGGCGCATCGGGAGGTCGCGGCAGCGGTCATCGAATTCGTGGATGCGCGGACGACCGCATGAGCGCGGGAAGCGGCCTCCACCGGTGCAGCTGCCAACAAAAGGTCCAGTGCGAACTGCCCATCCGCCCGCGTCAGAACACACCGTCACGGCTATGTCGGCGGCGCGACGACGCCCCACACGTTGACGTCCCGCCAGATCGCGATCTCGCCGACCCGCTCGGGCGGCCGGCCGAAGAGATCGGTGAAGAATGCGAGCATCGCCTCCCATTCCCGCATCGGCCCGACGATCACGTGTCGCACCTGCGCGAAGCGCAGCGTGGCGACCACCTGTGCGCGAGCCTCTCCCCGCGCCCGGAGCCCACGCTCGCCGTCCTGAATCGCCAGCATGATTGCGGACAGCCGCGTGGGCGGCGGTGCCGAATTCGTTCTGCCGTCCGGCTGAGGCAGGTACGCGTAGGCCTCCGGCATCCGGAGCCCATAGTCGGCCTGCGCTGCCCACAACATCGGCGCGGCCTGGCCTCCGTTCATGAAATACGGTGCGACGAGGACGGTTTCGTCGGGCCCGATGTTGCGGCTGGCCCAGGTGCGGAAGAAGACCGGAGTGTAGGACGACTGCCGTTGCAGCGGTGCGGGCAGGATCAGGACTAGCGACGCCACCATGGCAACCAGCCACCGCGTCGCCGGTCGCGGCGCCAGGCGAGTGGCCCGGGCCACGACGATCGCGACGATCACGGCGACGGCCAACCAGACGAACAGCGTGAAGCGGCCCGGCAGTACATGTTTGATCAGCGGCAGCTTCCCGACGGCAAGCCACGGTAGCGGCACGGGCAGGGCTTCCTTCCCGACGTGCAGCCACGGCCCGAGCGACAGCACGAACAGCAGCGCCCCGGTAATGCTCGCGACTCGGACCCGCAGATCGTCCCGGTAGCGAACGGCGGCGACTACCAGCAGGACGAGCAGCGGCAGGCCGACATAGGCCGTCGCCTCGTGATAGAGGCCGCTGAACTCGCGGGACACCTGTGTCGCCGCGTCGGGCGCGACCAGCTGGTAGGGCGTCGGAAGGACGAGGTTCAACAGGTTGGTCGAGTGGGTCTCGGGATCCTGCACAGGACCGTTAATCCGTTGCGGTCCAAAGAATTGCACGGCCAGCGGCCAGGCCGCGAGCGCGAGGAACGTCGCCGAGGCGACCGTGAGCGCGGGGACGAGCCGTAACGCCCCATGGCGCCACCGCGCCCCAACCCGCCCGTCGCGGCGCGCGAGGAACATCACGCAGACGAGCACCACGGCGGCCACGGCGCTCGTGGCGAGCGTTTCCTCGTTGATCAACAGCTGGGCCACGCCAAGAACTCCGAGCGCCATCCCCGCTTGCCACGGTGGTCGGTGCCGGGTCACCAGCAGCTCGTCGAGGATCATCAGGAACAGCGGCGGGACCCAGGCCGTGGCGAGGTTCAGATGCAGCGCCGCATGGGACGCGACATACGGCGAGAAGGCGTAGACCGCGCCACCGACCATCGGGGCGAGGCCGTCACCGGTCCAGCGCCGGATCGCCAGCCATGCGGCGAAGCCGCTGCACGCGATGCCGACCACCATGAGGACGTTGAATCCGAAGACCGGGCCACCGATCTTCGCCGGGAGCCAGCCCAGGAGCCCGAGCAGCGTCATCTGGGTGTTCCACGTGAGGTTCACGCCGTCGGGCGCATTGAGCTGGGTCGTGAAGAACGGATCGAGGCCATGAGCGAGCGCATGGGGCGTCCAGCCGAGATACCAGATCGCCTGCTGCTGATCGCAACAGTTCCCGGCCCAGCCGGACGTCGGGTCGCTCCAGGCGCCGATCGTGAGGATGACGGCCCCGACGAGATAGACCAGGAGCGCGGTGAGTCCGCCACGGCAGCCGCTCGTCCACCGCCGCCGCCGTGTCACCGGCGATCTCACGCCCTCGACCTCGACGGCACGCGTTCGACCAGTCGCCGAGCCGGGTGGCGGTCTCCGTGGCCGTGGGGGCACTGGACCTCCTTCCAAGTCGCACTGTGCCCTATCGTGCCGACGGTTGTCAGCGGCGGGGGGGTTAAGCGTGTATCCGGGGGCGGAACCAACACGGCAACAGGCACTTTCGTCACTTCAGCCTCCGGAACCTCATTGTCACCAATTTCGCGTCGCGCACGGCGTGGTAGGGCCCTCTCGTCGTACCGGGTGGTTAGGGTCCGGGTGTGCAGTCACTGATGTATCCGTCGATCGACCGTGCGAGCGCGCTCCAGCTGGTCGGCGGCGACACCTATCGCCGCGGCGTGGCCTATGCCCGGGACGGGCGGGTACTGCGCTGCACATGGGACCCCGGTGCGCACAACCTGGTCGGCAACGTCCGCGGCAGCCACGGCCACACCTACACCACCACGGTGCAGCTGTTGCCGCTCCACGCCGATGCCTGGAATGTGGAACGGGGGTTGTGCAGCTGCCCGGTGCGGGTGGATTGCAAGCATGTCGCGGCAATCGTGATCGCGGCCGTGGAGGCGACCCGCGTCCGCACCCAACCTGCGCCGCCACCGCCGGTTGCGGCGTGGCGGCAATCGCTGGATGCGCTGCTTCCCGCGCCCCCCGTAACCGATCGCGTCGGGACGCCCATTGCGATCGAGCTGAGCCTGTCGGTCAGCGGCCAGTCCCCGACTCTCGACGCGCGCCTGGTGCGGCCCGGAAAGCGCGGCGGCTGGGTCGCCGGCGATCTGAGCTGGGGCAAGCTGGCCATGCTGCGCCACTGCGGTTATCCCGAGGCCCAGCTGCAGCTGCTGCAGGAGTTCTATGCGGCCTACCGCGCGTCGAACTCGAATCCGACTGCGTACTACGGCTATTCGTATGGGGCATCTTCCTACGGCGACGTGAAGGCGATCTCGCTGCTGCGATTTGACTCTCCGCAGCTGTGGGCGCTGCTCGACGAAGCGCACCGGCTAGGGGTGCGGTTGGTGCAGGCGCGGTCGCCGCGGGATGTTGCGACCAATGGCAAGGCGCAGGTGTGTCTGGACGTCACGGTCGACGACATGGGCAATCTCGTTGTCGTGTCGGTGCTTCGGGTCGACGGCGCCACGGCGCGGCCGGTGGCGTTCATCGGGTCCTCAGGTCATGGCGTGGTCTACGAGGACGGCGGGTTGCGGCTCGCCCGGCTGGACAAGGCTGCGCCCGAGGCGTTGCGGCGCATGACACTTAACGAGCGGCCGCTAGTCATTCCCGCCGACCAGGCGCCGTGGTTCGCCGCGGAGTACTATCCGAGGTTGCGCCACATCGCGGCCGTCACGTCGTCGGACCAGTCGTTTACGCCACCCGCGATCGTCGGGCCGGCACTGGTCCTGCGAGCCGACTACCGAGACGAGCATGAGCTCGAGTTGACATGGGAATGGGCATACCGGGTAGACGGCAACGAGTTTCGCGCCCAGATCGGCAGCTCGGAGTACTTGGGCTGCCGCGACCTAGACGCCGAGCAGGCCCTTTCCTCGAGCATCGAAGCACCGCTGGAGCAAGTGGGCCTTCGCGCCCCCGACGGCACGCTCATCGCCGGGGTGCGGCGGCTGTCGGGCCTGCAGACGATGCGATTCGCCACCGAAGTGCAACCGCTGCTCGCCGGGTTTGCCGATGTCACGCTGGAGGTGATCGGCGACCCGGTGGACTACCGGGAGGCGGGCGGCTCCCTGGTCATCGCGGTGACGACGGACGCCGTCGCCGGCGAGACGGACTGGTTCGACCTGGGTGTCACCATAAGCATTGAAGGCAAACAGGTTCCTTTTGTCAGCGTGTTCACCGCGCTCGCGTCCGGGCAATCGCACCTGCTGCTCCCCGACGGCGCCTACTTCGCGCTTGACAAGCCGGAGATGGTGAAGCTGCGCCAGCTCATCGAAGAGGCTCGCGCGCTCACCGATGGCGACGCGGGGACGCCCCGGATCAGCCGCTTCCAGGTGGGGTTGTTCGATGAGCTCGCCGAGCTCGGAGTCGTGACACGGCAGGCCGACGAATGGCGACGCCAAGTCGACGGGCTGCGAGCGCTGCAAGGTCTGGAACCGGCATCGGTGCCGACCGAATTGCGAGCGCAACTCAGGCCGTATCAGGCCGAGGGGTTCGCGTGGCTCACCACCCTGTACGCTCATGGGCTCGGCGGAATCCTCGCCGATGACATGGGCCTGGGCAAGACCATTCAGTCGCTGGCGCTGATCTGCCAAGTGCGCCAACAGAATCCGGACATGGCACCATTCTTGGTCGTTGCCCCGGCGAGTGTGGTGGCGAACTGGGCCAGCGAGGCCGCCCGGTTCGCGCCCGAGCTGTCGGTGGTGCCGATCTGCGACACGCTGCGCCGCGCCGGCACCGACCTCGACGAGCTGGCGGCGGGCGCCCACATCGTGGTCACCTCCTACACGCTGTTTCGGCTGGACTTCGACGCCCATGCTGCCCGCCGGTGGTCCGGTCTGATCCTGGACGAAGCCCAATACGTCAAGAACCACCACGCCAAGACCTACCAGTGCGCACGCCGGCTGCCCGCACCGTTCAAGTTGGCGATCACCGGCACACCGATGGAGAACAACATCATGGAGCTGTGGTCGCTGCTGTCGATCACCGCCCCCGGGTTGTTCCCCAACCCCACGACGTTCGCCGACTTCTTCGCCAAGCCCATCGAGAAGACCGGCGACCCAGACCTTTTGGCCCTGTTCCGCCGCCGCATCAAGCCGTTGGTCAAGCGCCGCACCAAGGAGCTGGTGGCTGCCGATCTGCCGGCCAAGCAAGAGCAGGTCCTCGATATCGAGCTGCCGCCACGCCACCGCAGCCTCTACAACAAACGGCTGCACCGGGAGCGGCAGAAGGTGCTCGGTCTGCTCGATGACATGCAGCGCAACCGATTCACGATCCTGAAGTCGCTGACGGTGCTGCGACAGATGGCGCTGCATCCCGGGCTTGTCGACCCCGCGCATGACGCGGTGGCGAGCGCGAAGATCGACGCACTCGCTGAGCAGCTCCGCGACGTCGTCGCCGGCGGTCACCGCGCGCTGGTGTTCAGTCAGTTCACCCGATTCCTGCGCCGAGTCCGGGATCGCCTCGACACCGAAGGAATCGACCACTGCTATCTCGATGGTCGAACCCGCAACCGTGCCAACGTCATTCAGGGGTTCAAGGAGGGAGACGCACCGGTTTTCCTGATCAGCCTCAAGTCCGGTGGTTTCGGGCTGAACCTCACCGAGGCCGACTACTGCTTTCTGCTCGACCCGTGGTGGAACCCGGCCACCGAGGCCCAGGCCATCGACCGCACCCACCGCATCGGCCAGACCCGCAACGTCATGGTCTACCGGCTCATCGCCCACGACACCATCGAAGACAAGGTCATGGCCCTCAACGCCCGCAAGGCCAAGCTGTTCGCCAGCGTCATCGACGACGGTAACGCGTTCGGCTCCAACATCACCGCCGACGATATTCGTGGGCTGCTCGCTTAAGCGCTTGTGGCCTGCGGCCTAGCCAGCGGCGTTTCCACCGAGTTGGATCCGCATTTATCCCGTCGAACTACGGCGGACCGATAGCGGACTTCCCGCGGCGCTGCCGGGACAATGCCGGTGCGGATACATCGAACTTGTCACCCTCGCTGGCTACGCTCCCCTAGTCCAATACGGTTCGCTCGGAAGGGTCGTACAGACTTGACCAATGGCTTCGACGACCTCGCGCTGGCGGTCCTGCGGCGGGCTCTGGGACCTGCAGCGCAGTTCCGTGACGGCCAGTTTGAAGCCATCGAGGCCGTGGTGGAACAGCGCAGCCGCCTTCTGGTCGTACAACGCACCGGCTGGGGCAAGAGCGCGGTCTACTTCGTCGCCACCCGCTTGCTGCGGGACAGGGGCGCGGGAACCACGATCATCGTCTCACCCTTATTGGCGCTGATGCGCGATCAGATCGAGGCGGCATCGCGGCTGCATCTTCGCGCGGTCACGATCAACAGCAGCAACACCGACAATTGGGAGCTCATCGAGCAGGAACTGCTGGGCGGCGCCGTCGATCTGCTGCTGGTGTCTCCGGAGCGATTCAACAACGCCGACTTCAGAGACCGACTGCTGGTGCCGCTCACCCGTAGCGCCGGCCTGCTTGTGATCGATGAGGCGCACTGCATCAGCGACTGGGGACACGATTTCCGCCCCGACTACCGGAGACTTGTCCGGGTGGTGGAACTTATCCGATCCGGAGTGCCGGTGCTGTGCACGACGGCGACTGCCAACAAGCGAGTCGTGGAAGACATTCGCCGGCTCGGCTTCGGTACCAGCGTGATTCGCGGCAGCCTTGACCGCGAGAGCTTGTGGCTATCCTCCATCAGAATCCCGACCATAGTGGAGCGGCTTGCCTGGCTTGCACAGTGGATTCCGCGGTTCAGCGGCTCCGGAATCGTCTACTGCCTCACCATCGCCGATACTGTCCGAGTAGCGGATTGGTTGATCTCCAACGGAATTCCCGCGGCGGCTTATTCCGGCGAGGTGGATCCCGAACGGCGATCTGAAATTGAGAAGCAACTCAAGGCCAACGAGCTCAAGGTCGTGGCCGCGACTTCGGCGCTGGGCATGGGTTTTGACAAGCCTGATCTCGCCTTCGTCATCCACTTTCAGTCGCCGGACTCCCCCGTGGCGTACTACCAGCAAGTGGGACGGGCAGGCCGTGCAGTCGACCGCGCCGACGTGGTCTTGCTGTGGAGTGAGCGAGACGAGGACATCTGGCAGTTCTTTCTCGATCACAGCCTTCCGGTGCAATGGCACGCCGAGCAGGTCGTCGATTATCTTGAGGATCAAGCGGATTGGGCGGGGATACGTGAGATCGAAGAACACGTAAACATGCCCAGCGCGCGGATCGCTGGGCTGCTCAAGCTACTCGATGTCGAAGGTGCCGTCCAAAAGGAGCGGGCGAAGTATCGCCGCACTCTCCGTCCATGGACGTTTGACAGCGCACGAGTCGAGCGAGTCAGGGACGCTCGGCTCGCAGAACACCAAGCCATGCGGGACTACGCCACTACGTCCGGTTGCCGCATGGCGTTCCTGCGAGATGCTCTCGACGACACCGATGTCACCCCATGCGGCCGGTGTGACAACTGCGCGGGCAATCGGTACGACCGAAAGACGGATCCAAAACTGGTAGGACAGGCCCTGAGCTTCATCAGGCGGCGGCCGATCACGATCGAACCGCGCAAACAATGGCTGGGACATCGCTCCGGGCGGATCAGCAACGCCGTCGAACCCGGTCGTGCCTTGTGCTACCTCACCGATCCGGGGTGGGGTGACCAGCTGCTCGAGGCGAAGCGTGGCGGCCGTCTGCTGAGCGACGAGCTCGTCGAGGCCGCGGCCCTGCTTGTCGACGAGTGGCTACCCGGGTTCGACGGCATCGTCGTGTCTGTGCCCAGTCTCGATCCGACGCGCAGGCTGGTCGAAGACTTTGCGCACCGAATTGCCGCGTTACTCGACATCCGCGTCTCCGACTGTCTCCTTAAGCTTCGACAGAATGCTCCGCAGAAGTCGAGGGAGAACAGTGCCCAACAACTCCGCAACGTCGATGGCGTCTTCGGTATCCGCGGGAAGGCGCCCGACGGTCCGATCTTGGTTGTCGACGACGTTGCGGACTCGAGGTGGACAATAACCGTATTGGGCGACCTTCTTCTCGGAGCGGGTAGCGGCCCGGTGTATCCGTTCACTGTCGGCAAGACAAAGGGATGACATGCTCGACGAACAGGACTTGGCGGCTCTGGCACTGACCAGCCGATTGGTCGACTCGGCGGCAAAACCTCTGTCTGCGCGCGAGTTTTGGATGCTGCGCCAGGGCTGCGAGCCCGCAGAGCTGCATGGAATGACAGCGAGCGAGATTGCGGCCAGGCTATCTGTTCCGAGCGAATACGCCGAACGGATTGCGAACCTGGTCCACCGCGCCACCGGCCTCGCGATCGCTCTAGAGAAACTGGACCACACCGGGATTTGGACAATTACCGGCGTCGGTGAGCGCTACCCCCAGCGGCTGCGAACCCGACTTCGCGACTCAGCGCCGGTGGTGCTGCACGGCGTGGGGGACGCGTCGTTGCTTGACGCGGACGGAGTCGGCGTGGTCGGCTCCCGGGACATCTCGGCCGACGGGGCGCAGATCGCACGTGAGATCGCCAACAGCGCAGTGACGTCTGGGCTGCCCATCATTTCCGGGGCCGCGCGCGGCGTCGACGGTGAGGCGATGAACGCTGCATTGGAAGCGGGCGGCCGGGTCGTCGGCGTACTCGCCGACGCCTTGGAGCGCACTGTAGGCCGACGCAGCTTGAGGCGCGGCGTGGCTGGCGGTCAGATCTGCCTGGTGACGCCTTTCGCGCCCAGCGCTGCGTTCTCTGTCGGCAACGCGATGGGGCGCAACAAGGTCATCTATGCCCTGTCGCGCTGCACGGTTGTGGTTGCCAGCGACCACGAGACAGGCGGAACCTGGGCGGGTGCAACCGAAGCCCTCAAGAATGGCTATGGTCGCGTTGCCTCGTGGATGGGGCCGGGCAGTGGCCCGGGCAACAGTGCCCTCGTTGAACGTGGTGCCGCCGAACTGTCCGACGTCAACCGCCTCGGTGAATTGCTCCACGAAACTGTTGCTCCCCCTGCAGTGAAGATAGGGACGATCGGAGATCAACTGTCCTTCGGAATTTGAAGCACCGCCTGAGGCGGCATCCCAGCCCTGAAGCCGGGCAAAGAACTCCTCCGCGGAAAACACCGGCTTAAGGGATAGCTACGCCTTTGGAGCCTTCAGAATGAGAGCTAATTTCGGCTGCTACCAACACTTCTCACCAGTAGAAGCAGATACTCTCCGAACTAATGTCCGTGGCCATGAAAAAGTCCCCGTTGGTGGCCAAGTGGAGGTCCCCGCTGGTGGCCAGATAAATGTCCCCACCCCGTGTTCGTCGTGTCGATCAGGAACTGCGGGCCCCGGTGGTG
>JALHRH010000115.1 GCA_022841565.1 Mycobacterium sp. | reverse complement strand
CCTAGTCGGCGCCGGCGGCGCGGGTGGGAATGGCGGCGACAGCGCCAACACCGGCGGGACCGGTGGTGCCGGCGGCCGGGCCGGCGCGTTGGGCGGCACCGGCGGCGCGGGTGGTCGAGGAGGCTTCGGCCAGACCATTGCCGGCGGGACCGGAGGCGCCGGGGCCAATGCGGGCGTGTTCTTCGGCAATGGCGGGGCCGGCGGTCTTGGCGGCGGATCCCACTTCGGATCGGGCGGTGCTGGCGGGAATGGCGGCAACGCCGCAACGCTTTTCGGTAATGGCGGTGGCGGTGGCACCGGCGGCGTCTCTACCGTAGCCACCGGCGGCACAGGGGGCGCGGGCGGAAACAGCGGAGGACTCGCAGGCTCCGGAGGTGCTGGCGGGACTGGTGGTTTCGGCGCCGGGGCGGGAGGAGCTGGCGGTAACGCCATCGGGCTGTACGGCAACGGCGGGGTTGGCGGAAGCGGCGGCGACGGTGACGGCGCCTCGGGCAACGGCGGGACCGGAGGCCGGGGTGCCCTGATCGGCAACGGAGGAAACGGAGGACAGGGCGGGTATAACGTCGGCGCCAATGCCGCGGGCAACGGGGGTCGCGGCGGCGCTGCCCAACTGATCGGAAACGGCGGCAACGGCGGTAATGCCGGGTTTGCCGCTGCCCCCGGCGCAATCGGTGGGGCTGGTGGTGTCGGGGGCCTGCTGTTCGGGCAGAACGGGATTGACGGAACGTAACCCAGAAGCGTCAGGGTTCCCGGAGCCTGGTGATCCAGGCCCGGGACTGTGCCGGGTCGATCACGTCGTCCAGTTCGAAGGTGGTGGCCGCGCGCAGCGCCTTGCCATGTTGATAGGCGGCGGCGACCAGCTTGTCAAACAGCACCTGACGCTGGGAATCGCTTTCGGCGGCGGCTAGTTCCTTGCTGAACCCAAGGCGTACAGCACCTTCCAGCCCCATGCCGCCGATTTCACCAGTCGGCCACGCGACGGTGAATTGCGGTGCCCGAAACGAGCCGCCAGCCATTGCCATGGCCCCCAGGCCGTACCCTTTGCGTAAAATGATCATTCCGAACGGCACCGAAAGCTGAGCCCCGAGTATGAACATCCGGCCGAATCGTCGCACTGCGGCGTCTTTCTCCGCCTCCGGTCCGACCATGAATCCGGGTGTGTCACATAGGGATATCACCGGGATTCGAAACGACTCGCAGAGTGTAAAGAAGTCGCCGACCTTGTCGGCCGCCTCCGCATCGATCGCACCGCCGAGGTGATGACTGCTGTTGGCAATCAAGCCATATGCGACACCCTCGACTCGGACCAGCGCAGTGACGATGCCTACTCCGTAGTCGGGACGCAGTTCCAACACCGAATCGACATCTACGATGCTTTCGATCGCACGGTGCACGTGGTAGGCGCGCAACCGGTTCTGCGGTACCACATGGCGGGCCAGACGCGCGTCGGGAGCTTCCCAATCAGCCACGGCGCCTTGGAAATAGGACAGATATTGTTTGGCCAACGACACCGCGTGCGCCTCGCCCTGTGCCACCAGGCCTACCACACCGTTGCGTCGTTGCACATCTATCGGTCCGATCGCCTCGGGCGGATAGACGCCGAGTCCCCCGCCCTCAATCATCGCGGGCCCACCCATTCCGATGTTGGCGTCCGGCGTCGCGATGATCACGTCGCACACTCCGGCCAACGCAGCATTCCCGGCGAAGCACCGCCCGGAAACGATCGCAATGAGCGGCACTCGCCCGGACAGCCCGGCGAGCATGCGGAACGTCGGCACGTCCAGTCCCGCCATACCCCCGACGTCGGTGTCACCGGGACGGCCACCGCCGCCTTCGGCAAAAAGCACTACCGGCAGCCGCTTTCGTTCGGCAAGATCGAACACTCGATCGGTCTTCGCGTGATTTCGCATGCCTTGCGTCCCGGCTAGCACGGTGTAGTCGTAGGACACAACCACAGCGGCCGCGACCCGGGGGCCGAAGCGATCCACACCGATAGTCGCCAGACCGGCGACCAAGCCGTCGGCCGGGGTGTTGGCAATCAGGTCTTCTTCGGATCGTCTGCTGCGCTGGGCGGCGATGGCTAGCGCACCGTATTCGACGAAGCTGCCCGGGTCGACGAGGTCGGCGATGTTTTCCCGCGCGGTGCGGCGACCGAGCTTGTGCCGCTTGGCAACGGCGGCCGGACGTCCCTCGTCGAGGGTCATCCGGTGCCGTTTCCAGGCCTCGTCGAGATCCTCCCGCGGCCGGTCGGGATCGGGTGCGGCCGAGGTTGACTCGCCCTCGAAACCGGATCCGATGCGGATGAAGATCACCAGCGGATCCCCGGCGGCGACCACCTCGCCGGGGGTTACCAAACCGCGGACCGTGCGCAGCGCATCCGGTGCGGCCAGGACGTGTTGCATCTTCATCGCCTCCAGCACCACTAGCTGCCCGCCGGCACTCACCTCCGCGCCATCGGAAACGCCCTCGACCACCGTCCCGGCTAACTGAGCGCGCAGCACCTCCTCGCCCGGGTAGAGCTCGACCGCGACGTGGCTTGGGTGCTGGCGCTGGTGCGCCGCTGCCGCGGCAGCCAGTTCCGGGAGCTTGTCGTCGAGGAAGTTCGTTGATACCGCACCGAGTTGAAAATCACTGTCGGACAGTAGCTCTCGCAGAACCGAGAGGTTGGTCCCGACCCCTTCGATGCGGAACTCGGCCAAGGCGGTGCGCGCCTTGCGGACCGCGGCGACAAACGACGTGTTCTGCACGTGGGTGACGACCTTGGCCAGCAGCGAATCGTATCTTGGGCTGGGCGCCAGACCCGGCCGTCCATAGGTGTCGACGCGCACTCCAGGACCGGTCGGCGGAGTGAATATCGTCAGGGTGCCGGCGCTGGGCAGCACCGAGCCGTCGGGCGCGAAAGTCTCCAGGTTGACCCGAGTCTGGATCGCAACGCCCGTGCACCCTGCGGGCTCGCCAGCAAAGTCCTCGCCTTCCGTGCCGTCGGAGGTGATTCCGGCGGGAACACGCAGTTCGTGGTACGACGCACCCGCGGCGATGGCCAGCTGGACAGCGACCAGGTCGACGCCGGTGACTTGCTCGGTGACGGTATGTTCAACCTGGATCCGCGGATTGATTTCGAGGAAGACGAAATTCTCACCGCTGACCAGGAATTCGACAGTGGCCAGTCCGTGTAGACCCACCCGGGCGCACAGCCGCGCCGCCGCGTGGTGCAATCCGCGACGTAAGTCGCCGGAGAGATGTTGGGCGGGAGCGATTTCCACCAGCTTCTGGTAACGCCGTTGGATGCTGCAGTCCCGATCACCCATTGCGAGGGCCCGGGTTTGGCGTCCCGCTGGCGCAGCGACGATCTGTACTTCGACGTGGCGCGCGTCGGTGAGCAGAGCTTCGGCGAACAGCATGGGGTTACCGAAACCGAGTTGCGCTTCCGCGGCGGATCGACGGTATGCGTCGTCGATCTGGTCGGCGCGCTCGACCTTACGCATGCCGCGCCCACCGCCTCCGGCCAGCGCCTTGATCATGATGGCGCCGTCCTGGGCGGCGAAAAACGCTCGCACGTCCTCGACACTGCTCGGCCCGTCCGTGGCAGCCAGCACCGGCACACCGGCAGCGGTCGCTGCGGCACGCGCCGCGGACTTGTTGCCGACCAACTCGAGTACGTCGGGGTGCGGGCCGACGAACACATACCCGGCAGCAGCGCAGGCTCTGGCGAATTCGGCGTTCTCGCTGAGGAACCCGTAACCCGGGTGGATCATCGTCGCGCCCGACGTGTTTGCAGCGTCCAACATTGTTGCTTGGTCGAGGTAGGCAGACACGCCGTTGCCCGGCAAGGCAATTGCCTCGTCGGCCGCGTGCACATGCGGGCTCTCGGCGTCATCCTCGGCGTACACGGCGACCGTGCGCAATCCCAGTTCGGTTGCGGTGCGGATGATGCGGAGAGCGATCTCGCCGCGATTTGCGATCAGGACATCGCGCGGTGGTGGCCGCATAGGGCACAGCGTACGGCCAGGTTCAGAAGATTCCTTGTTGGGGCATGACGACCGGCTTGACTCCGTATCGGGGCCCTAGGGCAGCGGTGCGACCGGATGTTGCGGCCATTCCCGGCGCAAGCGGTATCTCGTCGATCGATTCGTCGTGCTCGGGGATCGCCCAGTAGGTGCCGTCCACGGCCGGGGCGGCGGAGGTCGCCGGTTGCGAATCGGGCCAGTTTGCCGGCACCGACAGATGAACAACGGAGCGAGCATTGCCCACAGTGGCCAGAGCGGGTTTCCCACCGCTGGCCTCGGGCGGCGCCACCGGGTGAGATAACGCGGCATGGGCTGCACGCACCCTGGCCTCGTCCTCGGCAATGACCGCATCATCGTCGGCTTCGAAGTAGGTTTCGGAGCCGCAGCCGAAGTCCGCGAACGTGGCCGAGCTGTGACTGAGGGCCTCGACCGTAACCTTCCCTTCGTAGGCCTCGACGGCGGCAAACAGACCGATGATGCCGGTGCCGGGTGCAGCAGCCGCCGAAGGGTTCGGGGACGCAATGCTCATGGCGGCAGCCGGACCGTCGCTGATCAGATTGCTCAGCGCGGCCTGTTGCGCGCTGGCGGCACCGGCGGCGGCCGCCCGTCCGACGGCGGCCTGGTCGGCGATCCCGGCCAGGTTGGTGGAGGGCGGCGGGCTGGTCAGCGGGTTCAGACGTCCCGCGACGGCCGAGGATGCCGCATAGGCGTACATTGCCGAAGCGTCCCTGGCCCACATCTCGCCGTACTGCGCCTCGGTTGCGGCGATGGCCGGCGTATTCTGCCCGAGCGTGTCGGTCTCTATCAGGACAGCCAGTTGAGCCCGGTTGGCAGCCACCTCAGCCGGGGACAAGGTCATGGCAAATGCCGTCTCGTAGGCAGCCGCGGAAGACATGGCCTGGGCCGCCGCGTGCGCCGACGATTCCGCGGTGCATTTCAACCAGGCCACGAAGGGCTGCGCCGCGGCCGCCATCGACAGCGACGCGGGGCTGACCCACTGTTCGGTGCTCAACCGAGTGACAACGGACTCGATGCAGGACGCAGCGGCGCTCAGCTCGTCGGCTATGCCGTTCCAAGCGCTCGCCGCCGTCAGCAGCGGAGCTGTGCCCGCGCCGGCATACATCAGCGCGGAGTTGATCTCCGGAGGTATCGCGCCAAAATCCACTATTTGCATCCCGTGTTGATCGATACGGAACCGATTATTCATCAGGAGTCTCCGTTGTGATAACTCTTGCGCTGTGGCCGCCGTCACTCAGCGGCCACCTGCTTGAGCACCCGGCAAAATCGGTTCACGGCCCCGCAACACCGCCGTATCGAGCGTGTCATCTTGCTGTGTGCAGCGCGCCGAAGGGGAAGTGCGGGGCGAAATCGCTTGCAGCATATTCGGGGAGCCGGTCACCGCAGCGCCGACCCCACCGGATTTGTTCTCGGAGTTTGTCTTTCAGCAGCTTCCCGCCGGCGTGGCGCGGCAGCGGCGTCGTCACCACCGTCACGTACTGCGGGATCTTGTAGTCGGCGAGTTGTTCACGGCAGTGCTCGAGCACCGCCGGCACATCGACCCGTTCCTCGCAAAGCAACGCGCCGAACTTCTCCCCCATGACCTCGTCGGCCGCCGCGAGCACACACGCGTCGACGACGCCGGGAGCCCCCAGTAGCGCCGCTTCGACCTCGACACTGGAAATTGCCCGATGACCTCGGCATCGGGCAGCGCCGTCATCAGCGATGCGGTCTCGGCCATGCCATAGCCGTTGAACATCGCGGCTCGCGGGAATGCGTTCGTGACCGACCGTGCTAGTGACGGCGCAATGGGTGCACCGCCGTAGCCGACCCAGCGGAGGGCCCACACATCTGCCTCGTCAAAATGCCTGTGCCGCAGCAATAACGAGTAAATCTCCCGACCGGTGACCATCACGGAGATGCGCTCGCAGGTAAGTGTGGCGACCAACTCGTCGAGGTCAAGCGTCGGCATGATCACCGCGGCTCCGCCGAGCCGGGTAGCTGCCAAAAGCTTAGAATTGCAACCGGTTACGTGGAACAGCGGCACCGACATGAGCGAGCGCAGGTCCTCACCGAGATCCCTCGGCTGGTTCAGACACCGAACCCCGTTCTCGGTGTTGGTCAGGAACGCTTCGTGGGCGGTCGGCACCCCCTTGGGATACCCGGTGGTGACCGATGTATGGAACAGCGCGGCAACGTCTTTCGCGTCGAGCTCTTCGGTGACATACGGCCGGTCGTCCAGCAGTGGTGTGACTGCGTCGAGATCGACGTGAGCCTCGGCATTGGACCGGACAGCACGAACTCAACCTCCGGTTTCGCCGATCGCGTATTGACCGCGACCGCAATGCCGCCGGCCATCACCAGTGCCCCAGAAAGCGAGCACCCAATTGATTCCCGCGGGGTAGCGCACTGCGAATCCGGCGGCGTGGTCACCAGGTTTCAGAGCCAGCCCGCAGACCGCCGGAAACGCGCGACGCGCGGTCCCAGAGCTGACGGTAGGTCAGCCGATCCGAGCCCAATTCGACCACGGCTTCACTGTCCGGCAGGCACAGACCTGCTCGGCGAGCATGTCCAGGGTGGCGGGGATGCCGTCGTAGTGTGGGACGCCGTCGTAGCCGACAGTGATCCCAATTCGCGGAAACGGGTTGCTAATCCGCGAAACCTCTACCACGTCAGGCATGCCCGTTCCTCACCGTCGTGTTCACAGCGGTAGGACCAACGTGTCCTTTAGGCCAGTGCGAATCTGGCGTAGCTGTCGATGTCGAAGGCATGAAAAACCCTGCGTCGGACCGCCGAGAGGTGCGGTTCGACGGTGGACGCGTCGACAACTTCCGGTCGGAGGACATGGTAGGTCTGCCCCTTGCAGGTGATTGTCGCGAATCCGGCGGCTCGCACGTTTCGCAACCAGTCGACATCCGACCCGTACGGCAGCGGCACGACGATGCCGCCTGGGACTGAGATCGCGACGACCGGGGTGGCATAGTGTTTTCCCGATTTGCGGCCGGTGTGTCGGATCGTCGACGCATACCAGTAACGGCGTCCGGCCAGGGCCATCATCGCCGGGTTGAGTACGTGCTTGTTGAAGTCACGGACCGCGTCTCGAATGCGCGGTTTGGTGTATGTGGTCATGTAGACCGAGCTTGGCACGGCATCACGTCCTGAGACAGGGGCTTTGGTCCACTCTCGCAGTGCGGCGGCGGCGCCGTTAAGAACACCAGCGTTGGGAACGCGAGATCGTCAGCACGCCTTCGCCTCGACGCGACTGAACGGCGACGAGTTCGCAATCACCTGCGTCATCGTGAACCCGGAGCTTGCGAGCAACGTACGGTACTCCGCGGCGGTGCGTTCGCGGCTGCCGTGCATACCTTGGAGCATCTCGAGATCGGCCCACTTCCCGGCGAAGTCGCGGTCATGCTCGGGAATCACGAGCTCGACCAGGACAACGGTGCAGTCCGCGCCGCCGGCGGTACGCAGGTTGCGCAAGATCGCCGCAGCCTTCTCGTCAGGCCAGTCGTGAATAATGTGTTTCAGGGTACAGGTTGACCGCTCCAGGGACGGCCTCGAAGAATGACCCTGCCTCGACGCGAACCCGTTCTGCCGCGACCAGTTTCCGCAGCAGTGTCAGCGCCCCGGCGGCAACGGCCGGCGTCTCCAGGAACACACCCCGAGCGGTCGGCGCCGCCATCAGGATCCGGGCCGGCAACGACCATATCCACCGCCGACATCCATGATCGTGGGGAACGGCGTGAAGTCGTAGGCGGTGCTCACGGTGATCACCGGGCCCTGTGACAATTCGGACAGCCTAGACGAACTGCGCATGGAGGTGGTTCGCGCGATGCGCGCTGACTGTGCGTTATGGGTCGCACAGTTGGGGAGGGCACTACGTCCGAGCCTGACCTAAGATCTACGTCTTTTCGATTTTCACCGTCGATCTGGGATGGTCGGCAGACAATAGGAGAAGTGGCTCGCCGACACACTGCCTCGCACGCTGATGAGGCCAGAACTATTGTCGGAGTAGGTTTCCCATTGCCGCTCACGCCATGAGTTGAGCGGCTACCGTCGCGCCCAGGTTCCAGCACGCTTCGACGTCGGCCCGTGTCGGCTTTCCCATCACCACAACCGTCTCGGCAGCCTGCACCCACCCCAGCCCGGCGGTGATTCCGTCGAGTGCGCGCGCAGCTCCCTCGGTGCCCTCGTTGCCGTGGAGGTAGGCACCAAATGGCCGGCCGCGGGTGGAATCGAGCAGCTGGTAATAGGACTGGTCAAACGCGTGTTTGAGTGCGCCGCTGATGTATCCGAGATTGGCCGGGGTACCCAGCAGGTACCCGTCGGCTTCCAGCATCTCGACCGGCGAGACGGTGAGGGCGGGGCGGCGAATGACCTCAACGCCCTCGATGTCGGGATCGGTCGCCCCGGCCACCACCGCCTCGAACATCGCCTGGCAGTGCGGCGACGGAGTGTGGTGCACGATGAGCAGCTTCACCGTTGAGCCTCCAACTGGACCGCCGTCTTCATCGCCTCCCGGGCCCGGCGCCGGTCCCCCGCGTAGTCATAGGCCCGCGCCAGCCGGTACCAACGGCGCCAGTTGTCCGGATCGTCGTCCAGTTCGCGGCGCACGGCATCGAACAACGCGTCGGCGGCACCTCGTTCGATGCGGCCCGACGCCCGTCGTGGCAACGCGCTGACGTCGAGTTCCATCCCGTCGTCGGCGATGAGGCGGGCCAGCTTCTGGTGGGCGAACCCGGCTCGTAGCGTCGCGATCATCGCCCACAATCCGAGGAACGGCATGATCAGGAGGGCCAATCCCAGGCCCACCGCGGCGGCCCGGCCCGAACCGACCAGCACCAGGGCGGTGCGGCCGAGCAGCACGAAGTACACCAGCATCGCCACGCAGAGGAAGGCGATCAGCAGCTGGATCCGCAGGGTTCTCGTCATTGCAGGTTGAGCAGCGGCTCTATCCCGATGGTCAGGCCGGGGTGCTCCCGTATCCGGCGCACTGCCAGCAGCACGCCGGGCACGAACGAGGTGCGATCGAGGCTGTCGTGGCGAATGGTCAGCGTCTCGCCCTCGGTGCCGAACAGGATCTCCTGGTGGGCGACCAGTCCGGCCAACCGAACCGCGTGCACCGGAATGCCGTCGACGTCGGCACCACGCGCACCGGGCAGGCTGGTGCTGGTGGCATCGGGGTTGGGCGGCAGGTCTTTGCGGGCTTCGGCGATCAGCTTGGCGGTGCGGGTGGCGGTGCCGGAAGGCGCATCGGCCTTGTGCGGGTGATGCAGTTCGATGACCTCGATCGACTCGAAGAACGGCGCGGCCTGTTTGGCGAAGCGCATGGACAGCACGGCCCCGATGGCGAAGTTCGGTGCGATCAGTACGGAGGTTCCAGGCTTGTCAGCGAGCCAGGACTCGACCTGCTCGATGCGCTCGCCGGTGAACCCGGTGGTGCCCACGACGGCGTGAATTCCGTTGTCTATCAAGAACTCCAGGTTGCCCATCACCACGTCGGGATGGGTGAAGTCGATGACGACCTCGGTGCCGCCGTCGGTCAACAGGCTCAGCGCGTCGCCGGCGTCCACCTCGGCCGACAGGGTCAGATCGGCTGCGGCCTCGACCGCCCGCACCATGGTCGCTCCGACTTTGCCTTTAGCTCCCAGCACGCCTACCCGCATGGCGTGCAGCCTACTGCGGTGGGTTTTGTCCACAGTTGGGTGTTTGTCCACAGGCCGTGCTTCCCGAGCGGCGCGGCAAGCCGGGCGCGCCATAGAATTCGAACATGAGTGCGATAACGGCGCCGGCTGAGGTGGTCACCGCGTTCGACGCACTCGACGCAGCCGTCGCCGGACTCCGTCAACTGCAACACCGGATATTGGACCCCGTCGTGCGATGTCGCGCATTGCAACGTCTGGAGACCTCGCGCCGCCAGCAGGCCGTGATCAGCCACGACATCATCGCCGGCCTCGCGACCCAAGACCCCGCCGAGATCGGCGGACCCACCCACCAGGTCGTCGCCGACTGGTGCCGCATCACGTACACCGAAGCCCGCCGCCGCATCCGCGACGCCGCCCAACTCTGCCCCCGCACCACTCTGACCGGCCAGCAACTACCTCCCGAGCTGCCGGCCACCGCCCTGGCGTGGCGCCAGGGACTGCTCGACCCCGAACACCTGCGCGTCATCCAGACCTTCGTCCGCGACCTACCCGAAGACGTTGCGGTCACCGTCGTCGAGCAGGCCGAGGCCTTCCTGGCCCACCACGCCACCCAACTTCGCCCCGACCAACTCGACAAAGCCGCGAAACGCGCCGCCATCCTGATCAACCCGGACGGCAAGTTCTCCGACCGAGACCGTGCCCGTCAGCGCAGCTTCACCTTCAAACGCCAACGCGCCGACGGCATGAGTGAAGCCACCCTCATCGCCACCCCAGAACTGCGCGCCAGCATCGAGGCGTGGCTGGCCCGCTTCGCCGCCCCCGGCATGTGCCACCCCGACAACGACCAGAACCCTTCGTCCACCGACGAACCCGGCGACGAGGCCGCGGCCACCGACACCCGCAGCACTGGCCAACGCCAACACGACGCCCTCAACATCCTGCTGCGCCGTCAGCTCGGCGACCCCGCACTCGGCCGGCACAACGGTTTACCTGTCACCGTGGTGGTTTCCACCACCCTGCAGGAGCTGAGCAGCGCCACCGGGCAGGGTGTCACCGCCGGTGGCACCGCGATCCCGATGCGCGACCTCATCGCCATGGCCGGACGCGCCTACAACTACCTGGCCGTTTTCGACGGCCACTCCAACCGGCCCCTCTACCTCGGGCGCAGCCGCCGCATCGCCTCAGCCGACCAACGCCTGGCGCTGTTCGCCGCCGAGCGCGGCTGCACCTTCCCCGGCTGCGACGTGCCCGCCGACAAATGCGAAGTCCACCACATCGACGAATGGGCCACCGGCGGACGCACCGACGTCGACGCCCTCACCCTGGCCTGCGCACCCAACCACAAACTCGTCGGAAAAGGCTGGACCACAAGGAAACTCCCCAACCACCGCACCGCGTGGACCCCACCCGCGCACTTCGACCGCGGCGGACCCCGCACCAACGACTACCACCACCCCGAACGCCTCCTCAACGACAACGACGACGAACGGGCCGGGCCGTAGGCATGCGGCAGCAGGCGGCGCAACGGCGCCTCTCTAGGCTGAGACGGTCGAGACGTCGGAAAGGGGTGCGCACGTGAGATCCAGCGATATCCGGATCCGCGAGGCCAAACCGAAGGATTACGCCCGGGTGGCGGCGATGCACTATCCGGTGTGGCGACAGTCCTGGAACGGCATCGTGGCCATGCACGTGCTGGACATGATCAGCACGCCGAAGACCTGGGTCGACACGTTCTATCCGACGACGCTCAAACGGGGCGGCTGGCAGCTGTGGATGGCCGAGGCGCGGGGCAAACTGCTGGGGATGACGATGTTCGGTCCGGACCTGTCGAATCCCAAGCACATTCAGATCGATGCGCTCTACATCGTCGAGGACAATCAGCGGCACGGCATCGGCGGCATGCTGCTGAACAAGGCGCTGCGTACCTATCCGGACAACGACATCATCCTGTGGTGCGCCGACAAGAACCAGAAGGCGCGCAACTTCTACGAGAAGAACGGCTTCCAACTCGACGACCGCACCTACGTGTGGAAGCCGCTGCCGGGCGTGACCGTGCCGCACGTGGGCTACCGCCTCTACCGTGCGGAGCCCGCAGCGGCCGGCGGCGAGCAGGCGGTCGCGCAGCCCGCCATTGCGGAGCCGGCGGGGCCGGCCCCGGTGGTCTCGTTGATCGCGCCACCCGTCACCGCGCCGAGCGCCCCGGCCGTCGACGCCCGAATCCGGCCTTATCCCCTCGACGTACCCCAGGCAACGCTCGACGATCTCCGCCACCGTCTCGACACGGCGCGCTGGCCGGCCGAAATCGCCGATGCGGGTTGGGATTACGGCACCGACCAGACCTTCCTCAAGAACGTCATCGAGCACTGGCTGCACCACTATGACTGGCGGGCCACCGAAGCCGAGGTCAACGCGGCCGGTTCGTTCGTCACCGACGCCGCCGGGCAGCGGGTGCACTTCGTGCACGCCAGGTCAGAGCGCAAGGACGCCATCCCACTGGTCATCACGCACGGTTGGCCGGGTTCGATCGTCGAGTTTCTCGATGCGCTGCCGCTGCTGCGGCAGCGTTTTCACGTGGTCTTGGTATCGATACCGGGCTACGGCTTCTCCGGGCCAACCCGGGAGCGCGGGGTCGACGTCGCGCGGGTCGCCGCGGCCGTGGCCGACGTGATGGCCCAGCTGGGATACGAACGCTATTTGGCGCAAGGCGGCGATTGGGGGGCACTGGTCACCCGTCATCTCGGTGAGCACTACCCGCAACACGCCGTCGCGATCCACACCAACATGTGTTTCGCACCGCCCGACCAGAACGACCCTGAACTGTTGGCGAATGTCACCGAAGTGGAATGGGCGGCCGTCGCCGCCGGTGTCGAGCGGATCAAAGACGGCACCGCCTACATGGAATTGCAGTCCACACGGCCACATTCGCTGGGGTTCGGCCTGGACGACTCACCATTGGGCCTGGCCGGCTGGATACTCGAGAAGTTCCACGCCTGGTGCGACCTTGCCGAGGGCATGCCCATCGGTACCGGCCGGCTCATCGACAACCTGATGTTCTACTGGCTCACCGGCACCGGTACCTCCGCGGCACGCCTGTATTGCGAATCAGCGCGAGCCGGCACCGGTCCGCTCAGCGAGTGGGCCGGCCGCGTCGACGTTCCCACCGGTTATGCCGTCTACCCCGGCGAGATCCTGCAGACACCGCGGGCGTGGGCTGCTGCGCGCTACAACCTCGTGCACTATTGCGTGCAAGAACGCGGCGGCCATTTCGCCGCCTTCGAGCAACCGGCATTGTTCGCCGCGGACATGGCCGCCTACGCCGATGTTCTCACCGAGCGGAAAGTGTTCTAGCGGTCGATCACCAGCCGGCCGCCGTCGGAACGCGAGACACACACCAGCATCTCGTCGTCGCCCTCTGCGGTGCGTCCCCGTCGATCGACCTGCCCCGCGAGCACTTTGACCCGGCAGGTGCCGCAGAACCCCTGCCGGCAGGAGTATGCCGTCGTCGGATCCCGGTCGAGCATGACCTCGAGCGCCGAGCGATTCGCCGGAACCGCGAGCACCTGTTGCGAGCGCGCGAGCTCCAGCTCGAAGGGAAGTCCGTCGACGATCGGCGCCGGGCTGAACCGCTCGTAATGCAGTGGCGCATTCGCGTGTTGGTCGCGGGCCACCCGGACCGCCTCGAGCATCGCGGCCGGTCCGCATACGTACACCGCAGTCGTCGGCCCAGCGCCGGCCAGTAGGTCGCCCACCGATGCGAAGCCGCCGCGTTCATCATCCGCCCACACCGTGACCCGCTCGGGCGCCACCGCCAGCACTTCGTCCAACAGCGGCATGTAGTCCCGGCTGCGACCGGCATAGATTGCGCGCCAATTGAGTCCGCGCTGAGCCGCAACGTGCATCATCGGCAGGATGGGCGTCACCCCGATGCCACCGATCACGAACAACACGTCGCGCTCCGACGTTCCGAGGTAGAACGCATTGCGGGGACCTTCGAACAACACTGTGTCACCGACGTTGAAGGCGTCGTGCATCTCGATCGACCCTCCGCCGCCGTCGGCGATGCGGCGCACGGCGATGCGGTAGTCGGTCCGGCGTCCGGGCGGTCCGCACAGCGAGTACTGCCGGCGACGGCCCGAGGGCAGCTGCACATCGATGTGCCCGCCCGGCGTCCACGAGGGCAACAGTCCGCCGTCCGGGTCGGCCAGCGTCAGCGCGACCACATCGGGTGCGACGAGTTTGCGTTCAATGACTCTCGCGCGGTGCGTGCGCGGCACGGGCGCCACCACAGAGGGCTTCCACCGCGAGGCGGCGGCAAGTCCGCCCATCACGGTGCGCACGCCCCAAAGCACCGTGAAGAAACGGTCGCGCTCCCGACGGCCATAAAGGTCTGCGGGCCTACTCGTCCAAATACTTTCCGGCACAGTCACACTCCCTACTGCTGCCGGATGTCCACGCGTGCCAGCAAACGAATCACGGACGGGCTGATGCGCCGCATCGCATAACCGAGCCTGGACTCCGGGGCGACCGGCAGCACGGCGGGTCCGGTCCTGATGGACTTGACGATCGCCTTGGCTGTGGCTTCCGGGCTGAAGTTGCGCCGCTGGTAGGCGGCGTCCGCCTTCGCTCGGGCCCGCTCCTGCTGCTGCGACGACATACCGGCGTACACGGTGGTCTTGGCGATGTTCGTGTTGACGAAACCCGGGCACACGGCGGTGACCGTAATGCCCTCGTCGGCGAGGTCGGCGCGCAGGGCTTCGCTGAATCCCAGCACCGCCGCCTTCGTCGTGCTGTAGGCCACCATGGACTTCGACGGCAGGAACGCTGCGGCCGACGACAGGTTGATAATCGTTCCGCCCTCACCGCGCTTCACCATCTGTTCGCCGAAAGCCCGGCTGCCGGTGATCACGCCGCGCACGTTTACCGCCATGATGTCGTCCCAGTGTTGCGAGGTCGTCTCCAGGAACCGGCCCGCCATCCCGATGCCGGCATTGTTCACCAGGATGTCCACCACGCCGTAGTCGTTATGCACTTGCGCGGCAAGGTCATTCATCATGTCTTCGTCGGTGACGTCGGCCCGGTAGACAGCAGCCTGGGCACCGGCCGCACGGACGGCGTCCGCGGTCTCCTCAGCCGCACCGAGGTCACGGTC
>JALHRH010000114.1 GCA_022841565.1 Mycobacterium sp. | reverse complement strand
GGCCGGGGGTGAAGGCGGTGCGCGCCTCTTTGACCGATTCGATGGTTTTTTGAGGCCCGCGGATCCTGCGAACCTTCAAGAAGCCGAACAACGCCAGCGCGACGGTGACGACGACCATAATTGCGAAGACGATCAAGAAGGCGGCCCAGCGCCACAGCCAGCTGTCTAACAGCTCGGCGAGGAAGAAGAAGAAGAAGAAGGTCGAGTAGAACAGCACCACCAGAGCGGAGATGAAAAAGACGCTGCCGGTCAGGCCCTTTTTCACGTCGCGGGTAATTTCCGCGCGTGCCAGCTCGACCTCGGCACGCACCAGGGTCGACATCTGCGCCGTCACGTCTTTGATGAGGTCACCAACCGACGGCTCGCCGACCCTGGCGTGCGGGTCGGCCAGCGGAATCGTGGTCAGTGTGCTCGGCACACCGTTCTTGCGATCGGGTTTGCTCACAGACGGTCCTCTCCGTTTCGCGCCCCTGTCACCGATAAGCGGTGCGCGTCGTCGCGGTTTATGTTGCCATGCGATCCGATGCCCCACGAGGCCAGCCGAAGCCTGCGAACAGCAGCGGACGTGGAGGGTTGATCCTCTACACTGGCGCACTGGTCTGAAATCTCTCACTCCAAACTTCGACAACCGAATGGGGTATCAACTTGCAGAAGGCGCTGAGCGGCCTTGCCATGGCCGTCGTGGCCGTTTTCTTGGGCCTTCTGCCGCCGAGCGTGGCGTCCGCCGACGACAAGGTTCCGCTGGGCGGTGGGGCGGGCATCGTCGTCAACACCGGCACACTGTGCACGCTGACCGCGATCGGCCATGACAGGTTCGGCGACCTGATCGGATTCACCTCTGCGCACTGCGGTGGCCCCGGTGCGCCGGTCGCCGCGGAGGGCGCCGAGAACCGTGGTCAGGTTGGCACCATGGTGGCCGGTAATGACGGCCTCGACTACGCGGTGATCAAGTTCGATCCCGCCAAGGTGAGCCCGGTGAACAATTTCAATGGCTTTGCCATCAACGGCATCGGTCCCGACCCGACCTTCGGTCAGGTCGCGTGCAAGCAGGGCCGTACCACCGGCAATTCGTGCGGCGTCACGTGGGGTCCGGGTCAGGACCCGGGCTCAATTCTGATGCAGGTCTGCGGCGGGCCGGGGGACTCCGGGGCTCCGGTGACCGTGGACAATCTGCTGGTCGGGATGATCCACGGCGCCTTCAGCGACAGCCTGCCCAGCTGCGTCACCAAGTACATCCCGCTGCACACACCTGCGGTGGTGATGTCCATCAACGCCGACCTGGCCGACATCGTCGCCAAGAACCGTCCCGGCTCGGGGTTCGTCCCGATCGGCTGACCCGCTGCCCTGCTTCCCCGCTGGCGCCGAACGTCACGCCGGCGTTGCTCTGGTCGTCGATCGCCACTCCAACGTGACGCTCGGCGGGCAGTCACTTCGCTTCACGAATCGCGTCAAACACGTTGGGATCTAACAGCGTCGACGTGTCGCCCAGGTCGCGGTTCTCGGCGACGTCACGCAATAACCGGCGCATGATCTTGCCGCTGCGCGTCTTCGGCAGCTCGGGCACGATGTGGACCTCGCGGGGCTTGGCGATAGGCGAGATCTCGTGGGCAACCTCGGCCCGCAACTCCTCGACAGTGCCGTCGCTGACTTCGTAGTTGGCGCGCAGCACGACGAACGCGCAGATGGCCTGGCCGGTGGTGTCGTCGGTGACCCCGACCACCGCGGCCTCGGCCACCCCGGGGTGCCCGACGAGCGCGGACTCCACTTCGGCGGTGGAGATCCGGTGCCCGGATACGTTCATCACGTCGTCGATGCGGCCCAGCACCCAGATCGCGCCGTCGGGATCGAAACGGGCACCGTCGCCAGCGAAGTAGTAGCCCTTGTCCGCGAATTTGGACCAGTAGGTTCTGCGATACCGATCGGGGTCACCCCAGATGCCGCGCAGCATGGACGGCCACGGTTGGTCCAGCACGAGGTAGCCGGTGACGTGGGTATCGCCGTCACTGTCCGGCGGTAGCGGGTCGCCGTGGTCGTCGACGATTTTGGCCGAAATACCCGGCAGCGGAGTCATCGCCGAACCCGGCTTGGCTTTGCTGACGCCGGGCAGCGGGGAGATCATGGCTGAGCCGGTCTCGGTCTGCCACCAAGTGTCGACCACCGGCACCTTTCCGCCGCCGATCACGTCGCGGTACCAGCGCCACGCCTCGGGATTGATGATCTCGCCGACCGACCCCAGCAGTCGGATGCTGGACAGGTCGTGCGAGTCCGGGATCTCACGGCCCCACTTCATGAACGTCCGGATCAGCGTGGGCGCGGTGTAATAGATTGTGACGCCATACTTTTCGATGATCTCGAAATGCCGGTGCGCGCTGGGTGTGTTGGGCGTTCCCTCGTAGAGCACTTCGGTGATGCCGTTGGACAGCGGGCCGTAGACACCATAGGTGTGCCCGGTGACCCAGCCGATATCGGCGGTACACCAGAACACGTCGGTTTCCGGCTTAACGTCGAAAATGGCGTGCATCGTGTACGCGCACTGCGTCAGGTAGCCGCCGCTGGTGTGCACGATGCCCTTCGGCTTGCCGGTCGTGCCCGAGGTGTACAGCAGGAACAACGGCTGCTCGGCGTCGAACGGCTCGGCGGTGTGCTCGGGCGAGGCCTTGTCAACGACGTCGTGCCACCACAGGTCGCGATCTCCGTTCCAGGGGACCTCGATTCCGGTGCGCCGCACCACCAGAACATGCTCGACGGGGCTGTCGTCTACTGACACCGCCTCGTCGGCGGCTTCCTTCAGCGGCGCCGGCTTGCCGCGGCGGAACTGCCCATCGGAGGTGATCAACAGCTTGGCCGCAGCGTCGGCGATGCGGGCTCGCAGAGCGTGCGCGGTGAACCCGCCGAACACCACGCTGTGCATGATGCCCAACCGCGCGCAGGCCAGCATCGCGATCACGGCTTCCGGGATGAGCGGAAGGTAAATGGCGACCCGGTCACCGGCGACCAGGCCCAGATCGGTCAGCGCGTTGGCCGCCTTGCACACTTCACGTTGCAGGTCTGCGTAGGTAAGGGTGCGGCGGTGATCCTGTGGCTCGCCTACCCAGTGGATGGCGACCCGATCGCCGTGGCCCGCCTCGACGTGACGGTCGACGCAGTTGTAGGCGACGTTGAGCGTGCCGCCGACGAACCACTTGGCGAACGGCGCGTCCGACCAGTCCAGCACCTCGGTATAGGGCGTTGCCCAGGACAGCCGGTCGGCCTGTGCGGCCCAGAACGCCAGCCGGTCTTCTTCGGCCTGTTCGTACAGCTCCGGGCCGGCGTTGGCGTGCTCGGCGAACTGCGTCGGGGGCGGATAAGCCGCTTTCTCTCTGGTGCCGTCGGGTTCTGTCGCGGTCATGGATCTGAGCGTAACGCGCAGCAATTCGGGATCTCTGCGCGTCATTTCGCAGTCACTTGTCCCGCTGCCGGATATGTTCCAGGCATGACACGCACTCTGGTGGTCGCAGCCCTGGCCGCCGCAGCAGTTTGTGCCCTCCCCGTGCCCGCTGGTGCGGCACCCGGTGACGTTGCGCCCTGCTCGGCAGGGCAGATCTTGGTGACTGCCGCCGGGCCGGAGGCGGCAGTCGGCCACCGCGCGGTGACGCTGATCTTCGCGCCGGCTCCGGGGGCCGCGCCCTGCGCGCTCACCGGCTACCCCAGAGTGGAATCGGGCAGCGGCGGAGCGCCTATCATCGCCCGGCCCACCCTGCGCGGATACCTGGGCGGGCTGCCCAGCGATGTCGACGTGCCGCCAACCGTCACGGTGTCGCCGTCGCAACGGGCGGAGTCGGTGGTCGAGGGCCTGGCCGTTAACGCCGTCGGCGAGCCATGCCCCAACTACACTGATCTGAGCGTCACCCCACCAGGCGGAACCGAGCCCGTCACCGTGACGGCCGCGATCTACAGCTGCCAGTTGCAGGTGCATCCCGTCACCGAAGTGACCATCGAGCCGGTTCCGCCGTCGTAGCGGAGGCACGCTCTAGGGTCGCTGGTGTGCGTCGGATGATGCGAGCGGTGCTGGCGGCTGTGCTGATGGTCGGTTGCTTAGCCGGGTGCGGCGGCGGAATGCTCACCCCGGAGGTGGTGGTGGTCAACGGGGGCGAACCGCCCAACCCGCTCATCCCCACCGGCACCAACGACAGCAACGGCGGCCGCATCATCGACAGACTGTTCGCCGGCCTGGTGTCGTACGACGCGGCCGGCCGACCGGCGCCGGAGGTCGCGCAGACGATTGAGAGCGTCGACAACATCAACTACCGGATCGTTCTCAAACCGGGCTGGAAGTTCACCGATGGGTCGCCGGTGACGGCCCACTCGTTCGTCGACGCCTGGAATTTCGGAGCGTCGAGCGCCAATGCTCAACTGCAGCAGCAGTTCTTCAGCCCGATAATGGGATTCGACGACCTCGCCGACGCGCCAGCTGACGGCAAGCCGACCACCATGTCCGGGTTGCGGGTGATCAGCGATCTCGAGTTTACGGTGCGGCTACGGGCACCGACCATCGATTTCATGCTGAGCCTGGGCCACAACGCGTTTTATCCGTTGCCTTCCTGGGCGTTTCGGGATATGGCTGCATTCGGTCGCCACCCGGTGGGCAACGGTCCCTACAAGTTGGCCGACCGTCCCGACGAACCGGCGTGGCAACACAACGTCAAGATCGACCTGATGACGAATCCGGATTATCACGGAAACCGCAAGCCTCGCAACAAGGGACTGCGGTTCGAGTTCTACGGCAACCTGGATACCGCGTACGCCGACCTGCTGTCGGGCAATCTCGATGTGCTGGATACGATTCCATCCAGCGCGTTGACCATCTATCAGCGGGACCTGGGTGGCAATACCGTGCGGGGTCCGGTAGCCGTCAGCCAGTCGCTCGATACGCCGTTACGGTTGCCGCATTTCGGTGGCGAAGAAGGTAGACTGCGACGGTTGGCGATATCGGCGGCCATCAACCGCGCGCAGATCTGCCACCAGATTTTCAATGGAACCCGCAGCCCGGCAAAAGATTTCACCGCCAGCTCGTTGCCGGGTTTCGATCCGCACATCCCGGGCAACGACGCGCTGGACTTCAATCCGCAACGGGCCCGGCAACTGTGGGCGCAGGCCAACGCGATCTCGCCGTGGAGCGGGCGATATGCCATTGCCTACAACGCCGACAGCGGCCACCAGGAGTGGGTGGACGCGGTGGCCAACAGCATCAAGAACGTGCTGGGCATCGACGCCGCCGGCGCACCGCAGCCCACCTTCGCCGGCTTCCGCACCCAGATCACCAACCGCACCATCGGCACCGCGTTCCGCGCCGGCTGGATGGGCGATTACCCGTCGATGATCGAGTTCCTCGCGCCGCTCTACACCACCGGAGCCGGGTCGAATGACGTCGGTTACTCCAGCCGGGAATTCGACGCCGCGTTGGCGGCGGCCGAGGCCGCACCAGATCTGCACCAGGCCGCCGTGCTGGCCAACGTCGCGCAACGAATCCTGTTGCACGACATGCCGGCCGTCCCGTTGTGGTACTACATCAGTGTCATCGGATGGTCGAGCCAGGTCAGCAACGTCACGCCCACCTGGAACGGGCTGCCCGACTACGAGAACATCGTGAAGGGCTGAGATGGGCGGGTATGTGGTGCGCCGGATCGCCGCCATGATCCCGGTCTTCCTGGGTGCCACGCTGCTGATATACGGCATGGTGTTTCTGCTGCCCGGTGACCCGGTGGCCGCGATCGCCGGCGACCGGCCGCTGAGTCCGGAAGTGGCCGCGCAGCTACGCGCCCGCTACCACCTCGACGATCCGTTCCTCGTGCAGTATCTCCGTTATCTCGGCGGCCTGCTGCACGGCGACCTGGGTCGGGCTTATTCGGGTTTGCCCGTCAGTGCTGTTCTGGCGCATGCCTTTCCAGTGACGATCCGGCTGGCGTTGATCGCGCTGGTGGTGGAGGCAGTGCTGGGCATCGGGTGCGGGGTGGTTGCCGGCCTGCGCCAGGGCGGCCTTTTCGACGCCACGGTGCTGGTCGCCGGACTGGTCATCATCGCGATCCCGATTTTCGTGCTGGGCTTCCTGGCGCAGTTCGTGTTCGGCGTCCAGTTAGGGTGGGCGCCCGTCACGGTCGGTGGTCGGGCAACCTTGGGGCGGCTGCTGCTACCCGGAATCGTGTTGGGCCTGGTGTCATTCGCGTACGTGGTGCGGTTGACCCGTTCGGCGGTGGCCGCTAACGCCCACACCGACTACGTCCGCACTGCCACCGCCAAGGGGCTGTCGCGGCAGCGAGTGGTGACGGTCCACATTCTGCGCAATTCACTGATTCCGGTGGTGACGTTTCTCGGTGCCGACTTGGGTGCGCTGATGGGTGGAGCCATCGTGACCGAGGGGATCTTCAACATCCACGGCGTGGGCGGCGTGCTGTATCAGGCGGTCACCCGTCAGGAGGCTCCTACGGTGGTGTCCATAGTCACGGTGCTGGTGTTGATCTACCTGATCAGCAATCTGTTGGTGGACCTGCTGTATGCGGCGTTGGACCCACGGATCCGTTATGTCTAGGCGTCCCAAGTTCGTCATCGGTGCCGCACTGATCCTGTTGATCTTGCTCGTTGCGGCGTTTCCAGCGTTGTTCACCGGTGTCGACCCCGGCTACGCCGATCCGAGCCAGAGCCTGTTGGCCCCCTCGGCGGCGCACTGGTTCGGCACCGACCTGCAGGGCCACGACATCTATGCGCGCACCATTTACGGTGCTCGGGCCTCGGTCACCGTCGGGGTGGGCGCGACGCTGGCCGTATTCGTCATCGGTGGCACGCTGGGTGCGCTGGCGGGCTTCTACGGCGGCTGGGTCGACGCGCTGGTCTCGCGTATCACCGACGTGTTCTTCGCATTGCCGTTGCTGCTGGCCGCGATCGTGCTGATGCAGGTCATGCACCATCGCACGGTGGGGACGGTGGTCGCGATACTGGCCCTGTTCGGGTGGCCGCAAGTGGCGCGCATCGCTCGTAGCTCGGTACTCGAAGTGCGTGGCAGTGACTATGTGCTGGCGGCTGAAGCATTGGGCCTGAATAGTTTTCGGACACTATTGCGGCATGTGGTGCCCAATGCGATCGGTCCGGTGATCGCCGTTTCCACGATCGCGCTTGGTGTCTTCATCGTCACCGAGGCCACCTTGTCCTACCTTGGCGTTGGGCTGCCGCCATCGGTGGTCTCTTGGGGCGGCGATATCAATGTGGCGCAGATGCGGCTGCGGGCGGGTTCCGCAATCCTTTTCTATCCCGCTGGGGCACTGGCGATTACGGTGCTGGCGTTCATGATGACGGGGGACGCGCTACGTGATCGGCTGGATTCGTCGGCACGGGTGGGGCGGGCATGAGCGGACAGGTGTTGCTGTCGGTCGAGGGCCTGCAGGTGCGGTTCGGTACCGACGAGCCGGTGGTCCGCGGTGTGGATCTGAGTGTCTGTCGCGGTCAGACGGTGGCCGTCGTCGGCGAATCCGGCTCGGGCAAGTCCACCACCGCGGCCGCGATTCTGGGCCTGCTGTCGCCCGGTGGACGAATCACCACCGGGCGCATCGCTTTTGACGGCCGCGATATCACCGGCGCCGACCCGCGGTCCATGCGTTCCATTAGAGGCCGCGAGATCGGTTACATACCACAGGATCCGATGACCAACCTCAATCCGGTGTGGACGGTCGGCTTCCAGGTCCGGGAGGCGGTGCGGGTCAACACCGATGGTCGCCAGGCGCGACGGCGGGCGGTGCAGTTGCTGGCCGACGCGGGCCTGCCCGATCCGGTCAAGCAGGCCAGGCGGTACCCACACCAACTCTCCGGCGGCATGTGTCAACGCGCACTGATCGCCATCGGCCTGGCGGGCCGGCCCCGCTTGCTGATCGCCGACGAACCCACGTCGGCGCTCGACGTGACCGTGCAGCGGCAAGTTCTCGACCACCTGCAGCGGCTCACCGATGAACTGGGTACCGCCTTGCTGCTGATCACCCACGACCTGGCGCTGGCCGCCGAGCGGGCTGAGCAAGTGGTAGTCATCCACCGCGGAGCAGTGGTGGAATCTGGTGCTGCGCAGGCAATTCTGCAGGAACCGAACCACGAATACACGCAGCGGCTGGTGGCCGCCGCCCCGTCGCTGACCGCGCGTGACACCCGCTCCGGCGAGATCCGCGAGCGGGTGGCTGCCGAAGCGGCCGAACACGCCGGCACCCAGGACGACATCCTGGTGGTGTCGGGGCTGACCAAGGCCTACCCGGAGACTCGCGGCCTACCGTGGCGGCGGACGGAATTCCGCGCCGTCGACGGGGTGTCGTTTCGGGTGCGACGGGCTAGCACGCTGGCGGTGGTGGGGGAGTCCGGTTCGGGGAAATCGACCGTGGCGCGGATGGTGCTCGGTCTGTTGCAACCGACTTCGGGCAGCGTTGTTTTCGACGGCACGGATGTCGGCGCGGCACGCAAGACACTCGCGTTCCGCCGTCGGATCCAGCCGGTCTTCCAGAACCCCTATAGCAGTCTGGATCCCAGGTACTCGGTGTTGCGCGCCATCGAGGAGCCGCTACGGATTCACCGATTGGGTGACCGTCGCCAGCGTGCGCAGACGGTGCGCGAGCTGCTGGAGCAGGTGGCGTTGCCGTCGTCGCTGCTGGACCGGCTGCCTCGCGAGCTTTCCGGTGGTCAGCGGCAGCGGGTCGCCATCGCGAGAGCGTTGGCGCTGCGGCCGGATGTCCTGGTCTGCGACGAGGCGGTCTCGGCGCTCGACGTACTGGTGCAGGCGCAGATCCTCAAACTGCTGGGTGAGTTGCAGGCCAACTTGGGGCTCACCTACCTGTTCATCAGCCACGATCTGGCGGTAGTGCGCCAGATCTCCGACGACGTGCTGGTCATGCAAGCCGGCCGGGTGGTGGAACACGCGGCCACCGAAGCGGTTTTCAGTAGGCCCCAGCACGACTACACCCGGCAACTGTTGGAGGCCATTCCCGGCGCGCCGTCCGGACCCCGATAGGTTGGCAACCTGTGACTGACCCGCTGGCTCCGCTGATGGACCTTCCCGGCGTCGCCGAAGCCAGCGACCGGGCTCGCGAGGCGCTCGGCCGGGCTCACCGGCACCGGGCCAATTTGCGCGGCTGGCCGGTGACGTCCGCCGAGGCCTCGCTGCGGGCGGCGCGGGCATCCTCGGTGCTGGACGGGGGCCCGGTACGGATGGCCGACGTCGCGGATGCCGCCACGCAAACAGGGGGGATCAGCGACCCGGTATTCGGCGGTGCGCTACGGGTGGCCCAGGCGCTGGAGGGCGGCGGGGGCGCGCTCGTCGCGGTATGGCAGAAGGCGCCGCTGCAAGCGCTGGCCCGGTTGCATGTGCTCGCCGCCGCCGACCTGGTTGACGATGAGCGGTTGGGCCGACCCCGCACCGACACCGATATCGGACGGCGGCTCGAGTTGCTCGCCGAGTTGGTCAGCCGTCCCACCCGGGCATCCGCGCCGGTGGTTGCTGCGGTGGCACACGGGGAGTTGTTGACGCTGCGGCCCTTCGGCAGTGCCGACGGCGTGGTGGCACGCGGAGTGTCGCGCCTGATCTCGATCGCGACCGGGCTGGACCCGCATGGACTAGGCGTGCCGGAGGTCACCTGGATGCGCCAGCCTGCTGCTTACCGGGACGCCGCGACCAGGTTCGCCTCAGGTACACCCGACGGCCTGGCGAGTTGGTTGGTGGTGTGTTGTCGGGCAATGAGGGCCGGAGCGCAGGAGGCGCTCGTGATTGCGGAGTCGGTGCCGCGACGGTAGCTGGCCGATCCGTGAGCGAATTGACGCAGAAATGCAAAGCGGGCGGCGATCCGAATATTCGAATCGCCGCCCGCCAACACGGCTCTCGGTTACCAAGCGTGCATTTCGGGGCTGCGTGGGTGGCCTCGGCGCGTTTGCGACACTTCCTGCTGCGACCCCACCCAAAGGGCCGTCGGGGCAATCCGCTCTTCGCAATTACGCAGGCCCGCAACACTTCTGCCATTATCGCGGCTATGACTCCGCGTGGGTTCCGGGAACCGTGCTGGGTGCCCGGGTCGGGAGATCGAACCTTCTCTTCCGATTCGACCTTGGCCTTACCAGGCTGCCGTGACTCCTTTCTACTACTAGACCACAGGCACAGCAAGGGCTAGGCGCGTCAAAGTTGGGCGACGGCTTTTCATTGTGCGCACTAAATATTTGCTGACACGGCGAGCCACTAGAAAGCGAAGCGCCGCAACAGCGCGTAGGTCACCGCCCCGGCCGCCGCGGCGGTGACACCGACCGCGACGGTTGTCGCGATGGCCGCGCCCGATGGTGCCGGGATTCGGTCCCGCAGCGACACCGGCCGCGAGAACGACAACACCGGCCATCCGCGTTCGATGGCTTCCCTGCGTAAGGCTCGGTCGGGATTGACGACCGAAGGGTGGCCGACCGCTTCGAGCATCGGCAGGTCGGTGATGGAGTCGGAGTACGCGTAGCAATACTCCAACGGATAGCCTTCACGCGCAGCCAACTCGCGGATTGCTTGCACCTTGCCCTCGCCATAACAGTAGAAGGCGATATCGCCGGTGTACTTGCCGTCCTCCACCACCATCCGGGTCGCCATGGCGTGGGTGGCACCCAGCGCGCGGGCGATCGGTCCGACGATCTCCTCGCCGGAAGCGGACACCACCACGACGTCGCGCCCGCACAGCTTGTGGGCGGCAATGAGGTCTGCCGCTTCAGCGAACACCAGTGGTGTCACGATGTCGTGCAGTGTCTCGTTGACGATTGATTTCACCTGCGCCACATCCCAGCCGATGCACATGTTGGCCAGGTGAGCGCGCATCCGATCCATCTGGTCATGATCTGCGCCGGAAAGTAGGAAAATGAACTGTGCGTAGCTCGACTTCAGCACCGATCGCCGGTTAAGCAGGCCCTGCGCGAAAAAGGGTTTGCTGAACGCCAAGGTGCTCGACTTCGCGATGATGGTCTTGTCCAAGTCGAAGAAGGCGGCGGTGCGGGAACTCGGAACTGCTTGCTCCGGTGTTTGCGGCGAGGTTTGCTGCGGAGCGGCCGAGTCGGGGACGGTCACTAATCAAGCATAGGTCGGCGACCCTGCACCGCCGCGATGCTGGGCCCGAATTCGACGCCCGAATACCCCTGTTGTGTTTCCGCCCACCGCATTTACCCGGCTCAACGCCCTACTTTCCTGCCGCGGAGTACTTGCGTGAATCCCGGCTGGCATGTGTATAGTAAGCATTACTCGGCCTTGAGCCGAGGGTGTATCAGCCCGACCCCCCGGGGCTGATACACGACGACCTCCGCCTCCTCCCCCCCTGGCGGGGGTCGTCCCTTTTCTGGGGTAAAAATCTCCCCTGTCTCGCTGATAAGCCAGCCGTTCAGGCGTTGCGGTGCTGGTGTTGATCCCCGGCCCTACCGGTGCCCAGCGAATGATTTCGTACACAAACGGGTCTTTCTCCACAGATCCAGCTTCGGCACTGGTGTCCCAGATCGCCCGCCCGCACGGTGGAGTGGTGAATCAACAATCTCCGGGCGGTTCCCGCTCTGAGCCAGCCGGCTCGGGGGTGCTGGCGATCCTGGCTGAGCCGCAGCTACGTGCGGAAATCGATCGCGTCGCCGCGGCCGTCGGGGCGCGAGTGGTGCATCTCGGCGGGCGAGCTCCGGTAAGCAGGAAGTCCTGGTCGGCGGCCGCGGCGGTGGTGCTGGACCAGGCGGCAGCGGAGCGGTGTAGCCAGGCGGCATTGCCGCGGCGCACCCACGTCAGCGTGTTGACCAGCGCCGAAGCCGATGCGTCGGCCTGGGCCGCGGCGGTGGCCGTGGGCGCCGAACGGGTGCTGCAGATGCCTCGACAGGAGCATGACCTGGTCGGCGAACTCGCCGAAGCCGCGGAGTCGGCGCGCGTGAACAGCCGCTGTGGTGAGGCAGTGGCGGTCATCGGCGGCTGTGGTGGTGCCGGGGTGTCACTGCTGGCCGCCGCCGTGGCGCAAACCGCGGGCGACGCGTTGCTACTCGACCTCGACCCCTGGGGCGGCGGCATCGATCTACTGGTGGGAGATGAGTGCATCCCCGGGCTGCGGTGGCCTGACCTGGCGCTTCAGGCCGGGCGCTTGGATTGGTCGGCGATCCGCGAAGCGCTGCCGCGACACCGTGGAGTCAGTGTCCTGTCGGGCACCCGGCGCGGCTACGAGGTGGAGCCGGGCCCGGTGTCTGCGATGCTCGACGCGGGCCGCCGCGGCGGAGTCACCGTGGTGTGCGATTTGCCGCGGCGTCTGACCGAGGCGACGCATGTCGCCCTGGACAGCGCCGACCTGGTGGTGCTGGTCAGCCGTTGCGATGTCCGAGCATGCGCGGCTGCCGCGACAGTCGTACCGGTGCTGACCGCGATCAATCCCAACCTCGGACTGGTCGTCCGCGGCCCGGCACCGGGAGGACTGCGGGCGGCCGAAGTTGCCGACATCGTAGGCGCACCGCTGCTGGCGTCGATGCGTGCCGAACCCGGGCTGTCCGAGTGCCTCGAGCGCGGCGGCCTGCGATTGGGACGGAGATCCGCGCTGGCTGCAGCAGCCCGGTCCGTGCTCGATGTGCTGCCCAGCAGGCGTAGGGAGCCCGGGGGGATCGCGGTATGAACGGATCGTTGATCGAGCGTGTGCGGGAGCGGCTGGCAGCCGAGTCCGGTCCGCTGCGGCCCAACGTGGTCGCTGCGGCGATCCGCGCCGAATCCGGCGGGCTACTCGGCGACACCGAGGTGCTTGCCAGTCTGCGGTTGCTGCAGACAGAACTGACCGGAGCCGGCATCCTCGAACCGCTGCTCTGCGCGGAAGGCACCACCGACGTGCTGGTGACGGCGCCGGATCAGATCTGGATAGACGATGGAAAGGTTCTGCAGCGCAGCCAGATTCGATTTGCCGATGAGGCCGCGGTACGGCGACTGGCGCAACGGCTGGCGTTGGCCGCCGGCCGCCGGCTCGACGATGCCCAGCCATGGGTGGATGGACAGCTGACCGGAATTGGTGCCGGCGGATTCGCGGTGCGGTTGCACGCCGTCTTGCCGCCGGTGGCCGCCGGGGGCACCTGCTTGTCGTTGCGGGTACTGCGGCCCGCCACCCAGGATCTGGCGGCGCTGATCGCTGCGGGCACCATCGCGCGCGGGGCCGCCCGGCTCGTTTCCGACATCATCGCCGCCCGGCTGGCATTCCTGGTGTGTGGCGGGACGGGCGCCGGCAAGACAACGCTGCTGGCCGCGATGTTGGGCGCTGTCTCGCCAACCGAGCGGATCGTTTGCGTGGAGGACGCCGCCGAACTGGCGCCCCGACATCCCCATCTGGTCAAGCTCGTCGCACGGTGCGCCAACGTCGAGGGCGCGGGCGAGGTGACGGTGCGCCAACTCGTCCGGCAAGCACTGAGGATGCGTCCGGACCGGATCGTGGTCGGCGAGGTCCGGGGAGCCGAGGTGGTAGATCTGTTGGCTGCCTTGAACACCGGGCACGAAGGCGGCGCCGGCACAGTGCATGCCAACAACCCGGTCGAGGTTCCCGCGCGGCTGGAGGCGTTAGGCGCGCTCGGCGGACTCGACCGCGGCGCGCTCCACAGCCAGCTCGCGGCCGCGGTCCAGGTGCTGCTGCACGTCACGCGTGATCGAACCGGAAGGCGGCGGCTCGGTGAGATCGCGATGCTGCGGCAATCCGACAGCGGGCGGGTCCAGGCGATCACAGCGTGGCACGCCGACCACGGGATGATGGCTGCGGCTGCCGATTTGAGTGCAGCGCTGCGAAGCCGGATCCCGGCATGACCGCATTGTCACTGTCCGCGCTGTTGTTGTCGTTGGCGCTGTTGGTAGCACCGGCGTCACCGCGGGCTCGCCTTGCTTCTTCCTGGCCCCCGGGCCGGCGCATCGTGGTTGGTGCCAGGGCGGTCGGCTGGCTATGTGGGTGCGTCTTCGCGGTCGCCACCTTCCTTTTGCCGTTGCCGACCGTGTTGTCGGGCGGGTTGGTGTGCGCCGTAGTGGGCCTCCGGCGCGGTCGTCGTCGTCGCAGTCAGCGTGGCGCCGGCGAGGGGCGGGCCCTGGAAGCGGGTCTCGACGTGCTGGTCGGTGAACTGCGGGTGGGTGTTCACCCGGTCCGCGCGTTCGACGTTGCCGCCGATGAGACCGATGGTGTGGTGTCGGCGGGGATGCGGGCGGTCGCAGCGCGGGCCCGGTTAGGCGCCGACGTAGCGGGCGGACTGCGTGCCGTGGCGGGATCGTCGGAGCAGCCCGAACATTGGGAGCGGCTGGCGCTGTGCTGGCAGCTGGCCAGTGACCACGGCCTGGCGATCGCCACGCTGATGCGGGCCGCGCAGCGCGATATCGCTGAGCGACAACGATTTTCGGCGAAGGTCGCGTCGGGTTTGGCCGGCGCCCGCGCCACCGCGGCCATCCTGGCGGGGCTACCGCTACTCGGTCTGTTGCTCGGGCAGCTGATCGGGGCCCAGCCGCTGCGCTTCTTATTCAGTGGCCACGCGGGCGGGTGGTTCCTGATGGCCGGCGTGGGGCTGACCTGCGGCGGATTGTGGTGGTCGGACCGTATTACCGATCGCGTGGTCTCGACGTGAGTACCTCGGCGGCGTTGTTGGCTGTGGCGTTGTTGATAGGCCCGGGCCCCTCGGTGGTACGCGCCCGTGCGGGGATGCCGTCGCGATCGGCCCGTCCTCGTCGAGGGAACGCGCGGGGTCCAGACCCGCTGGGGATGGCATCGAGCCTGGACGTGCTCGCGGTGTGTCTGGCGGCGGGTATGGCTGTCGCGACGGCTGCGAAGGCTACCGCCGTGTCCGCGCCGCCGCGGCTGTCACTGGTG
>JALHRH010000113.1 GCA_022841565.1 Mycobacterium sp. | reverse complement strand
TCGGTCGGTCCTCGGTGAGCGTCGGCATCGACACCATGTTCGACGACCAAGCCAAACGAGAGCGCTGGGAGGAGTTTGTCTCTGCCGCGCGGCAGGCGGTCGTGAAGGGAGGATTTGAATGAGGGTGTTCATCAGCAGCGTCCGGCGTGGGCTTGAAGAGGAGCGCGACGCCCTGCCGGGGCTGATCACCGCGATCGGCCACACGCCGGTCCGGTTTGAGGACTTCACCGCGCAGACAGTGCCGAGCCGGGAAGCGTGCCTGGCGGGAGTCCAAAGCTCCGATGTCTACGTGCTGCTCGTCGGGCCTCATTACGGCCACGTCTTCGACGACACCGGACAGTCCGCCACCCACGATGAATGGATGGCTGCCACGGCGGCAGGAATGCCGCGCGTGGTCTACCGCAAGGCGGACGTCGAACTGGATGCCGACCAGGCTGCGTTCGTCGCGGAGATCGAGGACTACGGGGCAGGCGTGTTTCGCGACACGTTCTGCTCCACCGCGGAGTTGCAGACCAAGGTGGCGGGCAAGATCTGGGAACTTGCCGAGACCAGCGGGCCGCTCAGCTTCACACCAATGACTGAGGCGCCGGTTATCCAGTGGCGCAACCAATTTGCGCTGGGTCAGGGACAACAATTCTCTCGGACCACGCTCGAAGTCCATGTGCTTCCGTCGCCTGCCGCTCCGCTATCGGCGCGGGCCCTCGCTGAAGTGGGGGACGCGTTGGCCGGCCGCATGCGCCGTAGCGGTTTGGTTGATGAGCGCGCCGGTTTGGATACGCGCACCGTGCAGGATGCGATCCATCTGGTGCTCGGGGACGATGCTCCTGCAGGGTGGAATTCCGCCGTTGAGGCACGAACACTGGGACTGCGCATCAGCAACAGTGGCCAAGTGTCGGCGTGGGCGTCGTTACCCCGTGACGGGCTTGGCGCGATTCTCGATCCGGCGCAAATGCCCCTCCAGATCGCGGGCATGCTGCGGTTAATCAGCCACACGCAAGCGATCTCGTCACCGCACGTCGCGATCGCCGTGGGTGTCGCGCCGGTAAGCTCCTTGTCGATAGGCAATGTGTCCGATATGCCGCGGAGCTCGGCGCAAATTCTCAAGCTGTCTGACCTGCCGCTACAAGCGGAGCCCGACGAACTGGTGACGGTGACCGCGCTCGACGTCGGTGCTCCTGAGGTCGGTGAGATCCTGAGCCGCCGGTTGATCGAGGCATTCCACCGACACCGGTGATCCGCCAAGGCGACGATATCGCCCTACGTCATGGGCTTTCAGCCACAGTTCCCACCGGTTGGCCCGACCGCGGCGAACCTCCGTCCGGCGCGCAGCGGACGGACTCAATTCAGGGCGCACGATGCGCGCTGACGCCACGCGATTCATCCGGATGGAACAGGTGCCACCGGGCCAGGTACTTCGAATCTGCCCTGTCGTCTTGCGGCCACAGGTAGTTTGTCTCGTTGGTGACTGACAGCGACGCGCAGGCTAGCTGGACTACTCCGTTCGGGGAGGAGATGGATGCGCGCAACGCCCACCTCGATGCGCTGCCCGGCAGGGCCTATCGCGATTGGTTTGAGTCCCTCAACCGCGCGTCGATGGTCCTCAGCGGGAACAGTGCTCAGATTGAAAACCACCTCGGGCAGTTCGTCCACACTCCGATGTTCGTCAGCGAGCTTCCCGACGACTTCGCCGCCGAGGCTGCCCGGCTCCTGCACAACTACCTGGCCGCAATCGCGACGCTGCGTGACGTGCAGCGGGTCATCCACCGCAAGATCTGGCCAGACCGGCGCGATCCCGGCGACAAGCAGACCATCTGGGAGACCACCGTCTGGGCGCCAAAGATCCAGGAGCTGTTCGACGACCCGCCGGTCGTGTTCCTGATCGATCTGCGCAACTACTCCATGCACTACGCCATCCCGCAAATGTCGATGTCCACCAGCTGGGGTCCAATCACGGGGCAGCCCGGCGGACCCTCAGCGATGCGCAACACCGTCGCGGTCGACCCCGACGTCTTGCTGAACTGGGACGGGTGGAGATCGAAGGGTCGCCAGTTCGTCGAGTCGCACCAGGGCGGAAGTATCGACATCGTTGAGGTGATCGCGCTGTATTCAACGCGGATGCGCGAGTTCTTCGGTTGGTTCTGGCAGCAGATAGAAGACTCGAACCGGATTGAGATTCTCGAATACCGTTACAAAGCAATGGAATGGGCTATTACCTAGACGTCGAGAGCATGGTGACGCAGTTCGGCCCCGATGGCCGCAGCGTGGTGCGACCGCGGCTGGCTGAAGCCCGACTGCGCCGGGCGGCATTCGGTACACGCGGCTGGAGACTTTTCACCCTCGATTCAGAAGGCGAATGGATTGCTGGAGCGCGTGATCCGGGATGGCCGCCCTTGGCTGAGGGACCGCGATAGTTCTCGGCTGGCGACTCTTACGGGTCTGCAATGCGGTCGCCTCCAGATCCGGTAGGCAGTCCCGACGCTTCCGCTCACCCCTCCTACCTACCCGCAGAACTGGAATAAGGCGCTGGTAGATCAGGTAAGCACCGACGGCCAGGTCCAAGGGGAATACGGAATTAGGTCCTGACGCCGTGGAAGCCAAGCGCAAGGGCCTTGGTGGACTACGTTTGCACGTCTTCACGTGCGATGCATTTGATCGAAGCACACCTTCGTCGGCAGCAAACACACCTGTTCTCGTGGGTCTCATCAGACACCGAATTAATCAACCAGGGCGGAGGCACGCAACCGCACAGCCCTGAACTACCCGGAGAACCGAACTATCCCAAGATGCCCGGCGAACCCAAGCGGGTGCAGCCTTCCCGGGACACCGACCGCAAGAAATGAGATAACCGGCCGCCCAAGCCGATAGGCACATACTCTGTGAGCCGACAACTTGCGAAGCAGGTGAGATGGATCTGCATCTAGCGGAGAAGACCGCCGTCGTCACCGGTGCCAGCAAAGGCATTGGGCTGGCGGTCACGAAGGCACTTGTCGGCGCCGGCGCTCATGTGGTGGCCGGGTCGCGGACTCCGGGCCCGGACCTGGCCGCGCTGGACGCGGGCGGGCAGGTGACGTACGTATCGGTGGACCTGTCCCGGCCCCATGGCGCCGAGGAGCTGATCTCCGCCGCCGCCCGTCGTGGCGGCATCGACATTCTCGTCAACAACGTCGGCGGTGCCACGCCCCGTCCGACCGGCTTCGCGGGCATCACCGACGACCAGTGGCAGGCGTCCTGGGATCTGAACATGATGGGAATCGTGCGGCCCACCCGCGCGGCGCTGCCCGAGATCGAAAGGCGCGGCGGCGGGTCGGTCGTCATCATCGGTTCGATCAACGCCTACTACCCGGGCCCGGTTACCTACGACTACTGCGCCACCAAAGCTGCCGTCACCAATCTCGCGAAGGCCTTGTCGAAAGAGTTCGGGCCCATGAATATTCGAGTCAACTCGATCAGCCCCGGGCTGGTGTCGACCGGGGCGTGGGGGGAGGGCGGCCTGGCAGCAGAGTTGGCCGCGGCCAACGGGGAACCCGCTGACGACATGATGGCCATTCTTCTCGCGGGCACTCCCACGGGCAGGTTCACCACTCCGCAACAGGTGGCCGACCTTGTTATCTTTCTCGCCAGCGACCGTGCCGGCAACATCAACGGAGCCGACTACCGCATCGACGGCGGGTTCGTCGGGACATTGTGAGCGGCCTTCTTCAGCTCCTCATAGGCCCGCCGGGTGTGGTCCGCGAGTAGGGATATGTCGTCGAGCGCCGCGGCATTGCCGACGAAGCCGAAGTCCATGGTGTCGTGGTAGGACGCCAGCGTGGCGTTAAGCCCGATCGAAGCGGCCAACGCGGACACCGGGTAGATACCGAGCAGCCGCGCACCGTTGAGGTACTTGGTCTCTTTGGCGCCTGCCACGTTGGAAATCACCAGGTTGCAGGCTGGATGGGCAACGCGGTCCAGATGCGTCGAGGCGCCCAGACCCGCCAGAGCAACGAGTCCTACGGCGTACGTCATCGCCGCCTCTCTCGACAGGGCGGACAACTCCTTCTTGGCAGCGGCCACCGAGGAAACCACTTGCTGAATCCGGTCCGACATCTCGGCGCCAGGTTCGCCCAGTCGCACAAACAGCGCCGACACCCGGGTGCCGATTGCCGTGTCGTCGCCGCCACGCAACGACACCGGGCACATCGCGATGAATGGGTGCTCGAAAGCCCGTCCCGTCTCACGGAGATAGGCATGCAGTCCCGCGTCTATAACGCTGACCGCGACGTCGTTGAGGGTGGCCCCGAAGTGCCGTCCGACGTTGTGCATTTCGTCCAGCGGCAGCGACAGCGTTGCGAAGCTACGCCCGATTTTGAGCGGCTCGTTGGTGGGAGCGTGGTGCGCGGCGAACGGGAGGCTGCCCTCCAGATGGGAGCTGAAGAGCCCGGCAAACACCTTGCGCAACGCGCCGACCGAAACCTGGTTGAGCGCCCCGACCTGGGTGATTGCCCCGCGGATCGAGTCGGCGATTCTCCCGACGAGGGGCGTCGGCGGGTGCGGTGCGGGCGCCGGCACGTCGAGCGCAAACGCGGGCTTGGGGATGGTCTGCTCCTCGGAGGTGGTGCTCAGGCCGTCGTAGAGCCGCTTCAGCCCCGACTCGCCGTCGATGATGCAGTGATGAGTCTTGGTGTAGATCGCAAACATCCGGTCCGGCAATCCATCGATGATCCAGCAGCGAAACAGCGGCCGACCGCGATCGAGCTGCGGCTCATGCAGGTCGGCGACCAGCCGCAGCAGGTCGTCGTAGCAGGCTCCAGCGGGCAGAGCCAGGTGCTCGACGTGATAGTGCGGATCCCAGCTGTCCACCTCGCGGAAATGGGGTCCGCTGCGGCCGAGCAGCTCCGGGACGTAATTGAACGGCGGCGCCGGCGAGCATGCCCGGTAGGCGTCCACGATCTCGGCTACCAGGGACTCGCGGCCGGCCGGCTTCTGGAACAACAGCATCGCGCCGACGTGGGTCGTGCTGCCGGGTGACTCGATCAGTAGCCATGAAAGATCCAGCGGCGGAATCGGTTTGGTCATGACGCTATCTCCTGTCCAGCTGAGATGCTGCGCCCGACGGGCATCCGCCGCGAGGGCATTAGGGCCCCGTTTCGGCACCCTTAAGTCACTAAAAGCCTCGACGCGGGGGCGAGGCAACCCGGTTGATGACGCCGTTCAGGCTTGTATTCGCGCCCGCTTATATACAGTGAGTGATCGTGCGTCCGTCCGAAAACGTCAACCCTTCAGTTAGCGTTCTCCCTGCTCCGGGCGCGCAGGAGCAACGCACACCACAGAGCGGTTTCCGCGACGATATCGAGGGCTTGCGCGGGTTCACACTGTTGGCCATTGTCGGCTGGCACATTTCCATGCCCGGCGTCAGTGGCGGCTTCGTCGGCCCGGACATCTTCTTCGAAATTTCCGGCTTCGTCATCACCGGCCAACTTTGGCGGCAGGTGAGTACCACCGGTACGGTCGGGCTGCGCAAATTCTATGGGGCGCGGTCCCGCCGATTGCTGCCGGTTGCCGCCACGGTAGGCATCGTCACGTCGATCGCCGCGGCCCTCTTGCTACCCGTGGTGCAGGCCCAGAGCGCTCTCAAGGACGCCATCGCCTGCGCTCTGTACGTCCCCAACTTCTGGTTCATTGTCCAGCAGGTCGACTATTTCGCCGGCGGCGTGCCCTCACCCTTCCAGCACTACTGGACCCTGGGAGTGGAGGAACAGTTTTATCTGTTGTGGCCGCCCATGATCGTTGGTCTGGCGTGGGTGATCCGGCGTGTGCGTCGGCGCGCAAAGTCTGACGCGCCACCCTCGAGACGCCCTTACCTGGTGCTGGTCACGCTGATCGCGGTGGTGTCGTTCGTCCTGTCGCTGCTGATCACCTATGTGATGCCGCTCGCGGCGTACTTCTCGCTGCCCACGCGGGCCTGGCAGTTGGCTCTTGGTGCGTTGGTGGCGCTGACGGCCGACCAGTGGCACCGGCTCCCGGCGCGAGCCGCGGTGATCATCGGATGGGTCGGGATGGCCATGGTGCTGCTGGCCTGCGTCTACTTCACCCCGGACCTTCCGTATCCGGGGACCGCCGCGCTGTTGCCGGTCTTGGGCACCGCGCTGGTGCTCGGAGCCGGCTGTTCGACACCGACGCAGGGCGCCGGGCGCGTCCTGGCATGGTCACCGATGCGGGCGATCGGACGGCTGTCGTACTCGTGGTATCTGTGGCACTGGCCGGTACTGGTGTTCGCGCCGATCGTGGTGGGGCATCCGCTGGGGCTGGTCGGCAAATTCGTCGCGGCGGTCGTCGTCTCCGGCGGGCTGGGCTGGCTGACGCTGCGTTACATCGAGAACCCGCTGCGCTACGCAGCCCCGCTCCGGAAGTCTCCGATGAAGAGTCTGGCGGTGGGCGGTTTCGCCACATCGGTCGCGGCCGGTGTGGGGGCGGCGTTGCTGATGTGGGTGTCGTCGATACCGATGCCCATCCCGGTTGGGCGCGGCGCGGCCGCGGCGCCGTTGACGATCGTTGCTCCGCCCATGCCGACAGGGGACAACGTTGCGGCCTACGACGCGGCCGTGCAGAACGTGTTCGCGCAGTTCCAAGCGGCCGTCGCGGCGTCCGCCGAGGTGCAAGACGTACCGTCGAACCTGGACCCGTCGCTTGCCGATGCGGCGGGCGAAGTCGGAAAAATGATGTTCGACGGCTGCCTGCGCCTGCCGATCCAAGCCGGACAGCCTGAGTGCGCCATGGGCGACACCAACTCGAAAACGACGGTAGCCGTCATCGGCGACTCGCATGCCTCGATGTGGATCCCGGCGCTTCAGCAGATCGGCAAGCAGCGGCCCTGGCGAATCGAAGCGATGGCCAAGGCGGCCTGCCCGATGATGGACCTGCCCATCGCCAACCGTATCGTCGCCCCGCTGGTCGAGGCCCTGCAACACTGCGAGCAATGGCGCGGTCAGATCATGGCCAGGCTGCGCGCCGAGCACCCGAAGCTGGTCGTGCTGAGCGTGTTCCGGGGGTACACGGCCACCCACAGCAATGGATTTTTGTCCGGCTTTTCGTCATACGACCGCGCCTGGATCGCCGGCCTGACCCGCCTGGTACAGCAGTTGCGCGGCACCGGAGCCAAGGTGCTGGTGCTGGGGCCGCTCCCGCATCTCAACGGCGCGGTGCCGGGCTGTCTGTCGGAGCACCTGGACAATGCGACGGCTTGCTCGCCGCCCATGTCGACCGCGTTCGACCGAGCGGGCATGGCAGCCGAGTCCGCCGCCGTCAAGACCGGTGGCGGACAGTACGTCGACCTCACCGACCTGTTCTGCACCAAGAGCCGCTGCCCGGTCATCATCGGCAACACCTTGGTGTACGTCGACGCGGGTCACCTGACGCTCGAATACTCCGCGCTGCTGGCGCCGGCACTCGCAGCGTTGTCCGACCGTGCTCTCGTCGCTAACGGGTGATCGGGCGGTCGCCGTCCCCCAACTGCACGTCGAATTGCATTAGCCTGACAATCCGTGGCGGTGTGTAGCAAATGCGGCACCGAACCCCTGGCGAACGCGAGATTCTGCCACGGCTGCGGCGCCCCGGTCTCGGTGGCCGATGCACCCGCGGAGTACAAGCAGGTGACGGTGCTGTTCGCCGACGTGGTGCATTCGATGGACATTGCCGCGGCCGTCGGGCCGGAACGTTTGCGCGAGATCATGACCCAACTGGTCACCCGCGCGTCGGCGGTGGTGCAGCGCTACGGCGGCACCGTGGACAAGTTCACCGGTGACGGCATCATGGCGCTGTTCGGCGCCCCAGCCGCGTTGGAGGACCATGCGCTGCGGGCCTGTCTGACCGCGCTCGGAATTCAGGACGCAGCCAGAGGGCTGGCTGCCGAACTCGACGACGGCATCGCCCTGCGGCTCCGGATCGGGTTGAACTCCGGTGAGGTGATTGCCGGCGAAATCGGTTCGGGCGCTTTGGGTTACACCGCCGTCGGTGAGCAGGTGGGGATTGCCCAACGAATGGAAGCGGCGGCCCCGGTGGGCGGGGTGATGGTCAGCGAGCCCACGGCGCGGCTGGTCGAGGGCGTAACGGTGCTGGGCGAGCCGGCGCCGGTATACGCCAAAGGCGCCGAACAAGCCCTGACCGGTCGGCAATTACACAGCGTTGCCACCCATGACGAACGCAACGATGAGCCGGCGTCGACGTTGATCGGGCGTGGCTGGGAAGTGACGGCGCTGGCGGCCATGCTCGACCGATCGCTGGCCGGTCGCGGGTCGATCGTCAGCATCAGCGGACCCGCCGGCATCGGCAAGACGCGTCTGGTGCGCGAGACCGTCCAGGCGGCGCAAGGCCGAGGCATCGAGGTGTTCACCAGTTTCTGCGAATCACACGCGACCGAAGTCCCGTTCCGGGTGATAGAGCGTTTGCTGCGTTCTGTCAGCCGCACCAATAATCTGGCCGACGACGCGGCGCGCGAACGCATCCGGTCGGGCATGCCTGACGCGGATCCGCAGGACCTGTGGTTGCTGTGTGATCTGCTGGGTGTCGCCGATCCCGAGGTGAAACTGCCCAGGATCGACCCGGATGCTCGGCGGCGCCGGCTGACCGCCCTGATCGACGGATACCTGCTCGCGCGGACCCAACCGGCGATGTTCGTCGTCGAAGACGTGCACTGGATCGACGAGGCCAGCGAATCCATGCTGACGGATCTGCTGACGGTCATCACCCAGACTCAAGCGGTAGTGCTGCTCACCTACCGCCCCGAATACCAGGGCGCCCTGCAGCTTGTCGCCGGCGCACAGACGTTTGCGCTGGCACCGCTGACCGATTCGGAAGCGTCGGTGTTGGTAGCCGAACTCCTGGGTGGCGATCCGTCCGTCGTAGCGATCGGCGACGTCATCGCCGCGCGCGCGGCCGGCAATCCGCTGTTTGCCGAAGAGATCACCCGCGAACTCGCCGAACGTGGCGTGCTGGGCGGCGGCCGCGGTGACTACGTGTGCCGCACCGATGTCGCTGACGTCCGCGTGCCTGCCACCCTGCAAGCGACCATCGCCGCCCGCATCGACCGGCTCAGACCGGCGGCGAAACTCACGCTCAGCGCGGCGGCCATCATCGGATCGGGGTTCGGTCTGGACCTGCTCGTCAGCCTCGGCATTGACCCCAGCATCGACGAACTCGTCGCCGCCGAGCTGGTGCAGCAGGTGCAGTTCACGCCGAATCCGGCGTATGCCTTCCGGCATCCGCTGATCCGCACCGTGGCATACGAAGCGCAGTTGAAAGCCGATCGAGCCCGCTTACACCGGCGACTGGCCGAGGCCATCGAAGCGCGGGAGCCTCATGCGGTCGATCAGCATGCGGTGCTGATTGCCGAACACCTGGAAGCCGCCGGTGACGGATTCGCCGCGTATGGCTGGCATATGCGTGCAGCGAACTGGGCGACCAACCGTGATATCGCGTCGGCCATCGTGAGCTGGGAGCGCGCGCAGAAGATCGCCGACGCGTTGCCTGCCGACGTGCCGCACCGCGCGTCATTGCGCATCGCTCCGCGCACCATGCTGTGTGGCGTCGCGTGGCGGGTGCATGCCGATGCCGGTGCCCGCTTCCAGGAACTGCGGCAGTTGTGCAGCGCGACCGGGGATAAGGCGTCGCTGGCCATCGCCATGGCCGGGATGGTGATCGGTCGGGCGTATCAGGCGCGGATCCGCGAGGCGTCGCAGCTGGCATCCGAAGCCATGGCGCTCATTGAGGCGGTCGACGACCCGACGTTGACGGTGGGGTTGTCGTTTGCCCCGATCTACGCCAAGGGTGAGAGCACGGAATGGCTCCAGGTATGGGAATGGTCCCAGCGGGTTATCGATCTGGCCGACGGCGATCCGGCCAAGGGCAATTTCATCATCGGTTCGCCGCTGGCGATCGCCCACACGACGCGGGCGATCGCCTGTTACTGCCTGGGACGCGCCGGTTGGCGGGACGACCTGCGGCAGGGTCTGGACATGGCTCGTCGAGCCGACCCGCTGTCCTACGCCAGAGCCGTTGCCTACGTGTACTTTCCGGCCATACCGGCCGGTGTGCTGCGGCCCGACGTTCGGGCGGTGAGCGAAATCGAGGGCGCACTTCGCATCGCCGAACGATCCGGCGACAATTTCGCGCTGGCCTTCGCGCGGTTGACGCTGGGCGTGGCCCTGGTGCACCGAGAGACGGCTGAGGAGCACGACCGCGGGGAGTTGTTGCTCAGTGAGGTCAGGGAGTTGTTCCAACGCCAAGGGCACAATCTGTCCGAATTACCGATCGTCAACGTTTACTCGGCGCGGGACCGGGCGCGGCGGGGCGACCGCGACGACGCCATCGTGGAATTGCGTGCCATCGTCGAACATCTGGTGCGCGAGGGTCAGCTATTGACCTGGGGCATACCGGCCACCGCGGTACTGGTCGAGACGCTCCTCGACCGCGGTACCGACGGCGATGTGGCGGAGGCGGCCGCGGCGATCGATGACGTCGCGCGGGAACGACGCGACCATGATCTGCCGGTGCGCGACATCTGGCTGTTGCGGATGCGGGCCTTGTTGGCCCGGAGCACCGGTCACTCCGACGAATACGCGCGACTCGCGGACCACTACCTCGAGAGGGCAGTGTCGTTGGGTTTCGAGGGTCACATCGTGTGGGCCGAGTCGATGCCGTGACCGCGCTCCGCGATCTCGCGTACGCCGGCCCGACGGGCCTTCGAACTGATGCAGATCTGTCCTGCCGGCAGACCCGTGGCCAAGCGCGCCAGAACTATTGTGGCACAACGGTATTGATTATGCACCGCACGACACTGGGCCGCGTCTTCGCGGCCACGGTCCAGTTATGTGCGGGGTCACATCAGGCCTCGGTTTCCGCGCTGAGCGGGACGGGTATTGGTTTTTGGCACATTCGAGCCAGGAGGAAGACGTGGCCGTCGAATTCAGCGATGTGATCAAGTCCAAGTACTTGCTGCTGACCACCTTCACCAAAGACGGCCGTCCCAAGCCGACCGCGGTTTGGGGCGTGCCCGATGGCGATCGACTGCTCATCATCACCGATGACGAATCGTGGAAGGTCAAGCGAATTCGCAACACACCGCGGGTAACCATCGCCAAGAGCGGGTCGCTCGGTAAACCGAAGAGCGACGACGTGGAAGCGGTCGCCCGCATCCTGCCGAAGTCGGAGACTCGGCAGGTCTACAACGCGGTGCTGCGACGGTACTGGTACCACGCCTGGTGGTTCCTGCCGCACTCGATCGTGCGCGGTGGGATCGACAAGGTGCACATCGGGCTCGAGGTCAAACCGGCCGCCCAAGGGCTCAGTGCCACCATGGAGGGGTGACCGCCGCAATCATCCTGGTGATTCTGGTGCTATTGGGATTGGGCATCGTCATCAACGGGCTACTTCGGCTCCGGAGATGGCTCAATGACAGCCCGCCGGGCGGGCAGGCCGATGAGCCTGCCGACTACGACGACTGAAGCGTATGTCTCGCTCGGGTGGCTCCGGTCACCCGCCGCGCTCCCGTGATGGAGTCTTAGGGCAAGTCGATCGCCGGATGGGCGGTGTGCCGGGAGTGAAGCTGCCAGTCAGCGGGTATCCGGCAGATATGGCTACCAACAACCGACTGAGCAACGCCGTCAAGTATTGGGGCGGCAAGGCCAAGGAAACTGCGGGCCGACTCTCCGGCAACCGGCGCACCCAGTACGAAGGCAAGCTGGACCAGGCGAAGGCGAACGTCAAGGACACCGGGTTGGACGTCAGAAACGCATTCCGGCGCCGACGGGGGCGGTACTGAAGCCACGGGTTTCAGAAGCCACGACAGCCGGGTACCCGTAGCCGTCAACCAAAAGGCGAAAAAGGAGCAGGATTCGGATGAGCGCGATGGACAAGGCGAAAAACAAGATCGAGGACCTGGGCGGCAAGGCGAAAGAAGCCGTGGGCAAGGCCACTGGTGACCGGAGCACCGAGAACGAAGGTCGCGGCGACCAGACCAAGTCCAGCCTGAAGGACGCCGGCGAAAAGGTGAAGGACGCTTTCAAGAAGTAATTACGTTCAGCCGTAATGCGTTTGGCTACGGCTGGGTGTGGCCACACTGTCCCGCGCGGTTCCAGCGAAGCCGCGCCGGACAGCTTTGGTCGGTGAAGCGGGGAACGAGACAAGGATCTGATGAAGCAACATATCGCGCAGTGGGCTCGCCGGCTGGCGGTGGCCACCGGAGTAGCGGCGACGGCGAGTACGACTGCGCTGCTGAGTATTCCGGCGCCATCCGCGTCGGCCGAACCATGTCCCGACGTCGAGGTGGTCTTCGCCCGCGGGAGCGGTGAAGCACCCGGCGTCGGTGGCATTGGAGGCCCCTTCGTCGACGCGCTGCGTTCCAGAATCGGCGCCCGGTCGCTCGCTGTTTATGCAGTCAATTACCAAGCGAGCACCGACTTCTCCAATCCGGATTTTGCCCCGAGTTTCATTGACGGGATCCGTGACGAGGGCGCCCATCTGCAATCCATGACGACGAACTGCCCCCGAACCAGGGAGGTGGTGGGCGGATACTCGCAGGGCGCCGCCGTTTCCGGTTTCGTCACCTCGGCCGCGGTGCCCTCTGGGGTTCCGGCGTCGGCGGTACCCGCTCCGTTGTCACCGGAGGTGGCGAACCACGTCGCGGCGGTCGTCCTGTTCGGAACGCCGTCGGATCAATTCCTGACTCGGTACGGAGCGCCGTCGATCGCCATCGGCCCTTCGTATCAACCCAAGACCATCAAACTGTGCGCACCAGGGGATGGGATTTGCGGTGGCGGCAACAGCCCGGTGGCACACACGTCCTACCCCGTGAACGGTCAGGTGGACCAAGGTGCCGACTTCGCCGCCGGCCGGCTCTAACCCCGCCGCAGCGTCGGAGGGTCCCGCGTTGCAGAATCGCAGCATGCGCGTTCTGGTAACCGGCGGCACCGGATTTGTGGGCGGGTGGACGGCAAAGGCCATTGCCGATGCGGGTCACTCGGTCCGTTTCCTGGTGCGAACCCCGGCAAAGTTGAAGACAACGGTGGGCGCGCTCGGCGTCGATGTCTCGGATTATGTCGCCGGCGACATCAAAGACCGCGACTCGGTACGCGAAGCGCTTACCGGCTGTGACGCTGTCGTGCACAGCGCCGCACTGGTCGCCACCGACCCGCGTCAGACGCCGGAGATGCTGAGCACCAACATGCATGGTGCCGGCAATGTCCTCGGTCAAGCCGTGCAACTCGGACTCGACCCGATCATCCACGTGTCGAGTTTCACGGCCCTGTTCCATCCCAACCTGAACACGCTGACGGCCGATTTGCCGGTGGTCGGGGGCACCGATGGCTACGGAGCCTCCAAAGCACAGGTGGAGATCTATGCCCGCGGCCTCCAGGACGCCGGAGCTCCCGTGACCATCACTTACCCAGGGATGGTGCTGGGCCCTCCCGTCGGTGATCAGTTCGGCGAGGCAGGTGAGGGGGTGAAGGCCGCGCTGCAGATGCATGCGATCCCCGGGCGCAGCGCGGCCTGGTTGATCGTCGACGCCCGCGATCTCGCCGCCCTGCATGTGGCCTTGCTGGTACCGGGGCGCGGGCCACGTCGGTACATGGCGGGCGGGCACCGGGTACCCGTGACCGAACTTTCCAAGATGCTGGGTCAGGTCGCCGACACCCCCATGGTTTCCGTTCCGATCCCGGACGCCGTCCTGCGTTTTGCTGGTTCTGTGCTGGATCTGGCCGGACCGTATCTGCCTTTTGACAACCCGTTCACCGGGGCCGGCATGCAGTACTACACACAGATGCCGAAATCCGACGATTCGCCGAGCGAGCAAGAACTGGGCATCACCTATCGGGACGCTCGCGACACGGTGGCCGACACCGTCGCCGCATTCCGTGAACTGAGTGGATAAACCGAAACGCGTCGACGCTTGGTGCCCTGCCACAGATCGGTGAATGTAGTAGGGCCACCGTAGCCGCGGTTGACCTGCAAATCGAAGATGTCGACGCGGTTGTACTAGTCCAGGTCGATTTTTTGGTAGTAGCAAACCTTCGTGCCCGGAGAACGTCGCTGATCGTCTCTGCGAGATCACCATCGGTCATCGCTCAAACCCTTGTGGACACCGAGACGTAATCGACGAGCATCGGCTGCCCGGAAACCGTTGCGGCGGTTGGGCCACCGCCGAACGCGGCCGGGAAGCCTCCGCCTATCGCCACGTTCAAGATGACGAAGAACCCGTGGTGGGTGGCGTTGTTCCAGTCGGTCGCGGAGACCTGGTTGGAGTTGATGGTGAAATAGTTGTTGCCGTCCAGGTACCAGCGCAACTGCTCAATGCTCGTGCTGCGGTCGAACTCGACAGCGTAGGTGTGGAAACTGGTTCCGGCGCCCGGGACAGGGCGTTCGCCGGAGCTGATTCCGGTGGGCTCGTTGAAGGGCGGCCCGCCTGCCCAGACGCCGCCATGCAGGGTGGCCCACACCGAGCTGCGGCCATTGATGGCCTCCATAATGTCCAGCTCGCCGATGCCTGGCCAGTTGGTGGCGCCGACGGGCCGCGCCGCGTCGCCGAGCGCCCAGAAGGCCGACCAATAGCCCATCCCGTTGGTGGTGTCGACGTTGGGCTGCTGAATCGATGCCTCGATACGCAGGACGCCGCCGGTCGGCGCCGCAAAGTCGGTGCGCTGCGTCTCGATCCGGCCCGACGTCCAGTTGCCTGAGGCGTCCATGATGGGCTTGATCGCGAGGTGGCCGTTACCGTCGAGGTAGACGTTGCTGGTGCTGTCGGTCATCGTCTCGATTTCGCCGGTGCCCCAGTTGGGCGCTCCGCCTGGATAACCGTGGCCCAGTGCGTACAGCCAGTTCGAGCCGTCGACCGGGGAGCCGGCGGGCCCCGTAAAGTCGTCACGCCACACCGTGGTGAAGCCGCTGCCACTGGTGCCCCCGGTGGCGCCGGTGGCACCTGTGGCACCGTTGACGCCTGGGCTGCCGGGGCTGCCGAATAACCCGGCCGGGCCGCCTGCGCCTGGGAGGCCGCCGG
>JALHRH010000112.1 GCA_022841565.1 Mycobacterium sp. | reverse complement strand
ACCACCCGATTCAACGACCTCTACACCGAGACCAAAGTGGTCGCGGAGAAATATGTGCTCTCCCAAAACGGTGTTGACGGGATGCTCACCTGTTCTATCCGTCCCAGTGGCATCTGGGGCACCGGCGACCAAACCATGTTCCGCAAGCTGTTCGAAAGTGTGATCAAGGGTCACACCAAGGTGTTGGTGGGCCCCAAGTCGGTGAAGCTAGACAACTCCTACGTGCACAACCTGATTCATGGATTCATCTTGGCCGGCGAGCACCTGGTGCCCGGCGGCAGCGCGCCCGGTCAGGCGTACTTCATCAACGACGGCGAACCGGTCAACATGTTCGAGTTCGCCCGCCCGGTGGTGACGGCGTGCGGCGAAAAGTGGCCCACGTTGCGGATTCCTGCCCCCCCGGTGCGCTTAGCGATGACCGCATGGCAGCGGTTGCACTTCCAATTCGGTGCGCCCGCACCGCTTCTCGAGCCCTTAGCCATCGAGCGCGTGGCCATCAACAACTACTTCTCGATCGACAAGGCGCGCCGCGACCTCGGCTATGAGCCGCTGTTCACCACCGAGCAGGCGCTCAAGGAGTGCTTGCCGTACTACGTTGACCTGTTCCACAAGATGAACGCGGAGGCACAGGCCGCCAAGAAGTAGGGCCGACTCAGCGGAAGCTCACCATCTGGGCGCCCCAGGCTTGCCGGATTCGCGCGTCCACGTCGTGCACGACCGTGTCCACACTGTCAATGACCAGGCAGGCGCGGTCGGTCTCGTCGTAACGCGGCCACCGCAACTCGCCGGCCGGGCCGGTCGGCTCACCAGTGGTCGCGAAATTGGTCCACCGGGTCTGCATTCGTCGGGACACCGCCGTCGCGGTCTTGGCCCCACCGAGTTTGAGCGTCACGTCCTGCGGACCGCCGAGATTGCCCCAGACATAAGGCAATTCGGTGGCGTGCGCGGCGCGGACCAGCAGCACCTTGAACAGCGGAGTCGCGTAGTCGAACCGGTACATGTACACCGGCGTCACCGCACTGTGGCCTTGGGCCAGCCACATCGTCGGCAACCGGAAACCGATGTCGGTGGCCATGCTGACCACGCGTGACTTGTGCCGGCCCGGATAGGCCGACCCGATCTCGTCCAAGGTCGGCAGCTGCAGGTCGGGCTGTTCGGCAGCGATCTGGTCGAACATCGACGTGATGGCGCGCGGAGTGATCGGCATCAGCGGTGAACGCATCAACTTAAACAGCGCCGCCTCGTTCTTGTTGGTCCCGATGACCAGCGGGACGGGCAACAGGCGACCTTCCTCCGCCATCTTGACCGGATAGTCGTGCAGCAGGTCACCGTCGACGATCGGGACGAATGCCAGCGTGCCGGGGTTGCGCACCGGCACCTCGTTGAACACGTCTTGCGTCGCCGCGACGAGCGCCTCGGTCGACACCTCGGTCACCTTGCGCACCTCGGATGCGCCGATTCCCAGCTTTTCCAGGACCGACAGGGCGACCCGGCGGCCCCGGTCCCGGTCGTACACCGACGTGGCCGGCGAGCTTTGCGCGATCGCGCGCACGAACAGACCCTCGGCAGCCGGGCAGGCGAGCAGCGTTGTGACGAGGCCCGCGCCGGCGGATTCGCCGAATAGTGTGATGTTGGCCGGATCGCCGCCGAACGCCGCGATGTTGTCGCGGACCCACCCCAGCGCGGCCAGCACGTCACGCAACCCGATGTTCGACTCGAAAGATCGCTGCGAGGTGCTGAACGACGACAAGTCCAGGAAGCCCAGTGCGCCGATCCGGTAGTTGACGGTGACCACGATCACGTCGCCGGTGGCCGCCAGCGCGCGACCGTTGTAGAGCGGTTGGCTGCCGGAGCCCAGCACGTAGGCGCCGCCGTGCAGCCACACCATCACGGGTTTTCCGGCACCGGGCTGCGCAGCGGTCGGGGCCCAGATGTTCAGGCGCAGGCAGTCTTCGCCCAGCGGGGCACCCAGGTCGAGCGGCATCCTGGGGACCACCGGCTGTGGGCAGGCCGGACCGAATTCGGTCGCGTCGGCGACTTCGCTGCACCGCTGCGGCGGTTCGGGCGCCCGGAAACGCAGTTCGCCCAGCGGCGGGGCCGCGTACCGGATGCCTTTCCAACATTTGACGCCACCGTCGTCGCCGCCCCGGACCGGGCCATATCCGGTTTCGACTACCCCGTTTTCGGTCGCCATCGCTTTCGAACTCCTTTTTTCATGCCCCGCCCCTGACGCCCGTCGATCACGGCACCACAGCGTTCACGCCACTTTAGCCGCCGAATTCGGCGCCCAACGCCGCGCGGCCGGATCCCGCTAAGGTTGCGTCAACACCGATGCGGAGGGCGGTCTCGGTCCAGGCATGAACACCGACTTCACGCTTACCCAAAAGCGCGCTCTGGCGATCTTCACCCTCATCGCGCTGGGATTCGGCGCATACTTCCTGCGCCACTACTTCGTCCTCATCGTGGTCGCCGCCGTCGGGGCGTATTTGTTCACGCCATTGTTCGAGTGGTTCAACAGGCGCCTCAACGCCGGATGGTCGGCCGCCTGCACGCTCTTGTCGGCGTTGGCCATCGTGATCGTGCCGGTGGGATTGTTGGTGGGGCTGGCGATCGTGCAGATCGCCCGCATGGTCGATTCCGTGGCAGGCTGGGTCCGCTCGACCGATCTGAGCACCCTTGGTGACAAGACCCTGCGCCTGGTCAACGAGTTTTTGGCTCAAGTGCCGTTCGTGCACGTTACCGTCACCGCGGAGATGCTGCGCAAAACGTTGGTCTCCGTTGCCCAGAACGTTGGGCACTGGCTGCTGGGGGTGCTACAGAGCACCGCGGGCAGTGCGGCCGGCACGATCACTTCGGCGATCATCTTTCTGTACGTGTTCGGCGCTCTGCTGGTGCACCGGGACAGGTTGCGCACTTTGATCGGCCAGCTCAATCCGCTCGGTGAAGAGGTCACGGATCTGTATTTGCAGAAGATGGGGTCGATGGTGCGCGGCACGGTTAACGGCCAGTTCGTCATCGCCTTCTGTCAGGGTGTCGCCGGCGCCGCGTCGATCTACATCGCCGGATTCCACCACGGCTTCTTCATCTTCGCGATCGTGTTGACCGCCCTGTCGATCATTCCGTTGGGCGGCGGCATCGTGAGCATTCCGTTCGGCATCGGAATGATGCTGTTCGGCAATATCGGCGGCGGCCTGTTCGTGGTGCTCTTCCACCTGGTGGTGGTCACCAATATCGACAACTTCCTGCGCCCGATCCTGGTGCCGCGCGACGCCCGGCTCAACCCGGCGCTGATGCTGCTGTCGGTGTTTGCCGGCATCTCGATGTTCGGCCCGTGGGGCATCATCATCGGCCCGGTGCTAATGATCATCATCGTCACCACCATCGACGTCTACCTCGCGGTCTACAAAGGCGTCGAGATCAAGCCGACAGAGGACAAACCCGTGCGCCGCAAGTGGTTACCGCGTGCGTTTTCGAGGCGGGCTACGTCAGCCGCTCCGTGAGGAACTCGACCACCCGCTTGCGCGCCTCGTAAGCCGGCTGCCCGTCCACCTCGCGGACCTCGTCGGTCAGCACCGAGTGCGCCAGGCGGCCGAAACCGTGCTCGTTGCCCGGGCCGGAGTCGATCTCGATCACCTCGAACGCGTCGCCGAGCCGCTGCTTGAGCGTGGTGAAGCGTTCCCGCGGCGCCATCTTGTCCGCACTGAACCGCAGACCCATGGCGCACAAACCGTCATTGGCGCAGCGCTCGGCCACCACGCTGAGCTCGGACTCGCTGAGGCCGGGATCGCGGCGCTGCTTGGCGGTCAAGGGGAAGGGCACCGAGGGCTGGCTGAGCACTGGCGCGAGCACACTGTCATCGACGGCGGCGGCCAGCGCGAAGCCACCGGTGAAACACTGGCCGATCACCCCGACGCCCTTGCCGGGAGTCGACGCATTGAGATCACGCGCCAGGGCGCGCAGAAACAGCGACACCGGCCGCTGCTTGTTGGTGGCCATCGCCGCGAATTCCTTTGCCACGCAGCCGCGGCCGATCTGAGTCGCGATGTAGCCCGGCGTCCTTGCCCGACCCGGCTCGCCGAACAGTGACGGGATGGCCACGCTAAACCCGTTCTCCACCAAATGATTACCCAGACCCAGCACCCCGGGATGGATGCCCGGCATCTCCGGGATCAGCACGACGCCAGGCCCGGACCCTTTGCGATAGACGTCGTAGGTGTAGCCGGCACCGGTGAACGGCGCGGCCGACCATCCGGTGAGATCTGCCTCGGGTGCGGTCACAAGAATCCCCTTTCTTTCGGCTAACGGCTGGGTAGCGGCTGCGCGGACTGCGTCGCGGCCGCCAGCGTGCGGAACTCCTCGGGCGTGCCGGCACCGGTGATCGCAACCTGGGTGGGGCCGGCCGGGCTGGCGAGTCTGGTGGTCCACACCGGCTCGACCGCGCCGCTGCGGTCGGCGCCCTGGTAGATGACCCAGTTGGTGCCCGTCACGTCAACGGTGCCGGTGGGGTACATGCCGGAATGGATGGAACCGACCAGCTTGTCTTCGTCGGCGTTGCTCTGGGTCAGGCTCAGGTACATGCCGGTGGGGCTGATGTAACCCACGGTCGAGGTGGCCGCGTGCAGCCGCTGGCCCGCGGACGCGTCGGTGCGTCCGGCATCGATGCCGCCGCGGCCGCCGGAATTGGGCTGCCAGCCCGATGGCAACTGGGGCAACCGGATGGGAAATCCCAGCGTCGCCGCGTCTGCCCGCAGAGCCGTCGCCGCGTCGTAGGACGGCACCCTCCCGCGGTTCGTCCCACCCGGTGCAATGGAGCACATGCCCACCATGCCCGCCAGCAGGATGCAGCCGATCACCAGCGGCAGCAGCGACCAGAACATGTCGCGGCCGTCCTGCAGCAACCGCGGCTTGGCCGGCTTGGGGGCAGGCTGCGGCTCCGAGGTCACTCCGCAAGTATCCCAGCTCCAGCCGAGCGTTCCGCCTCTGGGACAATCAGCAACCATGAGTGCAGAGGGATCAGGCTCGTCGCCGACCGTTGCGACACCGTCGCACGCCCGACCGCGCGGCGAGGCCCCGGACCGCAACCTGGCTCTCGAGTTGGTGCGCGTCACCGAGGCCGGGGCCATGGCAGCGGGTCGCTGGGTAGGACGCGGGGACAAGGAAGGTGGTGACGGCGCCGCCGTCGACGCGATCCGCGAACTGGTCAACTCCGTGTCGATGCGTGGCGTCGTGGTCATCGGTGAAGGCGAGAAGGACGAAGCGCCGATGCTCTACAACGGCGAGGACGTCGGCAACGGCGACGGCCCGGAGTGCGACTTCGCCGTCGATCCGATCGACGGCACCACCCTGATGAGCAAGGGCATGCCCAACGCGATTTCGGTGCTTGCGGTGGCCGACCGCGGTGCAATGTTCGACCCCTCGGCGGTTTTTTACATGAACAAGATCGCCGTCGGCCCCGACGCCGCGCACGTGCTGGACATCACCGCACCGATCGCCGAGAACATCCGGGCGGTCGCCCGGGTCAAAGAGCTTTCCGTGCGGGACATGACGGTGTGCATCCTGGACCGACCGCGGCACGCTCAGCTGATCGCCGACGTCCGCGCCACCGGCGCCCGGATCCGGTTGATCACCGACGGTGACGTCGCGGGCGCCATCTCAGCCTGCCGACCGGGCTCGGGCACCGACATGTTGGCCGGTATCGGCGGCACCCCGGAGGGCATCATTACCGCGGCGGCCATCCGCTGCATGGGCGGGGCCATCCAGGCGCAACTGGCGCCCAGGGACGACGCGGAACGCCGAAAGGCCCTCGACGCCGGCCACGACGTCCAGCGGGTGCTAACCACCACCGACCTGGTATCGGGCGAGAACGTCTTCTTCTGCGCCACCGGCGTCACCGACGGCGACCTGCTCAAGGGCGTCCGCTACTACCCCGGCGGCTGCACCACGCAGTCGATCGTGATGCGTTCGAAGTCGGGCACCGTGCGGATGATCGAGGCCTACCACCGGCTGTCCAAGCTCAACGAATACTCGGCGATCGACTTCACCGGCGACAGCAACGCCGCCTATCCCCTGCCCTAACTCCACCCACCACAATCGAGGATCTGATCTATGGCCGACTCCGGCGAGCGAGAAGCCGAATACCGCATCGAGCACGACACCATGGGCGAGGTCCGGGTGCCGGTAAACGCGTTGTGGCGAGCGCAGACCCAACGCGCGGTGGAGAACTTCCCGATCTCGGGCCGCGGTTTGGAGCGCACCCAGATCCGCGCGCTGGGGTTGCTGAAAGGTGCTTGCGCGCAGGTCAATAGGGACCTCGGGCTGCTGGACCCGAAGAAGGCCGAGGCGATCATCGCCGCGGCCGCCGAAATCGCGGACGGCCGCCACGACGACCAGTTCCCGATCGACGTCTTCCAGACCGGTTCGGGCACCAGTTCCAACATGAACACCAACGAGGTGATCGCGTCGATCGCGGCCGCCAACGGGGTGAAGGTGCACCCCAACGACGACGTCAACATGTCGCAGTCGTCCAACGACACCTTCCCGACCGCCACCCACATCGCGGCGACCGAGGCCGCGGTGCGTCATCTCATCCCTGCGCTCGAGGTGCTGTACGGCGCGTTGGCGGCCAAGGCGCTGCAGTGGCAGACCGTGGTGAAGTCGGGCCGCACGCACCTGATGGACGCCGTTCCGGTGACCCTCGGCCAGGAGTTCAGCGGGTACGCCCGCCAGATCGAGGCCGGCATAGAAAGGGTGCGCGCGTGTCTTCCCCGGCTGGGCGAGCTGGCCATCGGCGGCACCGCCGTCGGTACCGGGCTCAACGCGCCGGATGGCTTCGGCGTCAAGGTGGTCGCGGTGCTGGTCGCCGAGACCGGCCTGTCCGAGTTGCGCACGGCGGCCAACTCTTTCGAGGCACAGGCGGCACGCGACGGGTTGGTCGAGGCGTCCGGCGCGCTGCGCACCATCGCGGTGTCACTGACCAAGATCGCCAACGACGTTCGCTGGATGGGATCGGGCCCGCTGACCGGCCTGGCCGAAATACAATTGCCGGACCTGCAGCCGGGCAGCTCGATCATGCCTGGCAAGGTGAATCCGGTTCTGCCGGAAGCGGTTACCCAGGTGGCCGCCCAGGTGATCGGCAACGATGCCGCGGTCGCGTGGGGCGGCGCCAATGGCGCTTTCGAGCTCAATGTCTACATCCCGATGATGGCCCGCAACATCCTCGAGTCGTTCAAGCTGCTGACCAACGTGTCAAAGCTGTTCGCGGAGCGGTGCATTACCGGGCTGATCGCCAACGTCGAGCATCTGCGCGAGCTGGCCGAGTCCTCGCCCTCGATCGTGACTCCGCTGAACTCGGCCATCGGGTACGAGGAGGCCGCCGCCGTGGCCAAGCAAGCGCTCAAGGAGCGCAAGACGATCCGCCAAACCGTCATCGATCGCGGCCTGATCGGCGACAAGTTGTCGGAAGAGGAACTGGACCGCCGCCTCGACGTGTTGGCGATGGCCAAGGTCGAACCGATCGATTAGGTCCCATGGGGGCGGCCCGCAGGTACCCTGCGGTTGACCCGGTTTGGGTGGCTATCTCAGTAGAGGCGGCCGGTTGAGAGTAAGGGTGATTCAGTAATGACGGTTCCCCCCGGCGGTCCCTACGGTCAGGATCCCTACGGTCAGGATCCATACGGAGCGAACCCGTATGGGCAGCAACCGTATTGGGGCGGCCCGCCGCAGGGCCAGCCGCAGGGCCAGCCGCAGGGCCAGCCCGGTTCCTACCCCTACCCGCCGCCGGGGGGCCAATACCCTCCGGGCACCGATCCGTACGGCGTCCCCGGGTACCCAGCCCAGCAATACGCCCCACCCGGGCAACAGGGACCCCCTGGCTGGCAACCGGGACCCTACCCACCCGGCCCGCCGCCGCCGAATTCCAAGCTGCCGTGGCTGATCGTCGCCGGCATCGCGGTGCTGGGCATCATCGTGCTAGTGGTGATCCTGGTGGTCGCCCTGAACAACAAGGGAAACGAGTCTCCCACGGCCGGCCCGTCGGGCACGACCAGTGCCGCGACTTCGGGACCCGAGACTTCGATGCAGACCGCGACCGACTGCACGCCCAACGTCTCCGGTGGTAACAAACCCACCGGCGACACGGTTTCGGCCGGCAAGCTGTCGTTTCCGGCGAGCGCGGCACCGGGCTGGGCGCCGTACGTGGACGACCAGAACCCCAACCTGATCGACGCAGTCGGTCTCGGGGCGGAGGTGCCTAACGCCAGCCAATGGATGATGCAGGTCGAGGTTGCCATCACCAACTTCGTGACCAGCATGGACGTCAGCGCGCAGGCGTCGAAGTTGATGGACTGCGTCGCCAAGGGCCCCGGCTACATCCAGTCGAATCCCACCCTGGGATCCAAGAAGACGTCGTCGACGACGGTCGACGGCGTCAAGGCCGCCCGGGTGGACGCCGACATCACGATCGCCGACCCCACCCGCGGCGTGAAGGGCGACACGGTGACGATCATCGCCGTCGACACCAAACCGGTCACCATCTTCCTGGGCGCGACCGCGATCGGCGACAAGGCCTCGGCGGCCATCGTCGACAAAGTCATTGCGTCGCTGAAGGTTTCGAAGAAGTAGCAACCGGTTGCGCCGGATTTGGCTGTGCGCGAGCTTGGTCGAACCCACCAGATCGAGATAGCGGGCAGGGGTCTAGGCGCCGTTGTTCGGCCCACCCGAATTCTGCCCGGCGATATCGGTGATCGGGGAATTGGGCATCGGCTTCGGCGACGGGGTATTGGGCAGAGCCGGGATCTGGCCGGCCGGAATGTCCAGGAGGTCGTTGACGGGCGGGCCGTTTTCCCGGCCACCGTAGCTGCTGCCTGGCGCCCGCGGACCGAGCAGCTCGCTGACCGTCACCAGGCGGTAGCCGTTGGCCTTGAGCACCGGGATGAATTGGTACACCAAATCGACGGTGCTCGAATAGGTGTCGTGGAACAACACCACCGAGCCCGGCTTGATCTGCGACATCAACAGCTGCCGTGTCGCCGCGGTGTTGGAGTCGTTTGCCCAGTCGAAAGGAATGACGTCCCAGAGAATTTCGGCGAGACCGAAGTTGCCGGCGGCCTGGCGCACCGCCGGATTGGAAAGTCCGCCGGCGGGCCGGTACAGCGTGGGTTTGCGGCCGGTCGCGGCGACGATCGCGTCATTGGCCCGGGAGAACTGGACGGCGATGTCCTCGGGGGGAATCGTCGTCATGTTGGGGTGTTCCCAGGTGTGGCTGCCGATCTCCATGCCCGCGTCCGCGATTCTCTTGGCGCCAGCCGGATTGGCCGCGACCTTGTTGCCGATCAAAAAGAACGTGGCTCTCGCATCGTTGTCTTGCAGGATTCGCAACAGCCGGTCGGTGTACGGGCTCGGGCCATCGTCGAAGGTCAGCGCGACGCACTTGACCGCGGCGCAACTCGAGTTGTCGGCCCGCGTGACGTGGCCGGTGAGCCCGCCGATCACGAGCACCCCGGCCGCTAACACGACGCCGAAGACCATGCGCCAGTAGCGCCAGGCCTGATTGTCGGGTCGTTTCGGCACCAGGGCAGTTTACCGAACGTCACGTGGGCGACCCCGACATCGAGTATGCGGTGGCGGCTTTCATCCTGCGTCCAGGGCGCCATAGGCGGAAGTTTCCCGCCGTAGACGCAGGCTCAAAGCCGGGACTGGCGCCCGTCAGTGCGGCCCGGTGATTTCCTCGAGCATCTCGGTGACCAGCGCGGCGATCGGCGACCGCTCGCTACGCAGCAACGTGATGTGGGCAAACAACGGGTGACCTTTGAGTTTCTCGATCACCGCGGCGACCCCATCGTGCCGCCCGACGCGCAAGTTGTCGCGCTGGGCGATGTCGTGCGTCAGCACCACCCGGGAACCACTGCCCAGCCGGGACAGCACGGTCAACAGCACGTTGCGCTCCAGGGATTGGGCTTCGTCGACGATGACGAACGAGTCGTGCAACGACCGGCCCCGGATGTGGGTCAGCGGCAGCACCTCGAGCATGCCCCGGGACAGCACCTCGTCCAGTACGGCGGGGCTGGCCAGGCCCTCGAGGGTGTCGAAGACGGCTTGCGCCCAAGGGCCCATCTTGTCACTCTCGCTACCGGGCAGGTAGCCCAGCTCCTGGCCGCCCACGGCGTACAGCGGGCGGAAAACGACCACCTTGCGCTGGGTGCGACGTTCCAGCACCGCTTCCAGTCCCGCGCAGAGCGCCAGGGCAGACTTCCCGGTGCCGGCCTTGCCGCCGAGCGACACGATGCCCACCGATTCGTCGAGCAGCAGGTCCAGGGCCACCCGCTGCTCGGCGGAGCGACCCCGAAGTCCGAACACCTCACGATCACCGCGGACCAGCTGTACACGCTTGGCCGGAGTGACCCGGCCCAGCGCGTGTGAGCTTCCGCCCAGTAGCCGAATCCCGGTGTGGCACGGCAGGTCCCGGGCCTCGGCCAGGTCGATCTCGCCGTCGGCGAACAGCGCGGCGATGTCGTCGGCGGCGGTCTCGATCTCGCGCATCCCCGACCAACCGGAGGCGACGACATCCTGCGCGTGATACTCGTCGGCGGCCAGACCCACCGCTGCCGCCTTGACCCGCAGCGGAATGTCCTTGCTCACCAACGTCACGTGCTTGCCCTCGGCGGCGAGATTGGCGGCACAGCTCAAGATGCGCGAATCGTTGCTTTCGGTACGAAACCCGGCGGGCAGCACCGACGAGTCGGTGTGGTTCAGCTCTACATGCAGTGAACCACCCTGTGTGCCAACCGGAATGGGCTGGTCAAGCCGGCCGTGCTCCAGCCGTAGGTCGTCGAACAGGCGCAACGCTTGGCGCGCGAACCAGCCGAGCTCGTGGTGGTGGCGCTTGGCTTCCAGTTCGCTGATTACTACCAGCGGAACCACCACCTGATGCTCGGCAAACCGGCTGCATGCCCAGGGGTCGGACAGCAGTACGGAGGTGTCGAGCACGTACGTCCGGGTTTCGGTCACGGGGCGCTCCTCGAGCGAATGACGCTCGGGCGGACCCACGCGAGCGTGTCGGCGGGGGCCGCGGCACCAGGACCGGGGCCGGTCCTGCCTATTTCACGACCGCAGTCGTGACGGAAGGTGCCGCCCTGGCAGCAGAGCAAGTCGCTGGCCATCACCGGCGACGCTACTCCGCTGGCCGCACCCCCGCAGAGCAGGCGCGCCGTGACACGCAACCGCAACAAAGCTCGATGCGCGAAATCGACTGAGGATTCGGGTTAGTCCGTGACGAAGCGCTTCAACGCAGGCTCATCGGCCAGGCCCCAGGCCGTGATTCGCTCGGATATCACCTGCTGCAATTGGGCGCGGTCAAAGATACCGGCGTCTGCCACTGCGCGCAGCTTGTCCCGATAGGCATCGATGTCCGAGCCTGGAACGTCGAGGTCGGCGGCACGGGCGGCAATGGCCTCGATCACCTCGTCACGGGAGTGATCCAGCAGGTGGGTGATCAGGTTGGCGAAGAATTCCTCGTGCCGCGCTTCGTCTCTCGCGATCCGGTCGATCAGGCCGGCCAGGATCGGTTCCTCGATCTGTTCGGCGAGGTTGCGGCAGAACGTGCCGTAGGCGCGCTCCGAGAACGTCATGTAGACCAGGGTGTCGATTTGCGAGTACTTCTCGGTGCGGTAGCCCTTCATCACGTACTGGACCCGGGCGTCTTCGTTCGCGGTCGGGTCGACCTCGCGGGTCACCACCAGGTATTCCCGCAGCGCGATGGCATGCAGGTGCTCCTCCGCGGTCCACCGGCCGATCCAGCGGCCCCAGTAGTCCTCGAGGATGAAGTGCTCGACGAACTCGCGGTGGTGGGCCGCCAGGTTGTCCTTGAGCAGCAGCATGATCTCGCAGGCATCGGTGATCGACCGGGGCAGGGTGGCCTGCGACGGATCCCAGTCGCGCCCGCCGAGAAACGCGAAGTTCTCGCCGCGGTCGAACGGTACGTAGTCGTGGGCGAACCAAATCTCTTCGGTGGCGAGATGGCGGGCCAGGTTGGCGTCCACCACGGGCTCGAGTTCCAGCGTCAGCGCATTAGCGACAGGTTTCTGTGCCATGCGGTTACTGTAACCCGCATTCACAGGTTCTCTCAAATCTTTGCGCGCCGTGTCGCCGAAGCGTGATAAGCGGGTGCCGTGCCGGCGCTAGCGCCCGATCAGGGACCAGTCCTCGATCCCCTCGTACAACGGAAACTCTCTGGCCAACCGCGTCGCTCGCGCACCCAGTCCAGACACGTCCGCCGTGGTGCCGGCCGCCAAGGCGGTGGCGATGACGTCGGCAACCTCGGCGAATTCAGCATCCCCGAAGCCGCGGGTCGCCAGCGCCGGCGTCCCGATCCGCAGACCCGACGTCACCATCGGCGGCCGAGGGTCATTCGGGACGGCGTTGCGGTTGACCGTGATTCCCACCTCGTGCAGTAGATCCTCCGCGGCCTGGCCATCCAGCGGGGAGTTGCGCAAGTCGACAAGCACAAGGTGCACATCGGTGCCGCCGCTGACCACCGAAACGCCGGCCTTGGCGACGTCGTCAGCCAGCAGTCGCTCCGCGATGATGCGCGCTCCCGACAACGTGCGCTGCTGACGCTCGGCAAACTCGGGCGTCGCGGCAATCTTTAGGGCAACAGCCTTGCCCGCGATGACATGCATGAGTGGCCCACCCTGCTGACCAGGGAATACCGCCGAATTGATGGCCTTGGCGTATGCCTGCTTGCCCAAAATCATGCCGGACCGGCCTCCGCCCAGCGTCTTGTGGATGGTCGTCGACACCACGTCGGCGTGCGGCACCGGCGAAGGGTGCAGCCCCGCGGCAACCAGACCGGCGAAGTGCGCCATGTCCACCCACAACTTGGCGTCCACCTCGTCGGCGATCGATCGGAACGCCGCAAAGTCAAGGATCCGGGGATAGGCCGACCAGCCCGCGATGATCACCTTCGGACGGAACTCCAGCGCTTGGGCCCGCACCGCGTCCATGTCGACCAGATGCGTCGTGGGATCGACGCCGTAGAAGGCGTTCTCGTATAACTTGCCGGAGAAGTTCAGCCGCATGCCGTGGGTCAGGTGGCCCCCGTTGGCCAGATCGAGACCCAGCAGCCGCTCCCCGGGCGACATCAGCGCATGCAGCACCGCGGCGTTGGCCTGAGCACCCGAATGCGGCTGCACGTTGGCGAAATCGGCGCCGAACAGCGCCTTGGCGCGATCGCGGGCGATGTTCTCCACCACGTCGACGTGCTCACAACCGCCGTAGTAGCGCCGACCGGGCAGGCCCTCCGCGTACTTGTTGGTCAGCACACTGCCCTGAGCCTGCAGGACCGAGCGCGGCACGAAATTCTCCGAAGCGATCATCTCGAGGGTGTCGCGTTGCCGCCCGAGCTCCTTGCCCAACAGCTCTGCAATATCGGGGTCGACCTCAGCTAGCGGGGCGGACATGAGGGAGGCTGTGCCGGGGGTAGCGATGCGGGCGCCAGGAGTAGCAGTCACGGGCATCAGTCTATCGAGACGCTTGTTTCACAGCTGACGCGCGTTTTGACCGGCCCCACCGTAGGTGCCAGCTTCGTTGCTGAGAGACTGGCACCATGCCGCGGCCGAGCGAGCCGAGCCCCTATGTCGAGTTCGACCGACGGCAATGGCGTGCGCTCCGCATGTCGACACCGCTGGCCCTCACCGAAGAAGAACTGGTGGGTCTGCGTGGTCTGGGCGAGCAGATCGATCTGCTCGAGGTCGAAGAGGTCTACCTGCCGCTGGCCCGGCTCATCCACCTTCAAGTAGCCGCGCGGCAGCGACTGTTCGCCGCCACCGCGGAATTCCTCGGCGAGCCGCAGCAAAACCCCGACCGCCCGGTGCCGTTCATCATCGGCGTGGCGGGCAGCGTGGCCGTCGGCAAGTCGACCACGGCGCGCGTTTTGCAGGCGCTGCTGGCTCGCTGGGATCACCATCCCCGGGTGGACCTGGTGACCACCGACGGATTTCTCTACCCCAATGCAGAACTCACGCGGCGAAACTTGATGCACCGCAAAGGTTTTCCCGAGAGCTACAACCGCCGCGCATTGATGCGGTTTGTCACCTTGGTGAAGTCCGGATCGGATTATGCGTGCGCACCGGTGTATTCACATCTGCGCTATGACGTCATCCCCGGCGCCAAGCACGTGGTCCGCCATCCCGACATCCTGATTCTGGAAGGGCTGAACGTCTTGCAAACCGGTCCGACGCTGATGGTGTCGGATCTGTTCGACTTCTCGCTGTACGTGGACGCCCGCATCGAGGACATCGAGCAGTGGTACGTGTCACGGTTCTTGGCGATGCGCAGCACCGCCTTTGCCAACCCGGAATCGCACTTCCACCACTACTCGGCTCTATCGGACCCACAAGCCGTCGTCGCGGCCAGGGAGATCTGGCGCTCGATCAATCGGCCCAACCTGGTCGAGAACATCCTGCCGACGCGGCCACGAGCCACCCTGGTGCTCCGCAAAGACGCCGATCACTCCATCAACCGGCTGCGGTTGCGCAAGCTATAGAGCCCGGCGAGCGGGACCGCTACCCGGGCAGCCCGGCCGTGCCGAACAGCGAGCCGCCGGAACCGCCCACCGCGCCGTCGCCGTCATTTCCGTTACCGACTTCCCCGATGCCGCCGGCCCCGCCAGAACCACCGTTACCGCCATTGCCGATGAGCTGGGCGCTGCCGCCAACGCCGGCGTTGCCGCCATCCCCGCCTTTACCGCCATTGAACGACGGCGAAGCGTCGAAGCTTTCTCCCCCCTTGCCGCCGGCGCCACCGACACCACCGTTGCCATAAACCGACCCGCCGGCTCCGCCGTTCCCGGCGTTTCCGCCGCCACCGCCGTCACCGAAGTTGCCGCCCGCGAATCCCGACACTCCGCCTCCGCCGATTCCACCGGCGCCACCGGCTCCGCCCGCGCCCCACAATCCGGCCGCGCCGCCGCCACCACCGGTTCCGGCATCGCCACCGGTTCCCCCGGTGCGGGGCGCACCGCCCGAGATCTGGTAGCTGCCACCAGCGCCGCCATTCCCGCCGGCGCCGCCCGCCCCGCCGTTTCCGTACAGCGTCCCGCCGGCCCCGCCGA
>JALHRH010000111.1 GCA_022841565.1 Mycobacterium sp. | reverse complement strand
CGGCCACATCGCGAGCACTCCGCTGCGCCGTGACCATCCCCTCTGGGAGATGTACGTCGCCGAGGGGCTGGCCGACAACCGGATCGCCGTCATCCACAAGGTCCACCACGTGTTGGCCGACGGCATGGCCTCGGCGAACCAGATGGCGCAGGTGTTGGCGTCGCACCAGCCCGAGCCGCCCCCCGCGCCGCGTGAAGTCCCTACCCGCTCGCACCTGCTCAAGGCGGCCGCCCAGGACCATGTCGGTTTGATCCGAAAACTGCCGCGCCTAGTCAATGAGACGGCCGCCGGGGTCTCACGCGTGCGCCGCAGATCGAAGGAGCGGGGCGCACACCCCGACCTTGCCCGCAATTTCGCCCCGCCGGCCTGCTTCATCAACCACCGGGTCAGTCCCGCGCGCCGGTTCGCCACCGCGCCGCTGGCGTTGGCTGACGTCAAGGCGACCAGCAAGCAGCTGGGCGTAACGCTCAACGACGTGGTGTTGGCCATGGTAGCCGGGGCGCTACGCCGATTACTGCTGCACTACGATGGCCACGCCGACGCGCCGCTGATCGCCGGGGTGCCGGTGAGCTACAACCCGTCGCCGGACCGCCTGGCCGGCAATGAGTTCACGTACATGACGCCGTCGTTGCCCGTACATGTCGATGATCCGATGCAGCGCGTGACGCTGACGTCGATGGCCACCACCATTGCGAAGGAGGACCACCAGTTGCTCGGCCCGACAGTGCTGCCCGCATGGATGGCGTACCTGCCGACGGCGCTGGCGCCGCGCATGTTTCGAGCGCAGGCTCGGCGTGTTGAGTCGGCCAGCGTCATGAACCTGACCGTGTCGAATGTGCCCGGGCCGCGCCAGCGCGGCCGCATCGAGGGGGCGACGGTCAACGAAATCTATTCTGTCGGGCCGATCGTCGCCGGCAGCGGGATGAACATCACGGTGTGGAGCTATGTCGATCAGTTGGCCATTTCCGTGCTGACCGATGATCTCACCCTCGGCGATCCCCATGAGGCCACCGACGCACTCATCGAGGCTTTCCGCGAAATTCGCAGAGCCGCCCGACTTTCCGACGATCTGACGCCCGTCGATGCCGCCCTTCCGGTGGCCGCGGCGGTAGGTTAACGGCGATGGAAAGCAAAGCCGGACAGAGCTGGCGGCGGCACGTCGTCACCAGGTTGGTGGCGGCCGGCGTGGTTGGCGTGGTCGCCGTGCTGCTTATCGCACCGACCGCGGGGTGGGCGTACGCGCCAAGCGTCGGCTGGACCGCTGCCGCATTGGTTTACCTGGTGTGGACGTGGATCGTCGTGCTGCCGATGGACGCCGAGCGCACCCGTGAGCACGTAATCCCCCAGGACCCACCGTCTGGCTGGCTCATCGACGTGGCCATCCTGTCGGCGAGTGTGGCGAGCCTGGGCGGTGTGGCGCATCTGCTCACCGCCAGTTCGAAGGCCGGAGTGGAGAAGAATGTTGCCGCGGGCGTTGGGGTGGTCTGCATCGCCGTGGCGTGGTGCGTCGTCCATACCGTCTTCAGTGTCCGCTATGCCGACATCTACTACTCGAACTCCGCCAGCGGCATCGACTTCAATGCCACCGATACCCCGCGTTTCCTGGACTTTTTCTACCTCGGATTCACCATCGGGATGACCTATCAGGTTTCCGACACCACGCTGCAGACCGGCCAACTGCGCCGCATCGCGCTGTGTCAGGCGTTGCTCTCCTATCTATTCGGGGCGGTGATTCTGGCGGTCACCATCAATCTCGTGGTCGGACTTAGCAATTCGACCGGTTAGTCGTTGAAGGGGACCGTTGATGGCCACCGAGAACCGGCGCGCGCACCTGGCGGCTCGCGAGGCCCGCATCGTCAATCAGATCGCGGGACGATCGGGGTGATGGCCCAGCCGAACAGAAATGTTTCTTATCGCCCCCTAACGGGAACGAGGACGTGTGCCGAATCGCGAGGAGCCGACCGTGTCGCCGTCCGGTGAGCGAAGCGGTGCGATCCGCACGCTGATTCCCGCCCGCATCGACCGGCTGCCCTGGTCGCCGTTCCATACCCGCATGGTCGTAGCGCTCGGCGTGGCCTGGATCCTCGACGGTTTGGAGATCACGGTGGCCAGTGCGGTCGCCGAAACGCTCACCGAACCGCAGACGCTTCATCTGTCGTCGGCCGCCGTCGGGTTCGTCGCCACCGTCTACCTGGCCGGCGAGGTGGCCGGGGCGCTGTTCTTCGGGCGCTTGTCCGACAAGCTGGGCCGACGCAATCTGTTCATGATCACTCTCGGCGTATACCTGTTCGGCAGTGCGCTGACCGCGTTGACTCTGGGCAACAACGCGGCGTGGATCACCTTCCTCTACTTCACGCGATTCATCGCCGGCACGGGTATCGGCGGGGAATACGCAGCCATCAACTCGGCGATCGACGAACTGATCCCGGCCCGATTCCGCGGGCGTGTCGATATCGCGGTCAACGGCACCTACTGGGCCGGGGCGGTCCTGGGCACGCTGGGCACCTTCGTCTTCCTGCAGGCGATTGACCTGGGCCTGGGCTGGCGGCTGGCTTTCCTGATCGGCCCGGTGTTGGCAGTGGTGATTCTGCTGGTCCGGCGCAACCTGCCAGAAAGCCCGCGCTGGCAGGTCATGAACGGCCGCACCGAAGACGCCGAGCGCACCATCTCCCATATCGAGCAGGAGGTGCGGGACACCGGTGCCACGCTGCCGCCGGTCGATGAATCCACGGCGATCGAGCTGCGGCCCGCCCATGAGATCGGCTACCTGGCCTTGACGCGAGTCTTGTTCCGCGACTACCCGAGCCGAGCCGTGTTGGGTGCTGCGCTCATGATCAGCCAGTCGTTCTTGTACAACGCGATCTTCTTTACCTACACGCTGGTGCTGGGCAAGTTCTACGGCGTTCCCTCGGCCTCGACGCCGCTCTACCTCATCGCGTTCGCCGTCGGAAACCTGTTGGGGCCGCTCACGATTGGCCACTTGTTCGACACCATCGGCCGGCGAAAGATGATCACCGGAACCTATCTGCTGTCAGGGCTGCTGCTGGCGGTCAGCGCCGCCTTGTTCCAGGCCGGCGCGCTCAACGCGATTACTCAGACCGTCGCCTGGTGCGTGATCTTCTATGTCGCCTCGGCTGGGGCCAGCGCGGCCTATCTGACCGTCAGCGAGATCTTTCCGCTGGAGGTTCGGGCCAAGGCGATTGCGGTGTTCTTCGCAATTGCCCAATGTTTCGGCGCGCTCGGCCCAGTCATCTACGGCGCGCTCATCGGTGACGGCTCCCAGTCGCTGCTGCTCTTTCTAGGTTATCTCCTGGGGGCGGCGGTGATGGTCGCCGGTGGCCTGGTCGCCTGGTTCCTGGCCGTCGACGCCGAAGGCAAGTCGCTGGAAGACATCGCCACCCCGTTGGCGGCCAGGTGAGGCCAATAACATACTGAGTGTCAGGTATGGATTCGACGGCATTGGGCAGCCAGTGCACGGTAGTCCCGCCAAAGCCTTGAAAACCTCGACCCGGAGGGACGTCAGTGGTCTTCCGCGCAGACCAGGAGGTCGGCCGCGATCTAGCTGCTGTCGACTGGGCGTCCACCCCGCTTGGGCCAGTGGGCGATTGGCCGCAAAGCCTGCGCACCGCCGTCGATATCCTGCTGTCGTCGCGGTTCTCCATGTGGATGGCTTGGGGGCCGGAGCTCACTTTTTTCTGCAACGCCGCCTACCGCCGCGACACCCTGGGGCGCAAGTACCCCTGGGCGCTGGGCCGGCCGGCCAGCGAGGTGTGGGCCGAAATCTGGGCGGATATCGGACCACGGGTGCAACGCGTCCTGACCACGGGACGGGCGACCTGGGACGAGGCGTTGATGCTCATCCTGGAACGGTCGGGTTATCCCGAGGAGACGTACCACACCTTCTCGTACAGCCCGCTGCGCGACGACGACGCGAGCGTGGTCGGAATGCTTTGCGTCGTCAGCGAGGACACCGAGCGGGTGATTGCGGAGCGGCGCATGGCGACCCTGCGGGATCTGGGCTCGGACCCGAGCGTCATTCGCACGGAGCGGCAGATGCTCGATTTCGTCGCCGGCCAGCTCGATAAGAACCCCTACGACCTTCCGTTCACCCTGACCTACCTGTTCGGGGGGCGAAGCGATGCGCGACTCGCCGGCGTCAGCGGGATGGCGCACGGGCACCCGGCGGCCCCGGAAACGTTGCCGAGCAGTGGCGGCGATCTATGGCCGGCTAACCAGGCGGCCCGGGGTGACCGCGACCTCATCGAACTCGACGGCGCCGCATTGAATCTGCCCACCGGCGCATGGCCCGAGCCGCCGAAACAGGCATTGGTGATGCCGCTGCTCCAGCAGGGTGGTCCGCCGGTCGGATTCCTGGTCGCGGGGCTGAACCGGTATCGCGAACTCGACGACGGCTACCGGAGCTTCGTCGAACTGGTTGCCGGATACCTCTCGACGGGGGTGAGCAGCGCACGCAGCTACCAGGCTCAGAAGCAGCGCGCGGAGGAACTCGCCGAACTGGACCGGGCGAAGACCACGTTCTTCTCCAACATCAGTCACGAATTTCGCACGCCGCTGGCGTTGATTTTGGGCCCCGTCGACGAATTGCGCGCCCGCGCCAACGGCCTCGACGAGGCCGCACGCCACGATTTGGAATTAGTGCGCCGCAACGGATTACGGCTCGCCAAACTGGTCAACACGCTGCTGGACTTCTCGCGCATCGAGGCGGGGCGAATGCGGGCCCGATTCGAGCCGGTCGACTTGTCGTCCGTCACCGCCGAATTGGCCAGCGTTTTTCGGTCGGCGATCAATCAGGCCGGGCTCACGTTCACGGTGGACTGCCCGCCGCTGGACGAACCGGTGTACGTGGACCGAGAGATGTGGGAGAAGGTGGTGCTCAACCTGCTCTCGAATGCGTTGAAGTTCACCTTCGACGGCGCGATCACCGTGCGGACCGCACGCCAAGATGGGCAGGCGGTAATCACCGTCATCGACACCGGGATCGGGGTGTCGGCTGCCGAAATGCCGAGGTTGTTCGAACGTTTCCACCGCATCGAGACCGCGCGCGCCCGGTCCATGGAGGGCAGCGGGATCGGGTTGGCGTTGGTGCGGGAGTTGGTCGGGTTGCACGGTGGCACCATCACTGCCGACAGCCGGGTGGGCGAGGGCACCACCTTCACCATCCGGTTGCCTTTTGGCACCGCGCATCTGCCGTCCGACGAACTGGCCGAGCCGCAGGGCACCGATGCGACGGTGGCCGCGATCTCGGAGCCGTACGTGCAGGAAGCCTTGCGCTGGCTACCTGGGGTGTCCGGGATGACGGCCCCCGTCCTTTCGCCACGACCTGCCCAGGCCGGGGGCAGCGGAGGGCAGGCACGGGTGCTGATCGCCGACGACAACGTCGACATGCGGGAATATCTGGCGCACTTGCTGGGAGCGTCCGGCTACCAGGTGAGTGGCGTCAGCGACGGCCAGCAGGCACTGGAGGCCATATGCGCCCAGCTTCCCGATTTGGTGATCAGCGACGTGATGATGCCCAAGCTGGACGGTCTGCAACTACTGACGGCGCTGCGCGCCGATCCTCGCACAGCGGCGGTGCCCGTGCTGCTGCTCTCGGCCCGGGCCGGACAGGAAGCTTCGATCGAAGGCCTGTTGACCGGCGCCGACGATTACCTGGTCAAGCCGTTCGCCGCAGCTGAACTGCTCGCTCGGGTGCGCGCCAACGTCGAGTTGGCGCGCATGCGCAACTACCACGCCCGCTGGCGCACCGCGCTGGTCGAATCGCTGCAGGAAGCCTTCTTCGTCTCTGACGAACACGGCGCCGTGATGGAGATCAACGCCGCCTTCACCGAAATCCTCGGCTACGGTCCCGAAGGACTACCTTACAAAACCCCTCACCCTTGGTGGCCGGACCCCGAAGTCGATATCACGGCCCGTCAGTTGGTCGAAGCAGAGTTTGCTAAATCGCTCGGCGAAACGCACGGCATCCTGGCCATACCGGTTACCCACAAAGACGGGCATCGGCTGTGGATCGCAGTGAACTTCAACCATACCGATGACCCGGACTCCGGACGTCGCGTCCTGGTCGGCACCTTCCGCGACGTCACCGCGGAGCACTATGCCGTACAGAGCCAGAGCGCGCTGGCCGAGCTCAATCAACAACTGGTGCAAGCTGATTCGCTCGCCGATGCGCTGCAGGGTGCGGCCGACGTGTTGCGTCGGGTGTGGCAGGCGCGGCGCGTGCTGGCAGTGACCTTCTCCAGTGACGCGCCCGGGGACCGCGCACCGGACGTGGTCTGCGCGGGCGAGCCGGTCAGGTGGGCCGACCTTTCGCCACAGCGACGGCAGCACATCGAGTCGTTGCGCGAAACAGATTTGCTGAACGTCACCGTCGATGCCGGCGTGGCCGGAATCGCGTCGCAGCACCCACTCGGGCTACTGGTGGTTTGGGTCGAGTTGTCCGAGCACCGCCGGTTCACCCGGGAAGATCACACGCTGCTCACCGTGCTTGCCGGTCGACTCGGGCAGGGACTGCAACGCGTCTACCAACTGGACGAACAGCGCGAAACCGCGGTGGCGCTGCAGCATGCGATGCTGGGCCCGGCGACATTGCCCGACGGGTTCGCGGTGCGGTATCTGCCTGCGAGCCACCCGTTGCAGGTCGGCGGCGATTGGTACGACGTCGTCGACCTCGACGAGGAGCGCGTCGCGTTGATCGTCGGTGATTGCGTAGGGCACGGTCTGGCGGCGGCCACCGTGATGGGCCAGCTGCGCAGCGCCTGCCGCGCGCTGCTGCTCGAACAGCCCAACCCCGGCGCGGTGCTCACCGCCCTGGACCGCTTCGCCGCACGGCTGCCCGGTGCCCGCTGTACCACTGCATTCTGTGCGGTGCTCAGCATGGAAACCGGAGAACTGGTGTACTCCAGCGCAGGTCACCCACCGCCAATCATGGTTCGCGCGGACGGCGCGACCGAGCTACTGGATGGGGAACACGGACTTCCCTTGGCGCTGCGGCCGGATTGGCAGCGACCCGAAATCCGCGTCACAATGCCGCCGCGCGCGACGCTGTTGCTCTACACCGACGGTCTGGTCGAACGACGCGGGCAGTCCCTGGATGACGGCATGACACGTGCCGCTGCCCTGGTCCAGAGTGGGCGATCGCAGACGCTCGAAGAGATGGCCGACCGACTCATGTCCCGATTGAAGCCGCGCGACGGGTATCTCGACGACGTGGCCATGTTGCTCTACCGGCAGCCGGCTCCGCTGTGGCTCGAGTTCGCCGCCGACGCCAGCAATCTCGCTTCTAGCCGAAATACGTTGCGCGGCTGGCTGACCCGGGCGGGAATCGACTCCGATCAGATTCAAGACGTGCTCGTCGCGACCGGCGAGGCCGTGGCCAACGCGATAGAACACGGCCACCGCGACCGGTCGGCCGGCACCGTGTCGCTGCGCGCGACCGCGATCGTCGACCGGCTGCAGGTGACTGTGACCGACTCGGGTGCCTGGAAGACCCCGTCCCAGGTCGCCGACTTCAGTCGCGGACGAGGTATCGACCTCATGCGCATCCTGATGGAGGACTGCAGTATCCGATCCACCGAAGCCGGCACAACGGTTTCATTGTGCGCAAAGATCACCTAATGGCCACACCGCTCACCGTGAACAGCGGCCGCGGCTCAGACGGGACGCACCGTTTGACGGCGGCCGGCGAGATCGATCTGAGCAACATCGAGGTGTTCAAGCGGGCTCTTGCCGACGCCAGTGCCGGCAGCCGCGAACCGATCACCATCGATCTCAGTGCCGTCAACTACGTGGACAGCGCCGGAATCAACGCGTTGTTCGACCAGGCCGACGCTGTCGACGAGTTGCGCGTCATCGTCCATCCGTTGCTCGTCCGCGTGCTCACCGTCAGCGGATTGAGCAAGATCGCACACGTCGAGGCCGCTGCCGTGCCGCCGGGCCAAGGCTGAGCTGCTCGGGGCCACTTTTCTCCTCGGCGAACCCCGGTTCGATTAGTCGGTTTCGCCGAATTCGTCGAACCAGTGCGCAAGCTTGCCGCGCCGGCTGACGGCTCGGAGTCTGGCTTCGGCCGCGGCGCGTGTTTTGCTGGTGGTGACGATCAGCAGTTCGTCACCACTCTCGATGCGGGTGTCGGGCTCCGGGACGAAAGTGTGGCCGTCACGGATGATCAGCGTGATGACGGCCGGGTCCGGCAGGCGCAGTTCCAGGATGGTGACGTTGTGCAGCCGGGAGGGCTTTTGCACCGTCATGGTCAGCAGTTCGGCGTCGAGCATGTCCAGCGGTGCGGCTTCGACCTGGATTTCACGGGTCGCTTCGCGCGATATCAGGCCCAGCATGCGGGCGATCGGACGAAGGCTGGGTCCCTGAATCAGCGTGAAGACCACCACCAGGACGAACACGATATTGAGCAGCCGAGAACTGCCTTGCACACCGGCGACGATCGGAAAGGTCGCCAACACGATCGGGACGGCGCCGCGTAGCCCCGCCCAGCACAAGAAGGCCTGATCGCGCCAGGGAACGCGGAACCAGATCAGCGTCCCCACCACCGACAGCGGCCGCGCGATCAACAGCAACACCAGTCCGATCACGATCGCCGGAATCACGTCAACCACCAGTTCACTGGGGTTGACCAGAAGTCCGAGCAGGACGAACAGGCCGATCTGGGCCAGCCAGCCCACCCCTTCGGCGAATGAACGGGTTGCCGAGCGGTGCGGTAGCCCCGAGTTCGCCAGCACCACCGCGGCCAGGTATGCGGCGATGAAACCGCTGGCATGGGCGTCACCGGCGGCGGCGAATGCGACCAGTCCCAACCCGAATGTGGCGATCGGGTACAGACCGGAGGCGGGCAGCGCGGTGCGGCGCAGCCCGAAGGAGCCGAGGTAGCCGACCAGCAGACCGATCGCGGAGCCGCCGAGCAACTCATAGACCAGGTCGGTGATCGCCACCTCGGGTTCGAACCCGAAGGGCACCACGCTGAACATGAGGACGAGGATCACGCCGGGCGCGTCGTTGAAGCCGGACTCCGCCTCGAGTAGCCCGGCCAGTCGCCGGGGTAGTGGCAGCACGCGCAGCACCGAGAACACCGCGGCGGCATCGGTAGCGGAGACGATGGCGCCCAACAGCAGCGCGAGTTGCCATTCGAAGTGCAACAACAGGTGTGCACCGACGGCGGTGATCACCGTACTGATGACCACGCCGAGGGTGCCTAGCGCTGCGGCGGGCGCCAACACCTTGCGGATGTCGCTGAATCGCGTGGTCAACCCGCCTTCCACCAGGATGACGGCCAGCGCCGCGATGCCCACGTTTCTGGAGAGGATCACGTCGTGGAACTGCAGCCCCAACCCGTCCTCGCCGATCGCGACACCGACCAGCAGGAACAACAACATGCTGGGGAACCCCACCACGGTGGCCACGCGAGTACCGACAATGCTGGCCAGCAGCACGAGGCCGCCGACCGACACCGTCAGGTACAGCTGTTCCAGGGTCATTTCGTTCCACAATTCAACAAAGCGATCGCTGTCGCGGTTGGTACGGACGAGGCCGCCGACCTCGGCGTGCTGTCAGTAAATCAGACCCACACCCGACGGCCGCTCGCTGCCAGCGGTAAGTGCCACGCCGGTGGGCATACGCAAAGATGGTCAGGTGGCCAAGCGGAAGTTGCGGATCGGGATTGCCGGCGCCGGCAATGTCGGCCGCTCGCTCGCCCAGGAGTTGCTCGACGCCGGGCACAAGGTCCTGCTGATCGAGCGGCAACGACGAAACTTCCAGCCACACGAGGTGCCGGACGCGGATTGGTTCAACGCCGACGCCTGCGAGATGTCCGCGTTGCAGGAAGCCGGCGCGAACACGTGTGACGTGGTGATCGCCGCAACCGGCGACGATAAAGTCAACCTGGTGGTGGGTCTGCTGGCCAAGTCCGAGTTCGGGGTGCCCAGGGTGGTGGCCAGGATCAACGACGTCCGCAACGAGTGGTTGTTCGGCCAGGCCTGGGGGATCGACGTCGCGGTGTCGACGCCGGGCGCCATGGTTGCCGGAATCGAGGGTGCCATCGACATCGGTCACCTCGTGCGGTTGATGGGACTTCGCGAAGGCTACACGGCCTTGACGAAACTCACTCTGCCCGAAGACAATCCGTTGGTTGGGCAGTCCCTGAGTGAGTTGGAGTTGCCGGCCAACACCGCCCTGGTCACCGTGGTTCGTGGCGGCACTGTGATGGTTCCGGCGCCCGACGACGTGCTCGAAGCAAGTGACGAACTGCTGTTCGTCGCCGACAACGCTCGGGAGAGTGCGCTATGGGCTGCCCTCAATAGGGTCAGGTTGTCCCGCCCGCTCCGGGGCCCCGGCGCTTGAGGCAATGCCCGCCTCCAGCTGATCGGCCACGCGACCGTCGACCAACCGCGGTCAGCCCACTAAACTCCTGAAATCATGGCGATCCGGCGTGCCGTTCTGCTCATCGCGGACATCGGCGGATACACGAATTACATGAGCTGGAACCGGCTGCACCTGGCACACGCGCAGCAGGCGGTGGGTGCCCTGTTGGAGGCGGTCATCGATGCCGGCAAGGGTCTGAAGCTGGCCAAGCTCGAGGGCGACGCCGCGTTCTTCTGGGTGCCCAACGGAGACGCCCGCGTTGTGTGCGGACGGCTGCCGGAAATGCGGCAGGCGTTTCTGGCGCGGCGCGAGCGCTTCAAGAAGGAAGCGCTGTGCGACTGCCGAAGCTGCGAGCAGCTCGGGAGTCTGTCGCTGAAGTTCGTCGCTCACGTGGGTGAGGTCGCAGAGCAGAAGGTGAAACGCCACATGGAGTTGGCCGGAGTCGATGTCATCCTGGTGCACCGCATGCTGAAGAACTCGGTGCCGATACCGGAGTATGTGCTGATGACCGATGCCGTGGCCGAGTGCCTGGACGAATCGATGCGCAAGGTGTCGATGCCACTCACCCACAATTTCGAGGGCATCGGCGAGACGTCGACGTTTTATGTCGATCTCGCGACTTCCGGGGTGCCGGCCGCGGAGCCGGTGCGACGCGCCTTTGGCCGGCTGCCGGCGAAGCTGAACCTGGCGGTCAAGACATCACCGTTTCTGTTGGGCCTGAAGAAACCTGCCGTCGGCTTCCGCAACCTGGGACGCGGCGCTCCGGCGCAGCTTCCGGCATAGGCTCGCGCGGGGAAGACGGACTACCGATGTCGGTTGCGCTGCTTCGCGAGATGTTCGAGCGAATGGTCGTCGCCAAGAACGGTGACCTGATCGAGCATTACTACGACCCCGACTTCGTGATGTGCTCCGATGGGCTGAGCCAACGATTCACCGAGTTCCGTGACAGTCATCTCAAGCTCTACGCCACCCCCATCGCCTACGCGGTCGAGTTCGACGAACAGGCCTGGGTGGACGCCGGGGACCGGGTCGCCGGCCGGGTGTGGATCACCACGTCGCACCCCGGCCACCAACCGACCCGAATCGAGGTGATCTTGATCGCTACCTACCGTGACGGGCGGATCCATCGGGTGTGGGAGACCACGTGGCCCAGTTGGCGCAGCGTGGAGGCGCTGGAAAGCTACTGAGCCGCAGTATTATTCACGGTCTATGCAGTCTTTCCATCAACTCGGCGGCCGCGTGGCGCCCGCTGAGCAGGGCGCCGTGCACGGTGGCCGGGTTGTCCGCTCCGACGGCCTCGCCGGCCAAGTAGAGCCGGTCGCCGATCGGTTCCTGCAGCCGGCGGCGGTCGTCAAGGCCCGACCCTGGTGCGTGGAAGGAATACGAGCCCAGCGCGTAGGGGTCGGTGGTCCAACTCGACGATCGCACTTCGACGACGTCGGTGCCGAACAACTGTCGGGCGACGGGCAGGGCGCCGGTCAGCAAATCGGCTGGGGGAGTGGACTCGACCTGCCGGCCGCGGGACCCGGGATTGAACGCCAACACAATCGGGCCGACGCCGGCGGGCAAGGTGAACCACTGGGCCCACATGCCCTTCTCGGCGCCCAGGTACTCATAGAAGGCGTTTTCGGCGTCCCAGGTCCGCTGCCGAAAACGGAAGTAACTCTTGGACAGTACGCCGAATCCCAGCGCACTCACCGCATGCAGGTGACCTTCGGGTAGCGGTGGGTCGAAGGTGATGCTCGCCGCTTTCAGGACTCCGAGCGGGACCGTGACGATCGCCGCGGGTCCTTCGAAGGTCTGGTTGCCGGCCCGTATCGCTACCGAGTTACCTTGTCGCGCAATGGAATTAACGGGACAGTTCAGCACGATCTGGAGTCCGTCGGCCAGCAGCCGCGGTAGCGCGTCGTAGCCGCTGGTGATCACCGACTGCGAGCCGGTGGTATATGTGCCCAGGTCGAACGTGGTTGCCGAAAGCTGGCCGGCGTCGGCCGCGTACTCGTCCTCAATCGCGGTGGTGACGTAGTAGTCCAGTGCCGCGCGCTCGGGCTCGGTGAGCTCCTCGCGGTTGGCCTGGGCGGTGATGGCGGCACCCAGCGTTCCGCCGTCCACTTCGTCACGCGCCTCGGCGACCAGCTGGCGCCAGGTCTTGGCGTTGAACGTCATCGGCTGTAGCCGTGGATCGATCACCAGCCTGGCCGGGTCGTCGTAGTCGGTGGGAACGACCTCGGCGTGGACCTGCTGCGCCAACTCCACCAACGGATTGTTCGTGATCCCGTGGATCCAGGAGGCCCCCATCTCCAGCGACACACCCCACTCGCGGGTGGTGTGCACGCGCCCGCCGATCCGGTCCCGAGCTTCGATCACCCGCACCGGCCAGCCGGCGTCGGTGAGGCTGCGGGCCGCGGCCAACCCAGCCATGCCGGCGCCGACGATCAAGACGGACTTGGTGTCCGGCGGTGTTGTGGTGCCGGGTGTAGTGGCGCGTGGGGCGGGCTGGAGGGGGGTCGCGCACGCGCCAACCAGCAGCGTCGTTGCCGCAAGGAACCCCCGGCGGGACATCTGGGACACGGGTTTGCCGTTATCTGATCGTTTTCTGGCGTGTGACGGATCGCACATTACGGTCAGGTAAACTCGTCGGCAACTGGACGGCGGCAACGGAGCCGCGACCAAGGCGGGAGCGGCATGATTCCTGACAAGAGTGCTCGGAGTTCTACCCGTGAAAGACCGACTCGGCAGTTGCCTGCCGAGTTGCCACCGAGTCGCACCGTCAAGGTGCGAGCGGCCGACGGTACCGCGCTGCACGCAGAGGTTTTCGGCTCGCCCGCGGGTTATCCCATCGTCTTGACCCACGGTTTCGTCTGCGCCATCCGGGCGTGGTCCCACCAGATCGCCGACCTGGCCACCGATTATCGCGTGATCGCCTTCGACCACCGCGGTCACGGCCGCAGCGGTGTGCCGCGGCGCGGCGGTTACAGCCTCAAACACCTTGCCTCCGACCTTGATTGCGTGCTGGACGCGACGCTGGCCCCGCACGAGCGTGCGCTGATTGCCGGGCATTCGATGGGCGGCATGACCATCCAGGCCTGGTCGGAGCGCTACCGGCACAAGGTCCGGCGCCGCGCCGACGCCGTCGCGTTGATCAACACGGCCAGCGGTGATCTGCTGAGCAAAATCAAGTTGCTGGCGGTGCCGCGCGGATTGTCGCCGGCGCGGGTGGTGGCCGGACGGACTCTGATCAACGCGGTCGGCGGCTTCCCGCTGCCGGGGGCCGTCCAGATTCCAAGTCGGTATCTGGTCGCGATGATGGTGGTCGGTGCCGGCGCGGACCCGGCGGTCGTCCAGCTCGTCTACGAACTGTTCGCGCAGACCTCGCCGATGGGTCGCGGCGGCTGCGCCCGGATGCTCATCGACGAAATCGGCTCGCGACACCTCAACCTGGAGGGTCTGACGGTGCCGACCCTGGTCATCGGAAGCGAACACGACCGGCTGACGCCCATCAGCCAGGCCCGCAAGCTCGCCCGCACCGCACCCAACGTGATCGACCTCGTCGAGCTGCCCGGCGGGCACTGCTCCATGCTGGAACAGCCGGACGAGGTCAACAGGCAGCTGCGCGGGCTGGCCGAAGCGGCCATCGACCGCCAGGCCCGGGTGACGCTGATCAGCTCATAGCAGACCGGCGACCTCGGCGGCGGCGCGCTGACCGGACCTGACCGCACCGTCGAAGTATCCGGTCCATTCGTCGGCCGTCTCGGTGCCTGCCCAGTAAATCGGGCCGACGGGTTGGCGCAACAACCTGCCGTACTTGGTCCACGAACCCGGCGGCACCGCGGCAGTGGGCCCGCCTGGCGCGAATTCCTCTGTTCCCCAACGAAAATCGGTGTAATCGAGCGGATTAAGCGCCTCCTCGCCGTACAGCGACGCAAAGCAGCGCAGAGCGTTTGCGCGACGCTGATCGGTGGGCAGCGAGTCGAAGGCGCGAGGGTCGACGAACCCCAGCAGAATGCCCGGACCGTCCGCGTGCGGGCTGACATCGAAGGTGATGAACACCGGGCCGTTGTCCAACAACGCCTGGCCGGAGAATCCCTTGGCCCGCCAGAACGGCGTTTCGTAGGCCGCGTAGGCCTTGGTCAGCCGGCCCTGCGGCCAATGCTGGGCGAGTCCGGTGTATTCGGGTGGTAGGGGGGGATTGAACTCGATGCCGGCGCGGTGGGCGGGCGGAATCGCGACAATGACGAACCCTGCCTCGGCCTGACCCTGATCAGAGGTGACCGTCACCCCCGACCCGTGCCGGTCGATGCGCCGGACGCACGCGTCCAGCACCACGCGATCGCCGAGTTCGGCCGCCGCGCGATCGGCGATCTGCTGGGTGCCGCCCGGTATCAGGTCCTGTTGGGCGCCGTTTTCGGTGTCGAGTAGCCGGTTGAGTCCCCCGGCCGCGCGCACATAACGGGCGGCGTGCAGCATCGACACGTCGTCGGGTTCGCATCCCCACGTCACCCGGGTCATGATCGCCATCAGGTCGCGCGATGATGCGGTGGCGCGCACCATGCTCAACCATCGGCCCAGCGAGACGCCGTCGAGTTGGCGGGCCCGCTTGGCATGCCAGGGTGCCGCGATCGGCACGGTGCGCGAGATCCGCTCGAACTGCCACTGCAGTCGCCCGATGTCGAGCAACCCGAGCATGGACAGCCGGGGAATGGTGCCGCTGTAGGCGCGCGCCGCCCCGCGCCAGAAGATCACGTTCT
>JALHRH010000110.1 GCA_022841565.1 Mycobacterium sp. | reverse complement strand
GGTGAATTGCGGGAAAGCGTGCACGATTTCGACCTCGTCATCGATGGCTCCGGCGCGGACGCGCTCTGGTTCCTGCCACTGCTGAGTCGGGACGCTGTGGACATGCTGGAGTTGGAGTTGGGCGGCCCGTTGACGGGCGAACGGATCGAGGAGTCGATCGGTCCCGACCTCGCCGTTGCGGGAGTCATCCCGAGACTGGTGCTGCCCAATCTGTCCGGGCTGAACGAAGGCCCGGGTTTCCCCAATCTGAGCTGCCTGGGGCTGCTGTCTGATCGTGTCCTCGGTGCAGGGGTCAAGGTCGCCAGTAAGTCGGTCGGGAGAAGCGATGCATACCAACCCGTTTGACGACGCTGAGGGCATGTTCTCGGTTGTGGTCAACGATGAAAAGCAGCACAGCCTGTGGCCGATTCAGATCGAGGTGCCCGCGGGCTGGCGCAAGGTCTTCGGCGCGGCTAGCCGCACAGAGTGTCTTGACTACGTCGAGCGGAATTGGACCGATATCCGTCCACGAAGTCTGCGTGAGGCGATGAGCGCCGCCTAGACTAGATTTCCAGCTTGGCCAGAACTTCCGCGATCGATGCTCCGCCGAGCAGGTCGGCGATCTCGAGGTCGCGATTTAACTCGATCTTGACTTGACGTCGAAATTCTAACGCCTGCAACGAATCCAATCCGATCGCCACCATCGGGACACCGGTGTCGATCGTGTCTGGGCTATCGGCCCCAATGGCTTGCGCCAACAGGTGCACCAACCGCTGGGAGAGCCCAGCTTGGACCTCGCCAGCGCGGGCGGGCGACTCGATCCGGCTGGGGGCTGCGGAGCCCAGTTGCGACAACAACGAACCGCGACCGCAGGCGTCCAGCACCGACCGGGCCCGGTCCAGGTCGAACGCGGCGACGATGGTGTTCTCGCGTAGCCGTGTCACGTCCACCGCTAGCGCGTCGGCGGGGCGCATGGGGACCACCCCGAGGCCGGCCAACATCGCCGACCCGGACGCGTCGAGATGGACCCGCCAGTGACCCCACTGCACCGAAACGCAATGTAGGCCTTCCGATCTGAGTCGACGCGCCAAGGCGTCGAGCATGCGATTGCCAGCGGCATAAAGAGCCAGGCCCCGCCCGCCGACCGAGGCCGAGATCGAAGAACACAGCACCACCCGACAGTCTTGGCTGCGTGGAAATGCGGCCAGTACCCGAGCGATGCCCACCACCTTGGCCTGCAGGGCACTGTAGATCGCCGCAGCGGTAATGTCTCCCAGCTCGACGCCTGAATATTCCACGGCGGCATGGATGATCAAATCCGCGGGCGTGCCACGCGCCCCCAGCGTCGATACCGCTGCGGCATCGGTGAGATCACACGCCGTGACCCGGATCCGCGTCGAGGTGGCCGAACGAATGCTCCGCAGTCGCTCTGTGACGGCAGCGGTATCGCCCGACCGGTTTACCAGGGTGATTTCGCGAGCACCGCGGGAAGCGAAGTGTTCACAGAATTCGAGCCCGAGCTTGCCGGTACCGCCGACGATGAGGACGTGGTCGGCGGGTTGGTCACTGGTGTCGGACCCGGTTGTTTCGCCGTCGACCACACGTTTGGCGTACAGGGCGCCGTCGCGCAGGGCTAGTTCGGATTCCTCGGCAGTGTGCAGTGCCGCGACGATCGCCGCCGCCGTGCCGGCAGGTGCAGCGCCCGGCAGATCGAGGTGGCGGAATCTGACGCCCGGATGGGTGGCACCCACACAACGAAAGCCGGCGCTTGCCGCCGCGTGCACCGGATCGGGCGGCGGATCGTCGGCAATCACCGCCTCACCGGCGACGGTCACCAGCCAGTAGTCGGTGACCCCATCGCCGGGAGGTGCCCACCAGCTGCGTTCGGCGAAGAACGTCGTCACGGCGTCCACCGATCCGGCCGCGTCACGTCGCGGCGACTGCGGTAGCAGGATGACATAGGTATTGAGATGGCAAGGTGCAGCGCGGAGTTCATCAGCGCTGAGCACACGGGCCGCGGCGCCGACCTCGCCGGCCGCGACGCTCAGCGCTTGAGCGAGCTCCGCGGCGCCGCCGGTGTGGTCGATGATGCCGACGGCCCGCGGCGGCACCAGCGAGCGCCGCGACAGCCGCACCCATTGCTCGGTGAGCAGTCGCGGTACCGCGGCCGGTGTATCAGGGCTCGACTTCGGCTCAGCGGCAACCGATGTGACGGCGTGGGTGTTGCGGGCTGCCGGCGACAGGCCCTGTTCATAGGGAATCCAGAGCCTGATCTCGTTCATGGGAGTGTTCGGGAAATCGCGCAACGGCAACGGTGCCGGACCCTCGGACTGCGTGGCCAGGTTGTCCCACGAATAGTTCAGATCATGCAGCGCCAACCGCAGCACATTGTGCGTGAAGTCGGTGAGATCGATGTCCGTTCGGGTCGACGTCCCGACCACCAGGCAAGAGCGTTCGTGATCGATTGCGGCCAGGTTCTCTTGGATCGCCAATTGCAATGTCGGATGTTCGGCCAGTTCGACGTAGGTGTCGATGTCGAACGGCAGCGCCGCCGCTATCGCCTTGTCGAACCGTACAGCGTTACGCAGGTTGAAGAACCAGTACTGGTCGACTGCTAGGTCCGGCGGGAGCGGACCGCCGAGAGTGGCGCCGAGGCAGGCGATATCGCTGTCTAGGAACTTCAGAGTCGTCAGCTCGCGTCGGATGTCGGCGCATAGTGCGTCGTGCAATGTGTTGATCACACTGGTGTGCGCAGGGTATTGAACGCGGATCACCCGGGCGAAGATGTCGCGGGCGGTACACGCGTCCACGATGCCCTGCACCGCTTTCCGATCACCCGAGATAGCTTTCATGCTGGGCGAATTGATCACCGAGAGCTGCGCCCAGCCGGTGCAACGGGCCAGCAGGTCCTCGCACGTCTCGCGGTCAGTGGCCAGCACCGCCATCGCGTAGTCACCGGCTGCGAACCCGTCGGCGGCGCGCGCCCGGAGCGCAACCACGCGAACGGCGTCCGTCAGCGTGATCAAACCCGAAACATAGGCGGCGGCGATCTCTCCCTGGCTGTGGCCGATGGTGACGGTGGGCACTACGCCGAACGATCGCCACATTGCCGCCAAGCCTGCCATCTGGGTGAACAACGCGGGTTGGACCGTGCTCGCGTTATCGATGGCGTTGTCCAAGGCGTTGTCGAGTGCGTTGTCCGGGGCCGGAAAATGGTCATCCAGAAGATAATTCAGCGGGGAGAGCCCGGTGTGGTCGGCGAAAGCCCGTGCGCAACGCTCGACCTCGGTCCGAAAAGCCGGAACGGACTCATAGCAGCGCCTACCCATGCCGGGTCGCTGACTGCCCTGGCCTGGAAAGACATACGCGTAGCGGCGGGCGGTGGCGGCCATGTCGGCGCGCATCACCAAGCGGTGCTCGCCGCCATCGACGACCGTTTGCAGGGCCTCGATCATCTCCTCGCGGTTGCGCACCATTGCCAGGACGCGGTGTTTGCGGGCGATTCGCGTGCGGAAGAGCATCGTGGCGATCATTTGCGGGGTCACATCGGGGTGATCCCGCACATAGGCCAACACAGCGGCGGCATCGGCCGGTATGAGTTCGGGGGTATCCGACGTCAGCAGCACGGGGATGGCGCCATTGGGGAGAAGGTAATTCGCAGTCGTCACTTGTCGCCCTCCGCGGGCATCGCGACGATCGCGTGGGCGTTGGCGCCGCCGGCGCCGAACGACGACACGGCGCCGTACCGAAGTCCGTCTTTGGGTTGCCATTCGGACAGCTTGGTGGCCAGCCGGATGCCGGTCAGGTCCCAGTCCACCTTCTTGGTGGGGTGGTCGGAGAACAGCGTTGGCGGAATGTAACCATGCTGGCCGGCGAGCAGGACTTTGATCAATCCGAGAATTCCGGCGGCCGCCTGCGCGTGCCCGGCGTTCGACTTGATCGAACCAAGCAGGGCCTGCGACCCCGCCGCACCGTAGGTCCGCAGCAGCGCCTGCAATTCCACCGGGTCACCGGCAAGTGTTGCGGTGCCGTGTCCTTCGATCATTCCCACGTCCGAGGGATCGATGCCGGCGGCATTCAGTGTCTTGCCTACAACCTGCTCTTGAGCCTGCACCCGGGGAACCATGATCGGTTTTCCTTTGCCGTTGTGGTTGGTACGGGCAGCCAGGATGCGTCCATAGTTCCGGTGTCCGAGTCGCCGGGCGCGGGATTCCCGTTCGATGAGTAGCATTCCCGCGCCTTCACCCCAGACGGTGCCGGAGGCGTCCTCGGAGTACGCGCGGCAGTGTCCGTCGTCGGATAGGGCATGCAGCTTGGCGAACTCGAAAAAGGCTGCCGGCGAGCCAAGCACACACACGGCGCCGGCCAGCGCCCATTCGCACTCGTCCATGGCAATCGCATTGACAGCCAATTGCAGTGCCGTCAGCGACGATCCGCAGGCGGAGTCGATGCACATCGACGGCCCGGTCAGGCCCAGGCTGTGCGATATGCGCCCGGCTCCACCAAGCTGACCCATGCCCACGGTGCGGTGGCCGCTGTAGGCATCGGCTACCGCGGTGCGGGTGCCGTACTCGGTCATCGACATTCCGACATAACACCCGCCGAATTCGCCCTCGACGGAGCCGGGATTGATCCCTGCGTTCTCCAACGCCCGCCAGGCTACCCGCATTGCAACCCGTTGCTGGGGGTGCATCACCAGCGCCTCGCGGTGCGTGATGCCGAAGAAGGAGGGATCGAATTGCGCTGCACCGGAAAGGAATCCGCCAGAGTCGAGGACGCGCCCCCAGCCGTCTGCTTCGGACAGCGACAGCAGATCGTCGATGGGCCAACCGCGATCGCGCGGAAACGGGGAGAGAAGTTCGCGCTGGTCGCACAACGCCTGCCACAGGGCTGCAGGGGTGTCGATGCCGCCAGGGGTTTCGACGGCCAGCCCGGCGATGACGACCGGATCGGTCACTGCGTTTGCTCCCCTTGCGCGCAGGCGACCAGCAGTTCGGCCACGGCGTCGACGTGGTCGTTGATGAAGAAGTGCCCCCCGTCGAACATCGTTACCTTGGCACTGCCAGTGTGTTTGCCCCATCCGTACAGATCGCCGAGCGTGACGATAGGGTCCTGGTCACCGCCGAGTGCGTGAATCCGGGCCGAGATCTTGACATCGTCCGCGCAGGAATACCCGTCGCAGGCGCGATAATCGGCCCTGACGACGGGGATCGCCAGCCTCATCAGGTCGCGGTTGCCGAACACGGCGGAGTTGGTGCCTTCCAGGGCGGTCAGGTGGTTGAGGATCGACTCGTCGTCGGTCGGATGCGGTGGCTTGGTGACGGCGTTGCTGGGCGCAACCGCCGCGGAGACGCTGAGTTCGCGCACGTCGATCCCCCTGGATTCGGCGATCCGCACAAACTCGAACGCAACCCAGCCGCCCATGCTGTGACCAAACGCGACCACGGGACCGCCGCGGCGGTGTTCGGACGTCACAAATTCCTCGAACGCCCCTGCCGCAATCTCTGGGAGCGAGGTCAGCGGTGGTTCGCCGGCCCGGTCCTGGCGTCCGGGGTACTGGAAGACCAGGACGCGGAAGTTCTTGCTCAGCACCTTGGAGAACGAGCGGTAGGCCGAGGCGCCCGCGCCGGCGTGCGGGAAAATCAACAATGTTGGGCTCTCGGGTGAGTCAGGTTGGTGGAACTGCCTGATCCAACCAAGCGTGCGCGGCATGCAGCCCCACCTCTCCTTCGCCCCGTGCCCGCCCGGGTCGCTCGGACCGAACGACGCAGAAAGCCGGCCACGACGGCCGTAAAGCCATGAAACTAAGCGAAGGCTAACATAACCTAGCGCGAGTCCCGTGTGCGCACCAGCAGAGCCGCCCGCTTGTGGGGCAGGTCGATGTCCATGACGTGCCGGAAGCCCGCCAACTCGGCAACCCTGATCAGGCGCAGGTTGCTGGCGTCGGGTTCACCGATCACCCGAGTGGCGAGCGGATCCGCATCCAGCTGCCAGTCCGAAGTCACGCGCAATAGGTCCGCCGCCAGCCGCCGTCCGCGGCATTCGGCGGGACCCAGCAGCAGGTGGATGCCCGCATCGTGCGCGTGGGCGTCGTAGTACTGGGCAAGCGGGTCCAGGTCGGCGCGGTAGAGCTCCCAGTAGCTCATCGCAACGCCGCTCAGCTCGCCCAGGTACGGGGTCGAATGTGTGCTGAGTTGCTGTTCATGCAGATAGGATGCGATCTGGTCGCGTGGCCAGGCCCTCTTCCAGTACCGGGCGACTTCGGGGTCGTTCATCCACGAGTGCACTACTTCCAGGTCGCGCGCCGGGTCCAGCAAACGCAATGAGAAGGTTCGCGAGATCCCGTCGTGCACCAGCGTGGCGCTTCGGTGTAGCAGGTCCGGCGGGCCCGTCGCTTCTGGCACGGGAAAACCTCCTGCACCGACATCGGTCACGCCAACTCAGCGGGCAAGTTCATCAGACTGCCCGCGTACAGCCTTGAACTTAGCGAAGGCTAACATAATCTACTGGCCGTGGGCCTAGGCGCAGGCCCGGTGAGCCTTCCGGATGTCAGGAGTGAAACCAGCCATGGCCCACGATGCCACGACGGTGCAGGAACGTCGACGCGAGCTGCTGCGTAGGCGGATCGCCGAAAGTGGTTTAGCGACCGGCGAATCAGCGCAACGGGCCGTCGTCTCGGCGGGCGAACGCTACCGTCTGTCCCCGGGACAGCGCCGAATGTGGTTCGTGCAGGCCATGAACCCCAGCGACACCACGCTCAACATCTGCGTGGCGTATCGGCTGACGGGCGCATTGGACGAAACACGGCTGCGGGCCGCGTTCGGTAATGTTGTTGCGCGGCACACGATCTTGCGAACCACCTACGGCGTGGACGCCGAGGGCGAGCCCCATCAGAGATTCCGGGATGATGTCGACATTCCCTGGCAGGTCCATGATGTCTCCGGCCAGCCGGCGAGCCGGCACGCTCAGCACGTCGAAGCACTGGCGCACAGCGAGTTCGGCAGGCCCTTCGATCTCAACAACGACCTGCCGCTGCGGATAACCCTGGTCCGGACCGCACCAGACGACGTCGTGTTAATGCTCGTGGTGCATCACATCTGCTGGGACGACAACTGCTGGGCTGTCTTCTTCGGTGAGCTGAACGCGTCGTACCACGCCGCCATACCCGATGGCCAGGTGCCGCAGTACGTTGCCGTCGAGGTGCTCGACGGACCGACGCAGTGCACCGACGTCGACGTCGAATACTGGCGTAATACGCTGTCTCCGTTGCCCGATCCGCTGGAGCTGCCCGGTGTGGCGGCACCCGATCCATCCACCCGGGCGGGGCGCCGAACCGCGGAACTGCCCGCGGACCTGTCCGCCCGAATCGAGGGTTTCGCCCGAGCACGTTCCGCTACTCCGTTCATGGTGTTGCTCGCGGCTTACGGCGCGTTGCTGCGGCGTTACACCGGCGCCGGCGACTTCCTGGTATCTGTTCCGGTCACCGAGCGCCGGGCCGCCACCGAACGGGCGATCGGGTACTTCGGGAACACGCTGCTGCTGCGCATCCGCGTGCATCCCGATGACACCTTCGCCGCACTGGTCGACACCGTCCGGGACACCTGCCTCGAGGCCTTCGCCCACCAGTCCGTCGGACTCGATCGCGTTGTGCGCGAACTGAACCCGGAGCGCAGCGCCGGACACGACGGGATGGACCGACTGGTCCGGCTGGGGTTCAGCCTGCGCAAGAGCGTGGCCGGACTCCACATTGACGGTGTCACCACCCGACAGCTCGAACTGGGTGCGGTGTCCGCCCCGATCCCACTGGCCCTGGCGGTGGTGTCGGACCCGCACGGCATATCCACCGAGTTCGAATACCAGGCCGATGTGCTGTCCGACGAGCTTGTCGGCCAGCTGCTGTCGCACTATCGACAGCTGCTGGAGCATGCGCTCAGCGAGCCCGGGAGCCGGGTCATCAGGCTGGATCTGCTGGGTCCGGGCGAACGAGAAGCCCTGCTGGCGCGGTCCCACGGTGTCCTGGTCGACACGCCGGCCGGCACCGTCGTTGCCCTGCTGGAGTCCATCGTCGCCGCCACGCCGGACGCGGTAGCGGTGGTGTTCGAAGGCAACGAGCTCAGCTATGCCGAAGTGCATGCTCGCGCAAATCAACTGGCGCACTGGTTGATCGGTAACGGGATCGGGCCCGAGGACATTGTCGGGCTGCGCATGACGACGTCCGTCGACGTCATCGTCGCCATGCTCGCCGTGCTGAAGGCCGGTGCGGCCTATCTGCCGATCGACCCGGCATTTCCCGACGAACGCATCGACTACCTCGTCACCGACGCTCGGCCCAAACTGGTGATCGGCCACCAGGAGTTCGGCACGGCCGAACAGGCTGCCGCGGCATTGTCGGACGCCGCGCCCACGAACGCCGACCGGCTTCGCCCATTACGTCCGGAACACTTGGCGTACGTCATCTACACGTCCGGGTCCACCGGTCAACCCAAGGGCGTGGCGGTGCCCCATCACGCGGTCGCCGATCACATAGCGGGTTTTCTCGACGAATGGAGCCTGACCGCCGAAGACCGGTTGCTGCAATCCTCATCGGTGAGCTTCGACGCGTCGCTGATGGAAATCTTCGCCCCACTCTGTATCGGCGCCCGGCTCGTGGTGCCCAAAGTCGATGCCTTCAGCGATGTTTCCTACGTTGCGGATCTGATCAGCCGCCACGGAGTCACCGTGCTACACATGGTGCCCTCGATGTTGAGCACGCTGCTACTGCTACCCCAAGCACGCGAATGGCGGCAGTTGCGTCATGTGCCGGTAGGCGGAGAGGCACTGCCCGGCGAGGTGGCCGATAGGTTTGCCGGCTATTTCGATGCCACGCTGCGCAACCACTACGGCCCGACGGAGGCGGTCATCTGCGCGACTCACATGACCGTCGAGGGACGCCAGGGCACGGGCGTGGTGCCCATCGGAGTGCCGAACCGCAACGTCTACGCCTACGTTCTCGACCACCAGTTGCAGCTGGTTCCGGCCGAAGTGATTGGTGAGCTGTACCTGGGCGGCGTCCAATTGGCCCGTGGGTATCTGCGACGTCCCGGGCTGAGCGCGCAACGATTCATCGCCGACCCGTTCAACCCCGGAATGCGGCTGTACCGGACGGGAGATCTGGTTCGGCGCAACCTGGCCGGAAATCTGGAATTCGTCGGCCGTGCCGACGAGCAGGTCAAGGTGCGTGGCTTCCGGATCGAACTCGGCGAAGTCGAGTCCGTCATCGCGACGCATCCGGCGGTGCGACACTGCCTGGTTCTCGTGGAGGGCACCGAAGCCGGGCCGCGACTGGTTGCCTACGTGGTGCCGGTGACCGGGCCGGACGGTCGTCGAATAGATATTGATCTCAACGCGATTCACGCACACGCCACCGCCGTGCTGCCGCAATACATGGTGCCCACGGCCGTAGGGGTAATCGCGGAAATCCCGCTTACCGTCCATGGCAAGTTGGACAAACGGGCACTGCCCGCACCGACCCCGGTGAGGGCTCGTGATTACCGCGCGCCGGCGACGGCGACCCAGCGGCGGGTGTGCTCGATCTTCGGCCGCCTGTTCGGACTGCAGCGGGTCGGCGCCGACGATTCGTTCTTCGACCTGGGCGGCCATTCGCTGCTGGCGGCTCGTCTGGTCGCACAGATTCGTGCCGAAATCGGTGTGGAGTGCAATGTTCGCACCGTATTCGATGCTCCCACGCCGGCTGGTATGGCGGCCCGGCTGGTCGAGCAGTTCCGCGCCGCGTTCGGCATCGAACTCGATGATGTAGACCTCGACGATGACTTCGGTGCTGAACTACCGGCAGGAGTGTCGGGCCGCCCGGCACTCGTAGCGACGATTCGCCCCGAATGCCCCCCGTTGTCGTACTCCCAGTTGGCCATGTGGTTCCACCACCGGATGGCGGGAGCCAACGATGTCTTCAATCTGGGACTCACGCTTCGCTTCACCGGTCCGCTGGATATCGCCGCACTCACCGGTGCCCTCAATGACGTCGTGGCGCGGCACGAGGCATTGCGCACCGTTTTCCCGGAGCACGAAGGTGTTCCGCATCAGTCGGTGCGCCCGGCCTTAACGTTGGACCTCACCGTTGCCGAGATCACCGCCGACCAAGCCGACGCAACGATCGCCGAACTTCGGGGTCACCTCTTCGACCTCACGTCAGGTCCGATGATCCGGCCCACCCTGCTGGTGCTCGACCCCCAAACACACGTACTGGTCGTGCTCGTGCACCACATCGTCACCGATCACAATTCGCTCGGCATCATCTACGAAGACCTCGTCACCGCGTACCAGGCACGCTCGACGGGTCGGGTGCCGCAATGGGATCCGGTGCCGCTGCAGTTCGTCGACTACGCCCTGTGGCAACGAGATACGTTCGACGTGCCGGGCGAATGGGCGGCGGCCGAGTTGGCACACTGGTGCGGCGCACTGGCCGGACTGCCCGCCGAAATCCCGATGGCGGCCGACCACCCGCGTCCGCCGATCGTGGGACGGCAAGCCGAGGTGGTGACGTTCGCGGTGCCAGCGGCGCGGCGTGCCCAGCTGACTCAGCTCGCCGAACACACGGGTGCCAGCGAGTTCATGGTGTACCAGGCTGCCCTCGCGGTCTTGCTGCACCGGGTCGGCGGGGGCACGGACATCGTCATCGGCACTCCCGTCGCATCCCGCGATGACCTGGCGGTTGCAAAGGTGGATGGACCGTTTGCCAACGTGCTGGCATTGCGCAATGACCTGACGGGTGATCCGAGCCTGCGCACCGCGCTCGAACGTTGCCGCGCAACGGTACTCGACGCGTTGTCCCACCAGGAACTGCCCATCGACCGGCTGGTCGAAGCGCTCAATCCGCCGCGCTCGAGTTCCCGAAATCATCCGTTTTTCCAGTGCTCGTTGCACTTCCGGACCGAGGACTGGGCGCAGGCGCCGCGCGAGCTGACGAACGGAACATCCGTCGTGCCCATTCCCATGGAGTTCGAGGTCTCATTGCTCGATCTCGACGTAAGCGTGAGCGTGCAGCCCGACGGGGGACTGGAGGTGCGGCTCCTCGCCAGCGCCGATCTGTATGAACCGCAGACGGTTCGACACCTGAGCGACGCGTTCAGTGCTGTGCTCGATGCTTTCGCGACCGCGCCGGACCGGCCGGTATCCGAGCTGGAGCTGCTGCCGGCCGAGGTCATGGCGACTCTGCTGGCTGCGCCCACAGCCGGTGAGATCCAGCCGGCGAAGGTCGCCAACGGTTCCCCGGAAACCGAGCAAGCGTTGACCGCCCTGCTGGAAGAGCTGCTGGAGATCTCCGGCGTGGACCGCGAAGACAACTTCTTCGCGCTCGGCGGGGACAGCGTGGTCGCCGTGCAATGGTCGGCGCGCGCCAACGCTGCGGGACTGGCCCTGGCCCCGGCGATGGTTTTCGAGCACATGACCATCGCTACGCTGTCCGGCGCCGTGGACGCGGCTGCCAACGCGGCTGTGGCGCAGTCGGATTCCCAGGACAAGAGTCCCGATTTCCCGAGCGCACCGATGAGCGCTTCGGGTCTGGACGCCGACGCATTGGCCGCGCTCAGTGCATCCTGGCAGCGGCAGTAGCGGGGGACCGTGCAGACTTCCCCGCCGCAGATCGAGGATGTGCTGGCGCTAAGCCCGTTGCAGGAGGGACTGTTCGCGCTGTCTCGTCTTACGCAGGACAGCCTCGACATCTACACGATGCAAATCGTGGTCGACATCGACGGACCGCTGAACGTCGAGCTGTTGCGCCGCAGCGCGGCGGCCATGCTGGTGCGGCACCCGAACCTGCGTGCCGCGTTCTGGGATCGCGACGTGCCCCAGCCGGTCCAGATCGTGCCCTCCCAGGCGGAGCTGCCATGGTCTGAACGCATAGCCGCGCCAACGGAATTTGATTCGATCGCGCGCTCGGAACGGCACCGCCCCTTCGAGTTGAGTCGCGGTCCCGCGCTGCGCGTGGTGCTGCTCACGGTGCCTGGCGGTACCCGCCGCCGGATGATCGTCACCGCCCACCACATTCTGGTGGACGGTTGGGGGCTCGGCGTCTTCTTCAGCGAGATGCTCGCGGTCTATCAGGCGGGAGGGTGCGCCGACGGATTACCTGCTCCGCGCCCTTACCGCGACTACATCGCTTGGCTCGCAACGCAAGACAAGACGGAAGCCACCGCCAGGTGGACGAGGTACCTGCAAGGTGTCTCAGCTCCCCTGATGCTGGCCGACAGCACGGTTGCCGCCGGCGTGCCGGAGAAGTCGGACTTACGGTTGTCGGCCGACGACACGACCAGGTTGCGGAATTGGGCAGGGCGCAGCGGGTTGACTCTCAATACCGCAGTGCTTTTCGCCTGGGCTGTCGTGCTCAGTCGGCTCACCGACCGCCGGGATGTCGTTTTGGGCACCGTCGTCTCCGGCCGCCCCGAAAACCTGCCCGGCGTCGAGACCATGGTCGGGATGTTCATCAACACCGTTCCTGTGGTGCACACGGTGAGCGGCACGGTCCCGGTGGTTGAGCAATGCGCGCGGCTGCAGCGCGACACTTCGGCGATGCGGGGTATCGGCTACCTAAGCCTGTCGGAACTGCAACGCGCGCATGGGCGTGGCAGCCTTTTCGATACGCTGTTCGTGTTCGAGAACGCCCCGCTGCATGACGTCATCCGGCCGGTGACCACCGCTGACGGGGCGCAGTTCTTCCCGGTTGCCGGCGAGAGCCTGACGCACTATCCGCTGACCGTGGTATCGCACCTTCTTGACGACCAATTGATCGTGGCGGTTGAGGCGATTAAGGAAGCGCTGCCACATCTTTCGGGGGCGCAGATCTGCGAGCGCCTGGTCACGGTGTTGCGCCAACTGCCCGACATCGGCGACCGAACACCCGATGAACTGAATGTCCTGACAACGTCGGAGCGCGCCGAGTGGGACCGTGACGCCGGCATCGTGGTGCTGCCGGATGCCACGGTGTGGGAACTGTTCGAGCGACAGGCTCGCGCTACACCCGATGCTGTCGCGCTGACAACCAGTGACGGTGGCCGCTGGACCTACGCGCGACTACATGCCGATGCGGCACGCCTGGCCGGCGAGTTGGGCGAGCAGGGGATAGGTCCGGAAACGGTTGTGGCACTGGCCGTCGGACGCTCGGCCCAAACCATCGTGGCGATCCTCGGCGTGCTGGGCGCCGGCGCCGCCTATCTGCCGGTGGATGTCACCCTGCCGCCCGCGCGCATCGAATCCATGCTGCGCCAGGCGAACCCGGTGCTGGCGATCACCGATACCGCGAGTGCGGAACGGATCGAAGCCCGTGTTCCGACCCTGGAGATCGACGACCCGATTGTGGCCGGGCGCATCTCGCGTCGCGCCGCCGTCGCCCCCGCGGTGTCGCGTCATCCTGGGCACAGTGCATACGTCATCTTCACCTCCGGCTCGACCGGCGAGCCGAAGGGTGTTATCGGTACCCATGCCGCGTTACTCAGTTACCACGCCGACCACCGCGACCGGGTCTACCGGTCGGCATGGCAACGCCTGGGCCGCCCAATGCGTATCGCCCATGCCTGGTCCATGAGCTTCGACGCGTCATGGCAGCCCATGGTGGGCCTGCTCGACGGACACGGGATCCATCTGTTCGACGCCGAGGAGATGCGCGACGCGGACCGACTGGTGCAGGGAATAGCCGATCATCAGATCGACATGATCGACACCACTCCTTCGATGTTGGTGCAACTTCGGGCCGCGGGACTGTCGGATCACCACCTTGCGGTGCTGGCGCTGGGCGGCGAAGCGATCAACGCTGTGCTGTGGCAGCAGCTACGTTCCCTGCCGGCCGGTGCCGTCTACAACTGTTATGGGCCCACCGAAGCGACCGTCGAGGCCGTGGTGGCCGCCGTGCGGGAGTACCCGACGCCGACCATCGGAACCCCGAACGCCGGAACACGAAGTTACATCCTGGATTCGGCATTACGCATCGTTCCGCACGGCGTCGAGGGCGAACTGTATTTGTCCGGGACTCAGTTGGCTCGCGGCTATGTCGGCCAGCCGGCAACGACGGCTGCCCGCTTCGTGGCGGACCCGTTCCGGCCCGGACAACGCATGTACCGCACCGGCGACCTGGTGCGGCGCCTGCCGCACGGCGGTTACGCCTTTCTGGGACGCAGCGACACCCAAGTCAAGATTCGCGGGTACCGGGTCGAGATCGGCGAGGTCGAGGGGGCACTTCGATCGCAACCCCACATCGCTGATGCTGCCGTGTCGGTGGTGCGTCGCGCCGGCGGCGCAGTGCTGGTGAGTTTTGTTGTCTGGCAAGTGAATAGGGAAGGAGACCCGCACGCGCTGCGTGCCGCGCTCACCGAACACCTGCCCGCCTACATGGTCCCGGCGCGGGTTGTGGCACTGCCCAGGTTGCCGGTGAATGCCAACGGAAAACTGGACGGACACGCGCTGGACCAGTTGGCGCGCGACGAACTCGCTCGGGGCACTCGCGGACCGGTGGAACCGTCCACCGACACCGAGCGAGTGCTTTGCGAGATACTGGCAGAACAGTTCAGCGGCGCGACACCGCACCTGGACGACGATTTCTTCACACTCGGGCTGGACAGCATTCTGGCGATCGGCTTGGTGCACAAGGCCAGGCGGCGTGGGCTCGCGTTGCACCCCCGCATGGTCTTTACCGAGCCGACCATCCGCCAGCTTGCGGCCGCGATCGAAACGGCGGGCGAATCCGGCCCGGCGGTCGTCCACGCCGAATACGGCGAAGTGCCGCCGCTGCCGATCGTGTCCTGGGTGACTGAATACGGCAACTACCGGCGCTTCACCAATACGGTTCTGCTGCGCCTGCCTGGCGGCATCGAACGCTCCGCGATAGAACAGCTGTTGCAGCTCGTGCTCGATGGGCACGAGTCGTTGCGATCGATGCTGACCGATACCCCCGGCGGGGCTCGTCTGGTCACTCGTGAGCCCGGTGTCGTGGTCGCTGCCGAGCTGCTTTCCCGGGTGGAGCTGTCCACCCCGACCGATACTGAATTGGCGGCACTGGTACGAAGTTCAGCGCGTCGGGCGATCGACGAGATCGACCCCCGCGCGGGCGCGATGCTGCGGGCGGTGTGGTTCGACGGCACCGCCGACCGCCAGATGCTGCTGCTGACCATCCACCACTT
>JALHRH010000109.1 GCA_022841565.1 Mycobacterium sp. | reverse complement strand
TGTCAACTGCGACCATGTCCTGCTCTCGGGGACCGCGCACACGGCACGCTTCACCTGTACCACCGACGTCGACATGGCCCAGATCGCGTCGTTCTATCCGGGCGCCATGTCGGAGGCCCGCGACATCAAGCTCGCGGACGTGGTGACGGCTATCGGCACGCCGGAGCTGGTGATCATCGGCGCCAACGACCCCGAGGCGATGCTGTTACACACCGAAGAATGCCGCAAGCTCGGGCTGGCCTTCGCCGCCGACCCCTCCCAGCAGCTGGCCCGATTGTCGGGTGAGGAGATCAAGCAGCTCATCGACGGTGCCGCCATCCTTTTCACCAACGACTACGAGTGGGACCTGCTGCTGTCCAAGACCGGCTGGACGGAGACCGACGTGATGGCCCAGGTGGACCTGCGGGTCACCACGCTCGGGGCTGACGGAGTCGACATCTTCGAGCGCGACGGCGCCAAAGTGCACGTCGGCGTGGTGCCCGAGACCAGCCAGACCGACCCCACCGGCGTCGGCGACGCCTTCCGGGCCGGCTTCCTGACCGGACGCAGCGCCGGCCTTGGCCTGGAACGATCGGCGCAGCTCGGGTCGTTGGTTGCGGTGCTGGTGCTGGAGTCGACCGGAACCCAGGAGTGGGAGTGGGACCGTTCGATCGCGGCGGCGCGGTTGGCCAGCGCCTACGGCGATGCCGCGGCGGCCGAGATCGCCGCAGTGCTGGCCTGAGCTCACAGTCGCTGCGGAGTGGCAGCTACAGCTCGACCGGGTACACGGGCTCGCTGATCTGTGGCACCACGCTGTGCTCGACGAAGATTGCGTGCCACAGCATGAAGATCAGCATCGTCCACAGTCGTCGGCTGTGATCGCTGGTGCCCACCCGGTGTTCGTCGAGCATCCGGCGCACCGCGGCCAGGTCGACCAACGGGCCGGCCTGCGACGACTCGACCATCTCGTAGGCCCACTCCAACAGCTCGCCGGCGCGCAGCCAATGCCGGATCGGAACCGGGAACCCGAGTTTGGGCCGGTTCAGCACATGTGCGGGCACGATCGGCTCGAGGGCGCGCCGTAGCGCGTACTTGGTGGTGGTGCGGGTGATCTTTGCCTGGTAGGGCAACCGCGAGGCCACCGCAAACACCTCGGGGTCCAGGAACGGCACCCGCAGCTCCAATGAGTTGGCCATCGTCATCTTGTCGGCCTTGACCAGGATGTCCCCGCGCAGCCAGGTGAACAGGTCGATGTGTTGCATCCGGGCCACCGGATCCCAGCCAGCCGAGTCGCGGTAGATAGGCGCGGTGACGTCGGTGTGGGTCCAGTCGTCCCGGAACCGGGGCAGCACGTCGCGCAGCTGGGCGTCAGAGAAACTGCGGGCGTTGCCGTAGTAGCGCTCTTCGAGCGTCAGTGAACCCCGATGCAGCAGGCTCTTGCCCCGCATGCCCTCGGGCAGCGGCTTGGACACCTTGCCCATCGACCGTCGCAGCGGCCGCGGCAGGTAGTCGAACGGTTTGAGCGACAACGGCTCCCGGTAGATCGTGTAGCCGCCGAACAGTTCGTCGGCGCCTTCACCCGACAGCACCACCTTGACGTGCTTGCGCGCCTCGCGGGCGACGAAGAACAGCGGCACCAGCGCCGGGTCGGCGACCGGTTCGTCGAGGTACCAGACGATTTCGGGCAGCGCGGCCACGAATTCCGCTGCGCTGACCACCTTGGCGATGTGGCGCGCCCCGATCGCGTCCGCGGATGCCACCGCCACATCGAGCTCGGAGAAGCCCTCACGCTCGAAACCCGTGGTGAAGGTGATCAGGCGCGGGTTGTGCCGGATCGCCAGTGCCGCGATGGCGGTGGAATCGATACCGCCGGACAGAAACGACCCGACGGTGACGTCGGCGCGCATGTGCTTGGCAACCGAATCCTCCAGGACCGCGGTGATCTCGTCGTAGCGGGCTTGTTCGGTGCCTGGGGTGATCGGCACGGCGCCGAATCGCGGTACGAAGTAACGGGTGACTACCGGGTCCGAACCCGGCCGGATGCGGGCGTAGCAGCCCGATTCGAGCCGACGCACGCCACGGTGCAACGTTTCGGGTTCGGGCACATACTGCAGGACGGTGTAGTGCTGCACGGCCCGTTCGTCGATAGCCGTGTCAAAACCCACTAGGTCGGCCAGGTCGAGCAGGCATTTCTTCTCGCTGGCCACCGCGGTACCGCCCGCGCCGGTCGCCATGAACAGCGGCTTGATGCCGAACGGGTCGCGGGCGCAGAACAATTCCCGGGTGACGGTGTCCCACAGCGCGAACGCGAACATGCCCCGCAACCGCGTGAGCACGCCGGTGCCCCAGTGATGGAAACCGGCGACGATAGCTTCTCCGTCGCCGTCGGTGGCGAACACGACATCGTGTTGGGTGCGCAGTTCCTCGCGCAGTTCCAGGTAGTTGTAGATCTCGCCGTTGAACACGAGCACATAGCGGTCGGGTGCCTCCGGCGGACCCCAGCGCAGCGGCTGGTGAGAATGCGCAATGTCGATGATGGAGAGCCGATTGAAGCCGAAAACCACCGAACCGTCCGCGTCCGGGTCGGCCCAGGTGCCCGGTTCGTCGGGCCCCCGGTGGCGCATGAGGTGCGATGCGCGGGCGATCGCGCCGTCGGCCTCGGCGGCGTGTGCTGCGGCAGCATCGGCTCCGTCAGGTCCGTCCGGACCCGGGGGAGCGGCAACGAAGGCCAACAATCCACACACGGCGCCCCAGTATGCCGCAGTCGCGGAGACCTTGTGGTGTCGCCGTGCGTGGCGTGCCCGACGCATTGCGGTGACCAGGCAGTCGCCCGGGGATGCGGCGTGGTCTACGCTGCGTAGTATTCGACATCCGAGTTAGCCTGAGTGAGCCGAGGGGCGGTCAGGCGGAGCTTGCGATACAGGAGGCGTCAACGTGACACGTCGCGGGCAAGATGGTTCGCAGAGCTTGTCGCAGTGCAGGTCTGGGCACCGATCCGGAAACGCGCGGGGGCTGTCCCGGCGTCTTCGCCCGGTGGCACTGGCTGCGACGCTGGGCGTGCTCGCGGTCACCCTGAGCGGATGCTCATGGCAGGACGCGTTGGCGCTTGGCTGGCCGAAGGGCATCACCCACGAAGGGCAACTCAACCGGGAGTTGTGGATTGGCGCCGTCATCGCCTCGCTGGTCGTCGGCGTCATCGTGTGGGCCCTCATCTTCTGGGCATGCACCTTCCACCGGAAGAAGAAGGGCGACGAGGACTTCCCTCGGCAGTTCGGCTACAACATGCCGCTGGAGTTGGTGCTGACCGTCACGCCGTTCCTGATCATCTCGGTGTTGTTCTACTTCACGGTCGTGGTGCAGGAGAAGATGACGCACCTGGCCAAGGACCCTGAGGTGGTGATCGACATCACCTCGTTCCAGTGGAACTGGAAGTTCGGTTACCAGCGCGTCGCCTTCAAGGACGGCACCTTCAACTACGAGGGCGCCGACGAGGCCAAGAAGAAGGCGATGACCTCCAAGCCCGAGGGCAAGGATCGCCACGGTGAAGAACTCGTCGGACCGGTCAAGGGTCTCAACACCGAGGACCGGACCTACCTGAACTTCGACAAGGTCGAGATTCTGGGCACCAGCACCGAAATCCCGGTTCTGGTGTTGCCCGCCCACAAGCGCATCGAGTTCCAAATGGCTTCGGCCGACGTGATCCACGACTGGTGGGTGCCGGAATTCCTGTTCAAGCGCGACGTAATACCCAACCCGGAGGCGAACCACTCGGTCAATGTCTTCCAGGTCGAGGAGATCATCAGGACGGGCGCGTTCGTTGGCCACTGCGCCGAATTGTGCGGCACCTACCACGCGATGATGAACTTCGAGGTGCGGGTGGTGGAGCCCAACGACTTCGTGGCCTTCCTGCAACAGCGCATAGCCGGCAAGACGAACGCTCAGGCCCTGCAGGCGATCAACCAGCCACCACTGGCGACCACCACCCATCCGTTCGAAACCCGCCGCGGCGAATTGGCCCCGAGCCCAAGAGGTTAGGACAACGCATGCACATCGAAGCCAGGCTGTTCGAGTTCGTCGCCGCGTTCTTCGTCGTGGTGACCGTGCTGTACGGGGTGCTGACCGCGATCTTCGCCACCGGCGGTGTCGAGTGGGCCGGCACCACCGCGCTGGCGCTGACCGGCGGTTTGGCGCTGATCGTAGCCACCTTCTTCCGGTTCGTGGCCCGTCGCCTCGACACCCGTCCCGAGGACTACGAAGGCGCTGAGATCAGCGACGGCGCAGGAGAACTGGGTTTCTTCAGCCCGCATAGCTGGTGGCCGATCATGATTGCCTTGTCCGGATCGGTTGCCGCCGTCGGTATTGCCCTGTGGCTGCCGTGGCTGATTGTCGCGGGCGTGGTTTTCATCCTCTCCTCGGCGGCCGGGCTGGTCTTCGAGTACTACGTAGGACCCGAAAAACACTGACGTAGGACCCGAAAAACACTGACGTAGGACCCGAAAAACACTGACGTCGGACCCGAGAAACACTAACTGGATTTGAATAGGTCACAATCAGGTCACCAGTTGACCGGTGGGCAGTTTGCCGTGGGACCTCTGTCGTGGCCGGTTGGGTAGGGTTTGCCGGGGCACCATGAGTTTTCATGGAGTGCACGGACGCAGCCGCGGAGCCCCGCTGGTGCGGTAGTTGGACAGGGGTAGGCAGAGATGAGCGGGCCGAATCCGCCGGGACGGGATCCTGGGGAACTCGACCGTGTCGGAGAGCCCGCGGAACCGGAATCTGACAGCGAGGAGTTCGACCACGGTGAGGCGCTGGAGCCGCTCGACGGCGGCGAGGTGGAACCCGCAGCCGAGACCGACGCCTACTCGCGGGCGTACTCCGCGCCCGAGTCGGAACTGTTTAGCAGCCCGTACATGCCGGCCGACCTGGCGCTGTACGACTACGACAGCTACGACGAGGACGACGACGATAGCTCCCCGCGTTGGCCGTGGATTGTCGGCGTAGCCGCGATCCTGGCAGCGATCTCGCTAGTGGTTGCGGTCTCGCTGCTGGTGACGCGTACCAGTACCAGCCGCCTCGCCAATCCTGCGACTACCACCTCGTCGGCGCCGCCGGTGCAAGACCAGATCACCACCACCAAGCTGCCGCCCTCGTCAGTGCCGCCACCTCCCTCCTCTGAGCCGCCCCCACCACCGCCCCCGCCACCGACCGAAACACCCACCGCAACGGAGACGCAGACAGTAACCGTGACACCCCCGCCGCCCCCGCCGCCGCCCGCCACCACCGCAACGCCGCCGCCCGCGACCAGTACCACTGCCGCGGCGCCACCGCCAACGACCACCACGCCGACCGGACCGCGGCAGGTCACCTACTCAGTGACCGGCACCAAAGCCCCCGGCGACATCATCTCGGTCACCTATGTCGACGCGTCGGGCCGGCGAAGGACCCAGCACAACGTGTACATCCCCTGGTCGATGACGGTCACCCCGATCTCGCAGTCCGACGTGGGTTCGGTGGAGGCGTCCAGCCTCTTCCGCGTCAGCAAACTCAACTGCTCGATAATCACCAGTGATGGGACGGTGTTGTCCTCCAACACCAACGACTCCCCACAGACGAGCTGTTGATGGTCGGCAGGTATTCGGCATATCGACGAGGGCCGGACCCCGTAGTCAACCCGGAGATCATCGACCGCGTGATGATCGGAGCCTGTGCCGCGATCTGGCTGGTGCTGGTCGGCGTGAGCGTCGCGGCCGCCGTCGCCCTGGCGGACTTGGGTCGGGGCTTTCACAAGATGGCACGTACTCCGCACACCACGTGGGTGCTGTATGCCGTCATCATCGTCTCCGCGCTGATCATCGCCGGTGCTATCCCGGTGTTGTTGCGGGCCCGGCGCATGACGCAGGCCGAACCTGTGGTGCGGTCACGAGCGCTGCAGGGCGGGGCGATCAGGCAGGCCGGGCGCAGCGGGCCACGCGTCCCGATTGAGCAGACGCGCCGCGAGCCGGTCAAAGCTTATGGCGCCGTTGACGAGTGGTCCGGAGCGGTGGTTGACCGGATCTGGCTGCGTGGGGCGCTTGCGCTGACCAGCGCGATCGGGACCTCGCTGATCGCCGTCGCGGTGGCGACCTACCTGATGGCCGCCGGGCACGATGGGGCGTCGTGGGTCAGTTATGGGTGCGCGGGCGTCATTGCAGCGGGGCTGCCGGCAATCGAAATCCTTTATGTGCGGCAGCTGCACCGTGGCCAGGTTGCGCACTGAGTTCTTACTCTCGCCCGGATCTCGTCTCTCGGCCGGCGCCGAGCCACGGGCGCCTTCGACGACGCGGAAGCCCGGCCGGGCACGCACGTAGACGAAGGGCTGTGTGTCGCAGCGCGACGCACAGCCCTTCGTCTACGATCGGTTTCTCTGCTAGCCGTGCCCGTTGGAGCCGTGCCCGTTGGAGCCGTGTCCGTTGGAGCCGTGTCCGTTGGAGCCGTTGGAGCCGTCCTGATGTTCACGCAAAGCGGTGAGGGCACGGCGCTCGGCCGCGTGGCCCGCCTCGCGCAACGCCGCATCCTCCGGCGCCGGGTCTGCGAACAGGAAGCTCCCGCTGCCCGGCGAGCCAGCCAAGCCCAGCTTGTTCATCTTCTTGGGCAACGCCGCACCCTGGTACTCCAGGGCGAGCGGGTGGCCGTGGTCGTCGACCGGGCCGAGCGGCTGGTGCAACTCGATGTAGGCGCCGTGCGGCAGACGCTTGATGATGCCGGTCTCGACCCCGTGCTCTAGCACCGCACGGTCACTGCGCTGTAGCCCGACGGCCCACCGATAGGTGATGAAGTAGACCAGCGGCGGCAGGATCACCATGCCGATACGCCCGATCCACGTCGTCGCATTCAGCGAGATCTCGAACTTGAACGCGATGATGTCGTTCATGGCGCACAGCGTGAGGACCATGTAGAAGCTGATCGCCATCGCGCCGATCGCGGTTCGCACCGGGGCGTCCCGCGGTCGCACCAGCAGATTGTGGTGTGCGTAATCGCGGGTGAACCGCTTCTCCAGGAACGGATAGATGATCAGCAGCACGAAGACCAGGCCCATGATGATCGCAACCCAGACGACGGCCGGAATGGTGTGGTGCCAGAAGTAGAATTCCCACGGCGGCCAGATACGGGCCAGACCTTCCGTCCACATCATGTAGAAGTCTGGCTGCGAGCCCGCCGACACCTGAGATGGCTTGTAGGGACCTAGATTCCAGATCGGGTTGATCTGCAGCAGGCCACCCATCAGGCCCAGCACACCGACGATTGCGGCGAAGAAGGCGCCGGATTTGACCGCGAATGTCGGCATCACGCGAACGCCGACCACGTTGTGCTCGGTGCGGCCCGGACCGGGGAACTGGGTGTGCTTCTGGAACCACACCAGCGCCATGTGGGCGCCGATCAGGGCCAGGATGATGCCGGGGAGCAGCAGAATGTGCAGAGCGTAGAGCCGGGGGATCAGGATCGTGCCCGGGAAGTCGCCGCCAAACAGCGCCCAGTGCAGCCAGGTGCCGATCACCGGCATGCCCAGCGTGATCGACGACAGGGCCGCGCGCAGGCCGATACCCGAGAGCAGGTCGTCGGGCAGGGAGTAGCCGAAGTAACCCTCGAACATAGACAGGATCAGCAGCAGCGACCCAATGACCCAGTTGGCCTCACGGGGCCGCCGGAACGCGCCGGTGAAAAAGATGCGCGCCAGGTGCACCATGATTGACGCCGAGAACATCAGCGCGGCCCAGTGATGGATCTGGCGGACGAACAGACCGCCGCGGACTTCGAAGGAGATGTCCAGCGCCGTCTCGTAGGCGCGCGACATCTCGACGCCCCGCAGTGGCTGGTACACGCCGTTGTAAGTGACCTCGGCCATCGATGGATCGAAAAATAGGGTCAGGTACACACCGGTGATCAACAGCACGATGAAGCTGTACAGCGCGATCTCGCCGAGCAGGAAGGACCAGTGTGTCGGGAACACCTTATTGAGCTGACGACGCACCGCGGCCGACGGGTGATACCGGGTGTCGATAGCTTCACCCTGGCCGGCCAGGACATCGCCGATTTTCGGGGGACTCAGTTTTGGACTCATGTTGTTGTGCGCTCCCAGAATGCCGGACCCACGGGTTCGATGAAGTCACCGTTGGCGACGAAATACCCGTCGGAGTCGATTGTGATGGGCAGCTGCGCCAACGCACGGGCCGCCGGGCCGAAGATCGGCTTGGCGAAATGCAATGCGTCGAACTGCGACTGGTGACATGGGCACAGAATTCGGTAGGACTGTTGCTCGTAAAGCGATGCGGGGCAACCCAAGTGCGAGCATACCTTGGTGTAGGCGAAGAACTCGCCGAAGTTGAAGCTCTCCTGGCCCTGACGCTTGACCACGCGGTCTACATCGCCGGGCTTGATCCGAATGAGCATCACGGGGTTACGGATACCCATGGCGATCTCTTGCAGTTTTTCGTGCGATTCCACGGTGGTGCCGTCGCCGTCGGACTCCCGCCACGGAAACACGGTCTCCATCCCGCCGGCGTCCATGTCTGCCGGGCGCATCTTGGTGAAGGGTGGACCGTCATGTAAACCGGTGGCCCGCGCCAGGTAGATCGTCTCGCCCTTATAACGGGGTGTCCAACCCGATGTCCACAGCTCCGCCTTCATGCCCTCGGCGGTGGGCACGACCGGCTTCCACGGGTTCTTGATCAGGCCACCGGCAAACGCGACCAAGGTGCCCAGACCGAACGCGCCCAGGCCTATCCCCAGGGACGCGCCGATCAGCTTGCGGCGTCCGACCGTCGAGCCCTCATAGGCGTCGGCCAGGTTGGCAACCACCGTCTTGCGGTCGATCTCCCGCGAGGCGCCGTCGTGACGGTCCTGAATCGTGATCTCTTCCGGGATAAAACGTTTCTGCAGCAGCACCGCGCCGATGGCGATCGACAGGATGGACATCCCGAAGGTGAAGCCGTACAGCGGAGTGGCCAGCGAGTACAGGAAGTTCCCGGAGCTGCCGGTCGGCTTGTATTCCCATGGCCAGAACAGGAACACCAGCAGTAGAGCCAGGCCGAATACTCCGCCCAGCAAAAGCCAGGTGGCCACCCCGCGGGCGGCGCGCTTCTCGGCCTTGGTGTCCTCGACGGGCCAGCGCGGCTCCTTGTAGACGATCTGGACGCCATCGATCTTGCTGCCCAGCTCGAGTAACTCTTCGCGGGACATGGCGGCCAGCGCCGCGTCGTCGGGCTCCTTCTGGCCCGCGTGCGTGCTGGTGTCGGTGTCAGAACCGACATCCGCCTTAGCGCCGTCGGTCACGTGAGATTCGTCGCTCATGAGCGCGCCCCAATCCACAGTGCCAGCCCAATGGCGGCGACCATGCCGATGATCCACATCGCCATGCCCTCGGGCGCCGGTCCGAATCCACCCAGTCCGTAGCCGCCCGGGGAGCGTTCCTCGGCTGCGGTCCGCACATAGGCGATGATGTCCTTCTTTGCTTCGAAGGAGAGCTGACGGTCGGCGAACTTCGGCATGTTCTGCGGGCCGGTCAGCATCGCGGTAAGAATTTGCTGCTCGTTGGCCTCACCCAGGTCGGGCGCGTACTTGCCGGACGACAGTGCCCCGCCCTTACCGGTGAAGTTGTGGCATGAGGCGCAGTTGAGCCGGAACAGATCGCCCCCGCGGCCCAGGTCGCTGCCGCGCAGTGACTGCATCGCAAGGCTGCCGTCGGGGTTGCGCACGACGGTGGGCCCGCCACCGTTGGCTTGCACGTAGGCGCCGATCGCGTCGATCTGCGCCTCGTCGAAGATCGGCTCCTTGCGTGGTGCCTGAGCCTCGCCGCGCATGGCGGGCATCCGGCCGGTCGACACCTGGAAGTAGACGGCGGCCTCGCCGACGCCGATCAGGCTGGGCCCATGGTCAGGCACCCCCTGAAGGTTGGCGCCGTGGCACGACACGCACGAGGTGTCGAAGAGTTGTTTGCCGGTGCGTAGCAGCGCCGAGCCCGACTCGTCGGCGACAGCGACCTGCGGTGTCGGCGTCAGCACGGCGGCCAGACCGCCGGCGATAGTCAGGGCGATCAGCAGCAACAGTCCGCCGGACAGCCGACGGTGCAGACGCCGCCGTCGGGAACGACCACTCTTGCTGCCACCGGATCGGGTGAACCCCAGTCTCTTCAACTGAGCACTCCTGTCATTTCCTTCGTTCGGGGCTGCGGTCTTTAACGGGTCTCTAACGGATGAAATAGATGACGGCGAACAGCGCGATCCACACGATGTCGACGAAGTGCCAGTAGTACGAGACGACGATGCTGGCGGTGGCCTGCGCCGGGGTGAACTTACTCATCGTGGTGCGGACCAGCAGGAAGATGAACGCGATCAGACCGCCGGTCACGTGCAGGCCGTGGAAGCCGGTGGCCAGATAGAACACGCTGCCATAGGCGCTGCCGGGGATGGTCGTCCCGTGCGTCACCAAGTGGACGTACTCATAGGCCTGGCCCAGGATGAAGAACAAACCCATCAAAAAGGTGATCACATACCAGCGGCGCAGGCCGAAAACGTCGCCCCGCTCGGCCGCGAACACGCCCATCTGGCAGGTGAACGACGATGCGATCAGCACCAGCGTCACCGGCACGGCCTGATACAGATTCAGCTCGGTCGGCGGCGGCGGCCAGTTCCCGCCGGCCTGCGCTCGCGCCGTGAAGTAGAACGCGAACAGGCCAGCAAAGAACATGAGCTCGCTGGAAAGCCACACTATGGTGCCGACACTGACCATGTTAGGGCGGTTCAGCGAATGCACTCGCGACGTAATCGCAGTACCCGAGGTCCCTACAGCACTCGTCACATCCGCAAGTATGACGCTTTGTAGTTGTCGAAGACTACCCGGGTCATGAATTTCCGGGATTTCGTGTCATGTGGGTCGTCGACAGGTCCGGGGGCGCGCGGTTGGGGGCGGTCGGTTCTCGTGGGACCATCGGCGACGTGGCTGAGTCCGTTGAGGCTGGTGCGTCCGCCGCGCCGTCGTGGCCGGGAGTGCTGGGGCGGCTGACGGACCGGCAGAACTTGCTGCGCGGTCAGGCCGCCTGGGCGATGAATCAGATCATGAGCGGCGGCGCGCGGCCGTCCCAGATTGCGGCCTTTGCCGTGGCAATGACGATGAAGGGCCCGACCTCCGACGAAGTCAGCGAACTGGCGGGCGTGATGCTCGACCACGCCCGTCCGATGCCGGTTGACGCCGTCCCCAAGGACGCGGTCGACGTCGTAGGCACCGGCGGAGACGGGGTGAACACGGTCAACTTGTCCACCATGGCGTCGATCGTGGTCGCGGCCGCCGGGGTGCCGGTGGTCAAACACGGCAACCGGGCGGCGTCCTCGTTGTCGGGTGGCGCCGACACGCTCGAGGCGCTCGGGGTGCGCATCGGGCTGGGACCCGCAGAGGTCGCGCGCAGCGTCGCCGAGGTGGGGATCGGGTTTTGCTTTGCGCCGCAGTTTCACCCGTCGTACCGTCACGCATCCGTGGTGCGTCGTGAGATCGGGGTTCCGACGGTGTTCAATCTCCTTGGACCGCTGACGAATCCAGCTAGGCCACGGGCTGGGCTGATCGGTTGTGCCTTCGCCGACCTTGCCGAGGTGATGGCTGGCGTGTTTGCTGGGCGCCGGTCCAGTGTGCTGGTGGTGCACGGCGACGATGGGTTGGATGAGCTCACCACCACCACCACCAGCACCATCTGGCGGGTGCGGGCCGGCGCCGTCGACAAGCTCACGTTCGATCCCGCGGGATTCGGGTTCGCGCGGGCTGATCTCGACGAGCTGCGCGGTGGAGACGCACGAGCCAATGCCGCCGAAGTGCGCGCCGTGCTGGACGGCGCCCGGGGGCCGGTGCGCGACGCCGTGGTGCTCAACGCGGCGGGGGCACTCGTCGCCCACGCGGGGTTATCCAGCCGCGCTGAATGGTTGCCGGCGTGGGAGGACGGGTTGCGGCGGGCCAGCGTTGCGATCGACAGCGGGGCGGCCAAACACCTGCTCGCGCGATGGGTGCGGTTCAGTCAGCAAGTCTGACTGGGCCTCGGTTCGGCGACCGGCCAGCCGCGCCGAACGTGCGGTAGCCGCCCAGGCCGCCCAGGCGCCCGCAGCGCGTACGGGGGACGTCCAACCCGTGGCCTGGTCGGCGCCGGTCACCCGGACGATGCGGACCCCGGGCGCGGCCAACCACCGCGCGATGAGCGCCGTTTCCTCTACTAATGCGCCGCCCAGCGGGGCCGACGACGGCAGGATCGTTTGGGCGCCGGCCTGGATCGCGTCTATCACCGGCATCGGGGGCACCCCACGCCGGGCACTGCCCGCAGCCGCGAGTTGGCCGTACCGGATGACGGCGAACTGGTAGCCGCCCTCTCCGGTGGGTCCATCGGGCGCCGCGGCGATCAGCTCGGGCAGCGCGGTCAGGGCCCGTAGGCGCTGTCCGCGCCACAACGCCTCGACGGCGGTGGCGATGTGGTCACGCAGCCGGGCAGCGCTCTCGTAGTGGTGACGCCCGGCCAGCACCGCCACCTGGCCAATGGCCGCAACCAGCGCGGAATTGTCCGACCCGTCGATCAAAGCCTGAGCGCGCCGCGTCGCTTCGGCGTACTGCTCGGGCGTCAGGTCGCGGGCGGCGGGGCAGGGTGCGAGCTCGACCTCGGGACAGAGGGGACCGTGCAGGGCCGAGCGCCCCAGCCGCTTGGTGCAGGTTCGCACTCCGGTGAAGCGGGCGAGCAGTGATGCGGTGTCAGCTGCGTCGGTTCGGGACCGGAACGGGCCGATGGCGTGCTCGCGCCGCGGGTTACGGATCACCGAGAACCGGGGGAACGCCTCATCGGTGAGCACCACCCACCACCAGCGCTGCGGGAACTTGGACCGGCGGTTGTACGGCGGGGCGTGGGCGGCCAGCAGCCGCAGCTCACGCACGCCCGCTTCCAGCGCGTGGGCGCACTCCACATGGTCGACGCTGTGGGCCAGGCCGACCATCTCCTTCATCCGTCCACGTGGGTCACTGCCGTTGAAGTACTGGCTCACCCGCCGCTTCAGGTCGACCGCGGTGCCGACGTAGAGCACCTCGCCGGACGGGCCGCGGAACACGTAGACGCCCGGCCGGTGCGGCAGACCGTCGGCCAGCACCCGCTTACGGCGTTGGGCCGGGGTGACGTTTGGCAGGTACGAGCGCAGGTCGGAATAGGTATGTATGCCCTGATTGCCGACTCGCTCGATGAGTGCGTGCAACACGTCGACGGTGGCGCGGGCGTCGTCGAGGGCGCGGTGAGTCGGCTGGGTTGCGACGGCGAAGATCCGCGCCAGCTCGGCCAGCCGCACGCTGGGAGCTTCTTCGCGGCTGAGGACTCGGCGCGCCAGCCGGACCGTGCACAAGACCCGTGGCCGCGGCCAGCTGAGGTGGCACCGTTCGGCCGCGGCGCGCAGGAAGGTTATGTCGAAGCCGGCGTTGTGAGCCACCAGGACCGAGTCGCCGGCGAACTCGAAAAACATCGGTAGGACGGAGTCGATGGTCGGGGCATCACACACCATCGCCGTGGTGATCCCGGTCAGCCGGACGATCTGGGGTGGGATGCTGCGTTGCGGGTCAACCAAGGTGGCAAACTCGCCGAGCACCGCGCCGCCGCACACCTTGACCGCGCCGATCTCGGTGATCGCGTCCGGGGTGGCGCCCTCCCGGCCATGGGCGCGTCCACCGGTGGTTTCAAGGTCGACCACGACGAACGTGGTGTCGCGCAACGACACCTCGGCAGCGGCGACTCGATAGTCCAACCCTGCGAAGCTGAGTTGAGTCCCACCGATCGCACCCATGGCGGTGACGTTAGGCATCCGCACCGACACGCATCGAATCCGGCTACGTGTCGGTGCCCACCGTTACCGTGCGGTGCAGTTGGCCTTAGGGAGCTAAAGCATTAGGGAGAGGACCGACCCAATGGAATACAGCAACGGATCCGAAACGACCGGTGGCACCGCGGCTAGGCCGGGGGAGCCGGTGGTCATCGACTGCGACGATTGTGCGGTACGCGGCCCAGGATGCCGCGAGTGTGTGGTGAGCGTTCTGCTCGGAGTGCCCGAAACCCTTTCGTACGACGAACAAGTCGCGTTGGAGACGTTGGCCGAGGCTGGGCTGGCACCACGGTTGCGGCTAGTGCCCATCCGGCGCGAACGGGCTGTGTCGCCTAACGGAGCGGCTCGACGGGTCGTGTAGGGTCTACGACGGCACGCAAACCTCTCACATAGAAATGACAAGAATCTTCCTAATTTCTTAATCCCTCCCTTTGGACAAACGTCGATATCGTTTCGTAACCTGTTTGAGACCTAAACCCGCTCGGCGAATTACGTCGATGGCAGTTTAAGGAAGCAAATCTTGAGGCTCGACTGTAGGCATTCGATCGCGCGCGTTATCAGGCGGTTCGCCATCGGTTCGTTTGCGAGCTTCATCGTGTTCACCGGCATCACGGCCGCCGGCGCGCTGGCCGATCCCGCCGATGACGCGTTGGCGAAACTCAACGAGCTGTCTCGGCAGGCTGAGCAGACCACCGAGGCGATGCATAGCGCTCAGCTCGACCTGAATGAAAAAATCGCTGCCCAGCAGGCTGCGGAGCGGAAGCTGACCGACGACCAGGCCAAGCTGGAAGCCGCGAAGGCGCGCTTGGCCACCTTCCAGGGCGCGGTCAACAAGGTTGCCGCCGCGACGTACATGGGTGGCCGCACCGATGGTCTGGATGCCATCCTGACCGCTGGGTCGCCGCAGCTGCTGATCGACGGGCTGGCGGTGCAGCGGGTGATGGCGGGTCAAATGTCTGCGCAGATGGCCAGTTTCAAAGCTGCCGGTGAGGAGGCCATAAAGGCCGAGCAGGCTTCCGCGCGGTCGGCCGCCGACGCCAAGGCCGCCGCCGAGCAGGCTGCGGCGGTGCGGGCGAACCTGCAGCACAAGCAGAGTCAGCTGCAGGTACAGATCGCCGTCGTCAAGTCGCAGTATCAAGCGTTGACGCCGGACCAGCGCACCGCGCTGGCCAATCCCGGGCCTGCCCTCGATCGAGTTCCGGATCGCGCGCCGGGTGCGCCGGCGCCTGCTCCCGAGGCACTGCCGCCGGGCGCACCGGTACCGCCGGACGGTGCCCCGGCCCCAGGCGAGGCGCCCCTGCCGGGCGGGGTGTCCAGCGTGCCCTTCACGGGTGGTGGCGGTGGCGAT